>JAQUQE010000001.1 GCA_028716225.1 Dehalococcoidales bacterium | reverse complement strand
TTTCCACCACATAAGACTCGTGAAACCATTGACTGATCTGTTGATTTTTAGGCCATCAACTATATAGTATTTAACTGATCATTCTTGCCGGAAATTGTGTTATTGCCTCCAGAGGTAACTTAATGGGATAAGATGGGGGGAGAGAAAATCCCGTTAAGGAAATATTCGAACAGGGACAAACATGTGAAGTAGATGAGCCCAATGATGGCTATTGTGATATTAAGGTGTTCAACTTCTGCAGCACTTCCGCGACAGTGTTAGCTGGTAAAGCGAATATTAATTCCGCGTTTCTAGCATGCCAATCCAAGCTCTTGATCTGGTCGGATAAGATTGCACCCTCTACTGGTAAACCGGCAGGAATAAGGACCTCGAATGGATATCCCTTGATTTGATTGGTAATAGGGCAGAAGATTGCCATGCCTACTTTACCATTATAGTCTTGAGTTGAGATCACTACGGCAGGACGTCGGCCTGCCTGTTCATGACCAGCTTGTGGGTTCAAAGAAATCCACACTACGTCCCCGCGTTGAGGGACATAGCTCTGAGAGCTTACCATGATTCGTTCCCCACGGCTGGCCCGGTATAAATCTCGTGATGCATATTATCTTTAGTTACCTTTGCCAGAAGTTGTTTCAGGCTCATCTTTGATTCAGCGATGGGCGTTACTACTAATTTCCCTCCTGAGAGTGAGACATCTACGGATGTTTCCCTTTGGAGCCCCACTTCGTCAGCGAAAGATTTAGGTATACGTAAGGCGAGGCTATTGCCCCATTTCTGTACGCTGGTTCTCATGTCAAACCTCCGCTAATTGTATATACAAAGAAGATACTATGATTAAGGTTGTTTGTCAAGTTCATATTGAAGGTTAGGGGTATATCTAGAAAAATGCTTTACATAACAAGTAATAAATTGGCGACATTTTGGCGACAAACTAAAAAGGTCATAACGTCACCAAAAAGCACATTAGGTTCAAAATGGGTTTTTGCAACTAACACAAACGTTCTAATTTGAAGCTAATGACACACAACGGCATACCTGCCCCAGGATTACGAAACCGCTGCTCTACCACTGAGCTACGCTGGCATTCAAGACCAAGTCTCAGAAAATTGGCGTTAAACTGGCTTTATTTGTTTGAGGCAATCCGACCGGCAATACCTCATCCGGCATGGCCTTAGCGTCTTCTTTTGTATATCGTTAATTATATGGTGGTAGACGTCCGTTGTAAAGACTGTCGGGCTATGCCCCAGAGCTTCGCTGATTTGTGCTACGCGGAGTAGCATAAGTCCCGTGGAATGATGCCCTGATCACAGTCGAAATACTCCGCTGTATATTCCGGCCAGTATTCCCCCTTGAGCGACACACCCCGCTAGAATTGCTAAATATGACTGCCACAGTTTCAACCGTAGTGCTGAGGCTATCGTTGAAACCACTATTGCTCCGGTGCCCGGTCCCGGTATTACTACCAGTATGCCCAGTCCGGGATACCCCCACCTTCCGAAGTATCTGTTAAACCTGGCCCGGCTCTTGTCCGAGGCTCTGGTCAGAGAGTCGAATTTGGGAATAATCCTGGTTAAGCCGAAGTAAATGGGGAAGAAGACCAGAGAGCTTAACAGGGCGGCGATAAAAAACAGCGGGTAGGTCGACAGGTTACGGGTGAATTCAAAGGGCAGGGATTTAATTATTCCGGCAACAGGCGCAGTGAACAGCAGCATTGCCCATGACCATGGTTCAGTCACCTGACAGCACCTCCCCAAATAATCGATCCGCTTCTATATGCATGGACGGAGGCGCGATAAGGATACCATTATCCATAAGCATACAATGGTTTCCCGGGTAGTTCAACCTGACGGAGAGAGTCTCAAGCCGATATGCCGGGTCATGGTTGGATGCGGTTGGATGAAACCGGGCTGCGTATTCAGGAAACATATTCCTATCCTTTAAGCATATGCGCGGCTGTGGTATGCTAACTGATAGTTAATCCCACGGCCGGGGTTGGTCAAGTAGGAAAGCGGCAGAAAAAGGTTGTATGAAAAGGGTGCTGCAATGAGCGCGGTCAAGATGCTTTGCTGGAATGTCAACGGCATCCGTGCCGTTCTAAAGAAGGGTTTTTCGGACTGGCTGCGCGGTGAATCTCCGGAAATCCTCTGTCTCCAAGAGACAAAAGCGCATCCCGACCAGATCACCGCAGAGCTGTCGGAGCTGCAGGACTACCAGGCATACTGGAACTATCCGGAGCGGAAGGGATACGGGGGAGTAGCCGTCTTCACCAAGGAAAGTCCGCTCAGTGTCCGGTATGGTTTTGCTGCCGCAGGTCTGGATCTGGAAGGGAGGGTTCTCATCGCAGAGTATCCCGGCTTTACCCTGTTGAATGTATACTTCCCTAACGGCAAGCAGGGTGAAAGCCGGCTCAAATACAAGATGGATTTTTATGAGGCATTCCTTGTCTTTATCGACTCGCTGAAATCGGAGGGGAAGAAACTGGTCATCTGCGGTGATTTCAACGCCGCTCATAAGGAGATTGATCTGGCCAGACCGAAGGAGAACGCCAAAATATCGGGCTTTCTCCCTGTCGAGAGGGCATGGCTGGACAAGATGGTTACCCATGGCTATGTTGATACCTTCCGCCATTTCCATCAGGAGCCGGGTCAGTATTCCTGGTGGGATCTGAAATCGAGGGCTAGGGAAAGGAATGTCGGCTGGAGGATCGACTACTTTTTCGTCACCGCAGACCTGCTGCCGACGCTTTCCCGGGCATTCATCATGCCTGAAGTGATGGGTTCTGACCACTGCCCGATCGGCATCGTATTAGAAGCAGCCGACCGGTAGGCGGTCATCTTACGAAATGACAGATATACTGCGGGTAGCCCTCTTCAACCAGGGCCTCCACGGAAATAAATCGCAGTGCGGCGGAATTAATACAGTACCGTTGGCCGGTAGGTTGAGGCCCGTCGTTAAAGACATGACCTAAGTGTGAGTCGGCGTGCTTGCTCCTGACCTCGGTGCGCGTCATTCCGTAGCTGCGGTCGGTTATCGTGACGATATTGTCTTTTTCAAGGGGTCTGGTGAAGCTGGGCCAACCCGTACCAGATTCAAACTTGTCGGTAGAGATGAACAGCGGTTCTCCGGAAACGACATCGACATATATGCCGTCCTCTTTGTTGTCCCAGTATGAGTTGTTGAAGGCCGGTTCGGAGCCGTTCTCCTGGGTAACGTGATACTGCAGCGCGGTCAGCTTCTGTTTTAAGACCGCTTCGGGAGGCTTCTCGTAGTCTTCAAAACCGGTCGTTGCGGCTCCCCACTTCTGCTCTATATATTCGCATCTGCCCGAATTGCATTTGTAGCTTTCGTATCTTGAAGCGTTCTTCAAATAGTAGTCCTGGTGATATTCCTCGGCCCTGTAGAACTCCTTGTAGGGAAGAATCTGAGTAGCGATGGGTTTGTCGTAGATTCCCGATGCCTCGAGCATTGACCGGCATCGCTCCGCCATTTCCTTCTGTTGCTCATCTTGGTAGAAAATCGCGGTTCTATATTGTGTCCCCCGGTCCATAAACTGTCCCCCTCCGTCGGTAGGATCAATCTGCCGCCAGAAAACCGACAGCAATTCCCCGTAGGATATGATGTCGGGGTCATATCTGATTTGTACTGCTTCGTAATGGCCGGTTCCGCCCCACGAGACTTCTTCATAATTAGGGTCTTGCTTATCGCCGCCGGTGTAGCCGGCAACAACCTCCCGGACGCCGTCCAGTTTCTCGAAGGGCGGTTCCATGCACCAGAAGCAGCCTCCGGCAAAGGTTGCTGTGCTGTACTGTCCCTGATCAATAGTATTCATAGTAGTGCTTTCCTCCAGAGGCTTAATACACGATGCGCTGGCAAACATGATCACTAAAGCGGCTATTACCAAGAGACTTGGTTTCCGCATCGCTATCGGCCACCTGTTGTAATCATTTACGGGCTATTGCCTGTCCGTAGTATACCCATTATACTACTTGCTCTGCATTTTTCTGCAAACACGTCTCCGGGCGGTAGCCTGTTCCGACAGAACTTAGCATAAAACCATTATAAGCGCTGTCCTACTTGTAATAACATTACATAATGTACATCAGGGTGGGCATCCCGGTGTTGTAATTGACGCCTAGTTTGGCTTGTGTTAGTATTAGAGTAATTCAGCTAGGATAAACCACCGAGGTTTTTGCGTAATTCCCCTTAATTTATTTCTGGACAATTTCTTAGCTAGTAGTAAACATCGCCCGGTGAGAAGTCATGTCGATAGAGGAAGATCTGGCCCGTTCCTCCCCCGGTAAGGAGCTCGGTGGGGATACATTATTGACCATCGGGGTTTTTGATGGCGTTCACCTCGGCCATAAACACCTGCTTTCGGAACTGAAGGAAAGGGCTAAAGAGCGTAGCCTGTTAAGCGGGGTAGTAACCTTCAACCCTCACCCTCAGAAGGTGCTGTCGTCCCGGTCCGGCCTGCTGTTTCTCACCGACATCGATCAGAAGGTTGAGCTCCTTTCTGCCGAGAATGTTGACGCCGTTTTTATTCTGCCTTTCGATGCTGAGCTGGCTCAAATCAGCGCGGGTCGCTTTGCCGGTCTGATGCAGCAATACCTGAGAATGAAGGGGCTGGTAGTCGGGCATAACTTTGCCCTCGGCCGGAACAGAGAGGGCAGTATTGATGCCCTGCGGGTATTAGGTGCAGACATGGGCTTTACGGTAGACGTGGTGCCCCCGCTGGCGATAAACGGCGAGGTTGTCAGTAGTACCTTGGTCAGGAAGGCGCTGTCCAGCGGGAATATGAAAAGGGTGCATAACCTGATCGGTCGTCCTTTCAGTCTGCACGGGCAGGTAGTACCCGGGGCGAGCCGGGGCGCCAGGCTGCTGGGTTTCCCCACCGCCAATCTGGGCATCGACCCGGAGCAGGCTATCCCTACCGAAGGTGTTTATGCCACCCGAGCGTATATTGACGATAGCGCCTACAACTCGATGACCTACGTCGGTGCCAGTCTTACCTTCGGTGAAAGCCGGAGCATGATAGAGGTTTGCATCCTCGACTATTCCGGCGATCTCTATGGAAAAGAGTTGAAAGTCGATTTTATTGAGCGACTTCGCGGCGGGGAAAAGTTCGATACCGTTGAGAAGTTGAGACAGCAGATAGCTGCGGATATTGAAAAGGGGAGGGCGCTGCTCGGGACCGCGGGCAGGAAGTAGCTGTGGATATTAGCAAAAAAACCACCGAAATGGATATTAGTCGCCTTCTGAAAAGGGGAGTGGCTGAGATTATCATTGAAGAGGAGATGATAGCGCTGCTCCGCTCCGGCAGGAAGCTGCGGCTTAAAGAGGGCTTCGACCCCAGTTTCCCCGACATTCACCTCGGTCACATGGTAACCTTAAAGAAGCTGCGCCAGTTTCAGGAGCTGGGGCATAAGGTTATCCTTATCGTTGGCGACTGGACTGCCCAGATCGGCGATCCCAGCGGCGCCTCGGTAACCCGCCCCATGCTTTCCGCGGAGCAGGTTAAGGTTAATGCCCAGACATATATGGAGCAGTTCTTCAAGGTGGTTGACCCGGGAAAGACGGAGGTAAGGTGGCAAAGCGAGTGGTTCGGCAAGTTCAACCTGGCCGATGTCATCCGGCTCACCAGCAGGTTTACCGTGGCCCAGATGCTGGCGCGGGAAGACTTCAGTAATCGCTATAGCACAGGTCGTCCCATCGCGGTGACAGAGTTGCTCTATCCGCTGCTTCAGGCCTATGACTCTGTAGCCGTCAGGGCCGATGTTGAATTTGGCGGAACCGACCAGAAGTTCAACCTGCTGGTAGGCCGCGAACTGCAGTCCGCAGTGGGGCAGCGCCCCCAGCAGGTGTTCCTGGCCCCTCTGCTGGTCGGTACCGACGGCACCCAGAAGATGAGCAAGAGCTTGGGCAACTATATCGGCGTTGCCGAACCGCCTGTCGAGATGTACGGCAAGGTGATGTCCATTACCGACAACCTTATCCTGGATTACTTTGAGCTGGTGACCGACGTCTCAGATGAGGAGCTGGCCGAGTTCAAATGCAGGCTTGATGACAGCGCTTTCAATCCGATGCTGCTCAAAAAGCGTCTGGCTCGAGAGATCGTCACCCAGCTCTACGACCGGAATGCAGCCGGTGAAGCTGAGGCGCACTTCACCAGGGTCTTCCAGGAAAGAAAAATGCCCGAGAAGATAAAAGAGGGTACCGAATCAAATGTTCCTCTCCGGGATTACCTGGTCATTAATCGGCTTGCGAAAAGCCGGAGCGAGGCCAAGCGTCTTATCGAGCAGGGTGCGGTAGAGGCTGACGGCATAAAAATCACCGATGTAGACTGGGCTTTCCCGAAAGGGACCACCATTAAAGTGGGTAAGCGAGGCCATATAAGATCTACCTAGCACCGGTTATAAACCAATCGGTTTTTCTCAATATCAGTACTGATACACCTGTGTGTTCAGAATAAAAATAAAAAATAGGAGACAGACAATGGAGCACCTACGTATTCCAGGACCGACCCCCTGCCCACCCGAACCCCTGAAGGCAATGGCCAGACAGATGATCAATCATCGGGGTGAGGAATTCGGGCGGATAGTAAGTGAGGTTACCGCTAATCTTAAGAAGTTGTTTCAGACCGAGGGCGATGTCTTTTTGCTGACCGGTTCGGGAACCGGCGGGCTCGAAGCTGCTGTTGTCAATACCCTGTCTCCCGGCGATAAGGTGCTCGCAGTATCCATCGGTGTCTTCGGGGACCGCTTTGCCACCATTGCGGAGACCTTCGGGGCTGAGGTAATCCGCCTCTGTTTTGAGTGGGGCAAGGCCGCCGATGCCGATGCCATACGCCGGAAGCTTCAGAGCGAACCTGACATTAAGGCAGTGTTGGTCACTCATAATGAAACGTCGACCGGTGTTACCAATGACCTGGCTGAAATCAGCAGCGTAGTTAAGGAGTTTGACAAGCTGCTCCTAGTTGATGCCGTAAGCAGTCTGGGCTCAATTAACCTTCCGGTTGACCAGTGGCATTGTGACGTTACCGTTACCGGCTCGCAGAAGGGCTGGATGGTTCCCCCCGGTCTGGCCATGGTTAGCGTGAGCAAGCAGGCATGGCAGGCACACGCCGCTGCTAAGATGCCCCGCTTTTACTGGGACTTCGGCAAGGCGAAGTCCTATCTGGAGAAAGGGCAAACGCCCTGGACGCCGGCAATTTCCACCGTATTTGCCCTGGCGGTATCTTTAAAGATGATGTTAGATGAAGGTTTGCCCAACATCGTAGGCCGTCATATCCGACTGGGTAATATGGCCCGCGAGGGAGCAAAATCGCTGGGTTTACCCCTCTTCGCCGAGGAAAAATACGCCTCAAATACCGTTACCTCCGTGGCGGCGGCCGGTGGGCTTGATATTCCCAGGATGCTCAAGATTATGAGAGAGGAACACCATATTGTACTTGGCGGCGGTCAGTTGAAACTGAGCGGCAAGATATTCCGCATCGGTCATCTGGGCTGGGTGAACGAGGCGGATATTGAAGCCGTAATTTCAGCGCTGAAGGTGGTACTGCCGCAGGCCGGGTTCAGGAGGTAGGCAATGAAAGTCCTGGTGACCGAAGCCATTTCCGACGAAGGAGTTGACATTCTGAGCAGATGCGCTCAGGTGGATGTCAAACTGGGGCTGAGTGCGGAGTCGATAGCATCCATAATCGGTGATTACGAAGCGCTGGTGGTGCGCAGCCAGACCAAGGTTTCCCCTGAGATTATCGAGGCAGGCAGTAAGCTCCAGGTTATCGCCCGTGCCGGCGTCGGGATAGACAACGTTAACGTCGAAGCGGCAACCCGGTGTGGTATCGTAGTTGTTAATGCTCCTACCGGCAACACAATCTCGGCTGCCGAGCACACGATTGCCCTGATGCTTTCTTTGGCCCGCCATATTCCCCAGGCCAACGCTGCCCTTAAAGCTGGGTTGTGGCAGCGTAGCAAATTTATGGGCAGCGAGGTTAGAAACAAGGTGCTGGGTATTGTCGGCCTGGGCAGCGTTGGCTCGGAGGTGGCCAGACGGGCTAGAGGATTGGAAATGAAACTGATCGCCTATGACCCGTTTGTCTCCGTTGAGCATGCCGGTAATTTGCAGGTAGAGCTATTGCCGCTCGAGTCGCTGCTGAAGGAGGCTGACTTTATCACCCTCCACCTGCCTTTGATAGAGTCCACCAGGAATCTGATCGGAGCCAGAGAACTGGAACTGGTCAAGCCGGGGGTTCGTATCATCAACTGTGCCCGGGGCGGGTTAATCGACGAAGCGGCGCTGGTCAAGGCGGTTAATGAAAAAAGAGTGGCCGGAGCTGCTGTTGATGTCTTTCCCAAAGAACCGACTACGGAGAGCCCCCTTTTTGAAAGCGATAGCATTATTGTCACCCCTCACTTAGGGGCCTCCACAACCGAAGCTCAAGCTATGGTCTCCCGGGACGTTGCCGTTCAGGTTGTAGACGTTCTGAAGGGGCAGCCGGCCAGATACGCGGTTAATGCCCCTTTCATTCCGGCGGAGATGCTGGCGATACTGGCGCCTTTCATGGAAGCAGTCCGCACATTGGGCAGGTTGGTCAGCCAGCTTGCCGAGGGGCAGATGAATGCCATCAAGCTTGTCTATGAAGGTGAAATCTCTAACTATGAGACCAATGTGCTTAAGGCGTCTGCACTGGGTGGAATACTCGAGGCAACTAGTGATGAGCGGGTCAACCTGGTCAATGCTAATATCGTGGCTGCCAGGCGCGGCCTGACGGTAGTAGAGCAGAAGGAGGCTGCCTGCAAGCACTATGCCAGTCTCATCACTATCGAGGCAACTACCAGTAACAGCGTTATTACGGTTGCCGGTACGGTAATGCGCGGCGAACTGCATATCGTACGGGTTAATGATTACTGGTTTGATATTGCACCGGCCAGGGGCTATTTCCTGTTCAGCGATCACCTGGATCGTCCCGGTCTGATCAGCGCGGTTAGCAAGGTGACCGGTGATGCCGATGTCAATATCAGCTCAATGCATGTCGGACGTCTTAAACCGAGGGGACAGGCATTGATGATATTGGCTCTCGATGAAGCTCTATCCGATAAGCAAATCAAGCAGGTGCTGGATATTCCCGATGTCTATGCTGCCAAACTGGTAAGGCTATAGCAGCGAGTCTGAAAGGAGCTATTCCAGCCTGCGGAAGACCAGTCCTGACGGTGGTTTGGGATAGAAGTAGGTCGATTTCCTGGGCATGCGGTCACCGGCGTCGGCGATAGCCCTGATTACGTCTGTCCTGACTGGGCCCAGGAAAAAGGCAAGCTGGTATTCGTGGTTCAATACACTGTTTATCACATCCGCCTTGTCATGGTTGAAGGCGAGTGCGGTTTCCTCCTGTTCGCCGGTCATGCCGAGCATTTTTTCCAGTATGACATGGTCAACGATGCTGACATCAAGCCTGTTGTATAGTTCACTGTGGAAGTAGGGCATCATCTTACTGGCGGCAGCAAAGTCGCTCATGTCGAGCAGCAGAAGGTTCCCCGGCGACAGGCCGAAAAGGACTATCCGGACCCGGTCTGTCTTATCACCGGCCAGTAAATCATCGATCTGCCGGGAGATGTCGGGTGCTTTTAGCGGCAACTCCTCTATCTGAAACAGTGTCGCCAGCTTGCTTTTGAGTTCACCCAGGGTTACCTTTGACATACCCCGGATCAGACGGTGGGGCGAGAGAATAATAAGCCCGGGGTCGGTGAAATCCACCAGTTCCATCATTACAAAATTGAAGTCCTCGTCACCGGAGGCCGATGGAGAGCAGGTTAGCCTTTCTTTCCGGTAATTCAGGGCACTCTCATAGCGGTGGTGTCCGTCGGCGATGTAGAGCGGTCTGTCGGAGAGGCAGGCCGCTATCCGGCTGACAATCCCGGGATCAGTGACGGCCCAGATTCTGTGCTCCTCCCCGCTGCCGGTTATTTCAATTATCGGTTGTTCCTGTTCCTGGTCGGCCGATAGAGAAGCTATTTGCTGCCCCCGGTCTTCGAACATAGCGAAAACAGGGCTGGTGTTAGCTTGAAGAGCCCACAGCAGGTTCAGGCGGTCGCTCTTCGGTTTGACTCGCGTGTTCTCGTGAGGCCGAATGATCATCCTGTCCCACTCCTCCAGTCTGACTGCAGCTATGATGCCGCGTCGTCTGTACCTGGAGCCGTTATGGCTAAAACGGTGCTGATGCAGATAGAGGGTCGGCAGTACGTCCGGCTTGAGGGCCCCCTCCTCGAGCCAGTTCCTCAGAATGGCTGCCGAACGGGTATATTTGTTGTCTTCATCCGTGTCCGATGGCAGCTGCTGACCGTGCTCCAGCTTGATAAAGCCGTACTCGCTGCGGCGGTGAAGCTCCTGTGCCATTTCGGGGGTGATGATATCGTAGGGGGGGCAGATGACCGATGAAATATCCTGAACCAGCCGTTTATTGTAGCGTACTCCTCGAAAGGGGCGAATCTCAGCCATACCACACGGTTACTCTACTTTCTTTAAATATTTGCTATCCTATTAAGTCTACTTTATCGGGCAGGAAGGGCGCAAACCCGGGCGGGATTGGCATGGTTATGACTGTGCGGATGATGTGATATAATCTGGTAGAGTCATACATCACGGGGTAGATATTTGCAGAACGCAACCCGGGCAGCGGAAAGAATAGAGCAGCTGAGAGCTCAGCTTAACCATCACAGCTATCGTTATTATGTGCTGGACGCCCCCGAAATCAGCGATGCCGAATATGATGCCCTGATGAAAGAGCTGATGCAGCTGGAGGTGAAATACCCGTCGTTGCTGACTCCGGACTCGCCTACTCAGCGTGTCGGTGCTGCTCCGGTAGAAGCGTTTGGCGTTGTAGAGCACCCGCTTCCGCTTTTGTCGCTGGGTAATGTCTTTAGCAGGGAAGATCTGGAGGGCTGGCATAGCCGGATCGTCAAAATGCTGGGGGAGCGGCCCTCCGAATTCGTTTGTGAGCACAAGATTGATGGACTGGCGGTAGCTTTGAGCTATGTTGACGGTCAGCTGACCGTCGGTGCTACCCGGGGCGACGGCTTTCGCGGTGAGAATATCACTCAGAATCTGAGGACTATTAGAAGTATACCCCTGTCGGTATCTAAGGAGGCGCCCGGTCGTTTTGAGGTGCGTGGCGAGGTCTTTCTGCCCAAGGCCGGCTTTGCCCGGTTGAACCGGGAACGGGCTGAAGAAGGGCTCCCCCTTTTTGCTAACCCCAGAAATGCTGCGGCGGGCTCGGTACGCCAGCTCGACCCCCGTATTACCGCCAAACGTCCGCTGGATATTTATGTCTATGTGCTGGGCTACGCTGAAGGCGGATCGATACCCGCGACTCACTGGGAGACTATGGAGTATCTCAGTTCATTGGGCTTTAAGGTAAATCCTAATAACCGGTTGCTTGGCAGTGTTAAAGAGGTGGAGGGCTATTATCAGAAATGGGTGAATGAGCGGGAAAGCCTTTCTTATGAAGCTGATGGAATCGTGGTCAAGGTTAATTCTTTTGAGTGGCAGAAGAGGCTGGGTGATGTTGGCCGTGAGCCGAGGTGGGCGGTGGCCTATAAGTTCCCTGCAATTCAGGGTATTACCAGGTTGCAGGAAATCAGGATTAGTGTTGGCAGGACCGGTACTCTTAACCCGTATGCCGTTCTGGAGCCGGTGTCGGTGGGGGGTGTAGTCATCAAACAGGCGGCTTTACATAATGAGGACGATATCAGGCGTAAGGATATCCGTAAGGGTGACATGGTTATTCTTCAGCGTGCCGGTGAGGTAATACCGCAGGTGGTAGGACCGGTGGTCAGCAGGCGAACCGGAGCAGAGGAGGAGTTCAGCCTGCTGGGGACGATATTCGATAAGGATAGGGGGCGTCCGGCCTGCCCGGAGTGCCACGCTGAGGTGGTTAAGCTTGCCGGTGAAGCAATGTACTATTGCTCCAATGCCGCCTGCCCGGCACAGGTTAGAGAACGTATCGAACACTTCTCTTCCCGGGGCGGGATGGATATCAGGGGGATAGGGGAAAGCTTGAGCGGCGTGCTATTTGAGCGGGGACTGGTCAGGGACGTAGCCGATCTCTACTTTCTCAAGGAGAAGAAGGGGCAGTTGCTCAAGATAGAGGGAATGAAAGAAAAGAGCGTGGACAATCTGCTTAAGGCTATCGAGCAGAGTAAAAACAGGCCCCTCTCCCGGCTTGTCTTTGCCCTGGGTATAAGACATGTCGGGGAAGAGACAGCGGAACTTTTGTCAAAACACTTTGGCACTATTGATGGGCTGGCTGAAGCCTGCCGGGATGACCTCCTGGCTGTCCCGTCTATCGGTACCAAAATTGCCGAAAGCATCCTGTTCTTTTTTAGCCAGGAAGAAAACCAAGGGGTTATCCGGAGGTTGAAAGAAGCCGGGGTCAGCACCGGGGAAGGAAAGACTGTGGCGGAGGATCTGCCTTTGGCCGGACAGGAGTTCGTTATTACCGGTCGTTTGGATAGATACAGCCGGTCGGAGGCAGAAGCCCGTATAAAAGCACGGGGAGGTACGGCCAAGAGCGATATTACCAAAAAGACTACCTATCTGGTCGCAGGCGCTGAATCGGGCTCTAAATTAGCCCGGGCCCGGGAATTGGGGCTCAAGCAGATTAATGAAGCAGATTTTCTGAAACTGTTAGGAGAGGAAGTATGATGAGTATGATGTTCTCTATCGGGGTTGCGGAATGAGCGGTTTTCTGGACTACTTTCAGTTTTCCGTTTTTATGCTGTATATTTCTCTGTTCGTGGGCAGGATAATATATCTAAACTGGCGTAACGGGATCAGGGCCATAGCGGTTACCATCGACGGCAGTAAGGTAAGGGGCATCCTGACGATTTGTCTGATTGCGATCATAACTATCTGGTTTGTTGTAATGATCAGCGGCATTGTCGATCCCGAGGTTTCCTTGCTGCCTCCATCACTGGAAATCATACTGATTGATTCGGTACAGACTCAAATTGCCGGGGTAATACTGGTCATTCTGGGGTTCGTGGTTTTTACCTCGGCCTGGTTTACCCTGGGGAATTACTGGCGGGTAGGGAACCGTGAAGAGAACGACAGCGAGCTTATTACGCATGGTATATATGCTATCTCCAGAAACCCGATCTACCTTTTCTTCATCCTTTACCTGGCCGGCAGCTTTCTTATCAACGGTACTTTGATCTTCCTTATTCTTACGGGCCTGATAGCTTTGAATCTGCATTATCTGACACTGGAAGAAGAGGCGTTCTTATTTAGGACTCACGGAATGAGCTTTCGGGACTATTGTACCGTGACCGGCCGGTATATCACCTGGTTTAAGATCTGGCCGATGAGCAGGCTGAGATTGTCTTCAAGGTGTCCGGAATGTTCGGAATAGCCTTAATAAGCTGGCGGGACTAGTTTGCCTAATGAAATTAATCGTAGGATTGGGTAATCCGGGACAGGTTTATGCTCATAACCGTCACAATATAGGGTTTATTTGCCTGAAATACCTTGCCCGGACATGGGGTATCAAGCTGGATAAAAAACAGGGTAAGGCCCGTACCGGCAGAGGGGAAGTAGCCGGTACCGAGGTCGTTTTAGCCAGGCCTCAGACCTATATGAATCTCAGCGGCGAATCGGTAGGCCCGCTGGTCAGAAAGTTCGATATTGAGCTGGATGACCTTCTCGTTATTCATGATGATCTCGACCTCCCCTTAGGCAAGATCCGTATCAGTCGTGGCAGCAGCTCCGGCGGACACAAGGGGGTCAGCTCTATTATCCATGCTCTGGGTAGTCGAGACTTCCCGCGCCTCCGGATAGGCATCGGGCGGCCGCTGGCTCCGGGCGGCGGTCATGGAGAAATGATTGAGAACGATATAGTCCGCTATGTACTCAGCGACTTTACCGGGGATGAAGAAGCGGTGATTAACCCTGTAATAGCTGTGGTTGGTGAAGCAGCCCTCTGCTTCCTGAGCGAAGATATATCGCGGGCGATGAACCGGTACAACTAGAGGGTTGCCCGGCCGGTTCTTTGCCAGTGCTCACTGTCGGATGGTATAATGCCTATCTGGCAGGGTAATCAGGGAGCTTTGGATGACAGATAAGAAAATTTGTGTCGCTGTCATCGGCGGCGGACAGCCTACGGTTGTAGAGGTTAAAGAGGCTGAGGAGATTGGCCGGGCACTAGCTCGACGGGGTGTTGTTCTGATTTGTGGGGGGTTGGGTGGAGTTATGGAGGCTGCCTGCCGCGGAGCAGATTCTGAGAATGGAGTAACCGTCGGCATTCTCCCCGGAGATACTCGTAGAGCAGCTAATCGCTACGTTCAGATTCCCATCGTTACCGGCATCGGCTATGCCAGGAATGTGGCGGTGGTCAAGTCAGCCCATGCCGTGATTGCCATCGGCGGGAGCTACGGCACCCTTACCGAAATAGGGCATGCTCTTCAGAGTGGCATACCTGTTGTTGGTCTGAACACATGGGGGATTTCCAGAAACGGCCGGGAGGACGGCTCAATTATTCCGGCGAAGACCCCTGCTGATGCTGTTGAAAAGGCCCTGGAGTTAGCGGGAGCCGGAGAATAGATTAAGTTTCGAGGTATATTAAGGGAAATGGCTACTATTACAGGTGTCAGAGCCAGAGAGATTCTCGATTCGAGGGGTAATCCTACCCTTGAGGTCGAGGTAACACTTGGCAGTGGGGTAGTCGGATGGGCGGCAGTCCCGTCCGGGGCGAGCACGGGTAAGTATGAAGCGGTAGAGCTGCGTGATAAAGACCCCTCCCGTTTCAACGGACTGGGCGTACTCCGGGCGGTTGCCAACGTTAATCGGGATATTGCTGCGGCGATAACCGGTATGCTGGCTACCGACCAGGTGGGTATCGATCAAAAGCTGCTTGAGCTTGATGGTACCGGGAATAAGTCCAGGCTGGGGGCCAATGCTGTTCTGGGAACTTCGTTAGCGGTGGCCCATGCCTCTGCCAACCATCTTAATCTGCCCCTCTACCGTTATCTGGGGAAAACCGATCGCTATACTCTTCCCGTTCCGATGCTTAATATTCTAAACGGCGGCCGGCACGCTGCCGACTCCACTGATTTTCAGGAGTTTATGATAATGCCGGTGGGAACACGGTGCTTGGGACATGCCCTCCAGATGAGCGCTGAAATTTACCATAATCTGAAGAAGGTGCTTAAGGACGGCGGGATGAACACCAATGTCGGTGATGAGGGTGGTTTTGCCCCCTCGCTAGCCTCGAATAAACAGGCGGTAGAGCTGATACTGGCTGCTATTGAAAAAGCCGGCTACAAACCGGGCAAAGACTGCTTTATCGCCCTCGACCCTGCCTCCAGCGAGTTCTACCGGGATGGCAAATACGTTCTGGAAAAAGAAGGGGTCTCACTAAGCAGCCAGGAGATGGTGGAATATTACGCCGGGTGGGTATCGAGCTACCCTATCATTAGCATCGAGGACGGAATGGCTGAGGACGACTGGGACGGCTGGCATCTTCTTAACCGGAGGCTGGGCAATAAAGTCCAGCTGGTTGGCGATGACCTCTATGTCACCAGTGTCGGCCGTCTTAAGAAAGGCATCACGCAAATGACATCCAATTCCATACTGATCAAGTTGAATCAGATCGGCACGCTTACCGAGACCATCAATGCTATCCGGACCGCACAGCAGTCGGGTTGGACGGCAGTAGTCAGCCACCGTTCCGGCGAGACTGAGGATACCACCATCGCCGACCTGGCGGTAGCCTTTGGGACGGGGCAGATTAAGACCGGTGCTCCCTGTCGCTCCGAGCGTACTGCCAAATATAACCGGCTCCTCAGAATCGAGGATGAACTGGGCAATATGGCTAAATTTGCTGGAATGGAGGCATTCTGTAATTTGAAGTGCCGGCCGGTATAGAGTGGGTAAGAAATAGCTCAAGATAAAAGGAGGTACAGGATATGGTAACCAGAATTGGCATAAACGGCTTCGGGCGTATAGGCAGGCTGACCTTCAGGGCAATCAAACTGCGCCACGATGATAAAATTGAAGTAGTTGCTGTTAACGACCTGACCGATACCAGGACGAACGCCCACCTGCTCAGGTGGGACAGTACCTACGGCATGTATCCCGGCAAGGTGGAAGCGGATGACGACTCCTTTGCTGTCGATGGTAAGAGGGTAAAGGTACTGGCCGAGCGTGATCCGGGTAAAATCCCCTGGCAGGAATACGGTGTCGATATTGTGATAGAGTCAACCGGCTTATTCACCGATGCCACCAAGGCGGCGGCTCACCTGCAGGGTGGTGCCAAGAAGGTAATTATCTCCGCTCCGGCCAAGAATGAGGATGCTACTATCGTAATCGGTGTTAACGAGGATAGCTACGACCCGGCCAGACACAGGGTGATCTCCAATGCTTCCTGTACGACCAACTGTATCGCACCGGTGGTCAAGGTGCTGCACCAGAGCTTCGGTGTTAACAAGGGGTTGATGACCACCATCCATGCCTATACCAACGACCAGCGGATCCTGGATGTGTATCATAAAGACCTGCGCCGGGCACGGGCTGCCGCTCTCAATATTATTCCGACCACCACCGGTGCGGCTAAGGCGGTGACTCTGGTCATCCCCGAGCTTAAGGGTAGAATCCACGGACTGGCTTTCCGGATACCGACGCCTACCGTATCTGTGGTTGATTTCGTCGCCGAGCTGGGTCAGGATGTAGATGTTGCAGGTGTCAACCGGGCCTTGAAGTCTGCTGCTGACGGAGCGCTAAAGGGGATTCTGGAGTATTGCAGCGAAGAGCTGGTCAGTATTGACTTCAAGGGTAACCCGGCTAGTTCCATAGTCGATGCGCCGAGCACAATGGTTATCGGCGGTAATATGGTCAAGGTAATCGCCTGGTATGACAATGAATGGGGCTACAGCTGCCGCTTGGCTGACCTTGCCGTTTACATTGCCGGTAAAGGGTTGTGATTGTTAATATGGTTGTTAAACCGTCTCTAAATTGACATCATTACCCCCGGTATGTCTAAAATAGAAAACCTGTTTCTATATTGGAAGAGTAGCGAAAATGAAATTACTGGTTATCGGTTTCGGACAGTGCGGCGGCAGGATTGCCGATGAGTTTGCCCGGTTGGGTATAAAGGCTCGTTTGGAGCGCAAGATTAATATCATCACCGGTGTGTTTGCGGTTAACACCGATGTGGCTGATTTAAGCGGATTGGTTACCATCAGGCCTGATTATCAGCACCGGGTGCTTATTGGCGGTAATAAGACCGGCGGGCACGGTGTGGGTAAGATTAACGAGCTGGGTGCCGAGGTTGCTCGAGATGATGGCGACAAAATTATTGATGCCCTCAAGGAAACGCCGCAATTTGCTGAAACAGATGCCTTCCTGCTCATTGCCGGAGCTGCCGGCGGTACCGGCTCCGGGGCAATAGCCACGATAACACAGAAACTGAAAGAGCGCTACGTTGAAAAACCACTCTATAACCTGATAGTCCTTCCCTTTCAGCACGAGGAGGAAACCGAAGGGAGGACTATTTATAATGCTGCTACCTGTCTCAAATCTGCCTATCTGGTGGCTGATGCCGTATTCGTTGTTGATAATCAGAGGTACATTAGCAAAAACTACTCGATCAGAGGCAACCTGTCCAAGATTAACTCGTTGATAGCGGAGCCGTTCTATAATCTTCTCTGCGCCGGCGAAGAAACCAGGCCTCAGTATATCGGTTCCCGGATACTCGATGCCGGTGATATAATACAGACTCTGGCTGGCTGGACTGTAATAGGCTACAGTAGATCCCAGCCGGGAAGAATGAAAAACCTCTTCGATTTTCGGGATAAGATGGCGGAAGGGCAGAAGGGGGTTCAGTTGATAAATAATGCTATCAGCGAGTTATCGGTAAGATGCAATCCGGCGGATGCCGGCAGGGGGTTATACCTGATCTCGGCACCGGCTAAGGATATGGATATGAGTCTGGTGAAGGATATCGGTACTCATATGAAGCGTATCGCACCGGAGGCCATTATTCGAACCGGTGATTACCCCAGGGAGAAAGGCTCACTGAATGTTACGGTAATTCTCTCCGAGTTCAGCGGGATGAAGAAAATTGTTGACTACTTTACCCAGACTATTGACCTCATTGCTACCATCAGGAGAAAGAGGGAAGGAATAGAGATCGAGCACAGCGACCTCGCTGATGCCTTTAAGGATATCCCCTCCCTCCTCTGATTGACCGGACGCTCGGTTAAATACCAGTTGCAGTAATTGAGTAGGACTCACCTTGCTTTGTGCTTCACCCGGCGGCCTTGTTATAGATGTTCCAGGCTTGTTCGATAATCTCCCCGCGTTTTTTCCAGGCTTGAGCTATAGTCGTTTCACAGGTCTTCATGGCCGAACTTACATCCTCGTCAAAGGCGCCATGTGCCGTTAGTTCTTTATCCTTGTAGGTCTTTTCCGCCTGATCCATGGCAGCCCTATAGGCCATCTCAGCCTGAGCTTTGGCCTCATCGCGTGACTTCATGGCTTTCTCGATTACCTCGTCACGGCTCTTGAATGCCTGTTTGATGCTTGCATTACAGGCATTCCTCGCTTGCTGCTCGGTGTCTTTGTAGGTCTTTTCTGCTTCCAGTTCGCTTACCCGGTAGGCTGTGGTTACTTCCTTTTGTGCTTCCATATAGGCAGCGTATGCTTTTTCTGCCCGCCCCAGGATCTCACTCAAGGATGTTGCCGGGCGTTCCTGAGCGTTTTCAGGTGGTGCCGCCTGTTGTTTCACCTGTTTCGCTGTTTTCTCCGCTTGCTCACGGTCTTTGGGAGTTTGCGCTCCTTGATTCATTAATCTGGTCCTCCTTCGCTCTGTTTTGTTACGAGTACTTTTACTGTTACGGAAGAGTAGGGACTTATTTTAAGAAACTGCATATTTTCAGCCCTTTATTCCTCCTCCTTACTGAGTTTCTCTTTCTTAGTGGCATACATCCTGGCCAGGAACTCGAGGCGTTTGTCTACGATCCTCGCCGACTCTCTCTCGGCTTCTTCTTTACTCTGCTCTGATTGTGCCTCTTCGACTGGCTCCGCTTCCTTGTTTTTCCCGGTGGTGCGGCTTATTGAGGTCTCGATAGATTTTTCAATCTGACTCAGCGGTGCTTCGGCAGGTTTCTCCACCGGTTTGTCTTGCTCCTCGGAACGGCTTGGTGCCGGTCTGTGCCTCTCCTCTGAAAATCGAGTGGTTTCCACACCCCGATTAATCGCCGCCTCGAATGCTCTGATTGAAGTCTCGGCGGCCTCTTTGGCTGCCTGTCTGGCCATTTCGGATGCCTGCTGTGCCTCGCGCTTCGCTGCCTCGGCTGCCTCTCTGGCCCCTCTACCTATCTCCTCTGCCTTGGCTATTGCCTCCTTGGATAACCGAGCTGCTTCGTTGGCCGCCTCCCTGGCCATTTTACCCGTCTCCTCTACCATGTTCAAAGCTTCCCGGGAAGCAGCGGTCGATGACTCGGCAATTTCCCGAACCTCTTTGATTATTTCCTCGGCTCTGGCTATCACCGCGCTGACAGCTTCATTAGTGTTTCGTTTCGCTAAATCAGCCGTCTCTTGAACCTCTTTGCTTAGTTTATCGGCTCTGGCTACCGCTTCTTGTGAGGACTTTCTCATCAGCTCAACGGATTCCTTAGCTTTTTCGCGTACCCCTTCGGCACCGGTAATAGTCCTGTCGAAGGTAGCGCTAGCTGTCTCGATAGTCTCCTGCGACCATTTGGTCGTTTCTTCGGCACTGCTTATCGCTTTATCAAAACCCCTGGTCGATATTGCGGTAGACTCTTCGAGTGCTTTACTGGCCTTCTCCGCCTCGTCCACCGCCTTGCGGGAAGCTTTAATCGCTTCCTCGGAAAATTTCCTGGCTAGCTTCTCTACCTCTTCTACCTTGGTTATCGCTTGGCGGGAGATATTTCTGGCCTCTTCCGCAATCTCCCTGGCGGCGGCACTGGCCCTCTCGGCCCGGTTCATCTTTTCCGTGGACTCTTTGATTGATGCCTCAGCAGCTTCCTTGGCTTCCTTAACCGTTCTCTCCGCTTGAGTAACCGAGGCCTCAAAGGTCTTGGTCAGGTTCTTGAGGGCATCTCTCGTTGACTCGACCGTTTCCTCGGCTCTGGCTATTGCTTCTGTGAAAGCCTTAGACGATGCTTCGGTAGATTCTTCAGCTTCCTTGGCTACCTTTTCTGCCTTGGCTACCGCCTTTTTGGACGATCGGGTCCCTTCCTCGGCTGCTTTCCTGGTTGATTTGCCTAATTCCTCAGCTCTGGCAATCGCTTCTTGAGCTATCCTTATCGTTGCCTCGGCAGCTTCGATAGCCGATTTACTCAGTGTTTCTGCCCTAGCCACCGCCTTATCAATTGCTCCGGTTCCGTCTTCCATACCTCTTAACAACCCCTAAAGACTTTGATTAAGAATAACAACATGACATTCCGGCAATGTGGATGAGTTCTCTTCTTGTTGCGTATTCCCTATTTTATGATAGGTCAATTAGTTTTGCAATATATACCAATGTACAGGACTACCGCTGCTCAAGCTATTTTGGCCGAATAGGCATCTCACCCGATATAGTAATTGACATTGTACGGCGAGTATGACTAAAATGGTGAAACTATTGACGCCGGAGATAGGAAATGAAATTAGTAGTTATTGGTTTTGGACAATGTGGCGGTAGAGTTGCCGATGAGTTTGCCCGCTTGAACGCTCGCGCACGCAGCAATCGGGGCATAGAGATAGTGACCGGTGCCTTCGCGGTAAACTCGGACTCGGCTGACTTAAGCGGCCTGCAGGCAATCAAGTCCGATTATAAGCATAGAATTCTTATCGGTGGGCGCCGGACCGGCGGCCACGGAGTCGGCAAGATTAATGAGCTGGGGGCTGAGATAGCCAAAGAGGATAGCGATAAGATTGTCGACGCGATAAGGGTTACTCCGCGCTTTCTGGAGTCGGATGCCTTCTTGCTGGTGGCCAGTTCCGCCGGCGGCACCGGCTCCGGCTCAATTCCGGTAGTGACCAAACTGATCAAGGAGCGCTATGCGGATAAACCGGTCTATAACCTTATTATCCTGCCGTTTGAGCACGAAGAAAACAACGAAGAGAGGACTATTTATAATACTGCCACCTGCCTGAAATCGGTCAACGCGGTGGCCGATGCGGTGATTCTTGTCGATAACCAGCGGTATATTCGTAAGGACTCTTCAATCAGAAACAATATTGCTGCCATCAACGCGCTGATAGTGGAGCCGTTCTATAATCTGCTCTGTGCCGGCGAGGAGAAAAAACGAAAGAACATCGGAGCGAAGACGCTTGACGCCGGGGATATCCTGCAGACCGTATCGGGCTGGACGGTAATCGGCTATGGTAAATCACCCCTTTCTATGATCAGACCGTTCCGGCAGACACGGAACTTCAGGGATAAGAGTACCGAGACCCACAAGGGAATACAGGCTATGGATGAGGCCCTGAGTGAGCTTTCGCTTGCCTGTAATCCCCAGGATGCCAACCGTGCCCTCTATCTTCTTTCCGCACCGGCCAGGGAAATGAATATGGATCTGGTTAAGGAGCTCGGCGATTACATGAGAGACATCGCCCCGAAGGCGATAATACGCAGCGGTGACTACCCCAGGCAGAAGGGCGTTCTGGACGTCACCGTGATACTATCGGAGCTCGATACTTCAACAAAGATAAAGAGCTACTACGCTCTCTCAACTACGGTTATCGAAGAGATTCGGAGGAAGAGAGAAGAGGCGGCCTGTAAGCTCCAAGATATTGACGATGCCGCAAAAGATATCCCATCGCTGTTATAACCGGTAGTGGGAATGTTTACCCATGATATCCCTCTTATTAATTAAGAGGGATATCTTTTTTGGCGAGTTTTTTCAGAAACCGGGCAATCATCCCGATTGCGATTGCTTCGAGAGGTCTTGGCAACCAGACAGTGTCATAGGGTATAATAGCATAAGCTATGGCTTCTCAAGTTTTTTATCGTAAGTGGCGGCCGCAGACCCTGGCGGAGGTAGTCGGTCAGGAGCAGGTGACTCGCACGTTGCTTAATGCCCTGAAGAGCAGCCGGGTTGCCCATGCCTATCTCTTCTGTGGCCCGCGGGGCACCGGTAAGACCAGCACCGGGCGTATCCTGGCTAAGGCGGTCAATTGCCTGAGCACTAACGGGCAGGATGAACCGTGCAATAATTGTTCGATGTGCCGGGCGATAACCGAAGGCAGAGCGCTGGATGTTATCGAGATTGATGCTGCCAGCAACACCGGTGTTGATAACATTCGTGACTTGCGTGAGAGAGCCAACTATACTCCCGGTGAAGCCCGTTACAAGGTATATATCATAGACGAAGTCCATATGCTCAGTACCAGCGCCTCTAATGCTCTCTTAAAGACGTTGGAGGAGCCGCCGCCCCATGTAATCTTTGTCCTGGCTACTACCGAGGCTCATAAGGTCCTGCCCACGGTTCTATCCCGGTGCCAGCACTTCGATTTCCGCCGTATCGCCCAGTCTGATGTCGTCTCCCGGCTAGGCCACATCTGCAGTTCGGAAGGCGTTGAGGTCAAACCGGAGACGCTGCGGCTTATCGCCAGGAGCGCTACCGGCAGCCTGCGTGATGCCGAAAATATTCTGGAGCAGCTTATCACCTATTACGGTACCGAAATAGGTCTTCCGCAGGCTCAGGCTACCCTTGGTATCAGCGGGGACCGGCGGGCCGGAGAGATGCTGAAGCACATCATGGATAATGATATTGCTGCTGGAATCAGGACGATACACAGCATCAGCGGCAACGGGCTGGACCTGCGACCGTTTAACCGGGAGCTGGTGGAGTACCTCAGGGCACTGCTGCTGGTCAAGACTGGTGCCGGCGATGATATTGATCTCCCTGGTGAGGACTTGGCAGAACTAAAGGAGATAGCACTTAAGGCCTCACTACCACAGATACTGAAGGCGGTCAAACTATTCGGTCAACTGGAGTCCGGCGGTTTCGATAGCTACTCTACACTGCCGCTGGAGCTGGCGCTGGTTGACTGTGTCCTGACACCAGAGGAGGCGCCCAAGATTCAGGCAAAACAAGCTCGACCTAAAGTGCAAAAGCCGGCTGGCGTATCTTCGCCTCCCCAGGTTCCTGTTCCCACTGAGCCGTCATCAGCTAAAACCGGGGCGGCTGAGGTCGCTTCGCCGTCGCCCGCCCAACCGGAAGCCGGGCCAGGCGCAGTTGAAGTCCCGCCGCCATCGGAGGGAACTCCGGTTGCTCCGCCCGAACCGGGCAGTGAGCTTGAATTCCTGAGGCAGAACTGGAAGCGGATCATCGAGAATGCCCCGGCGGATACCCAGAAAACCCCGGCAGTTGCCTTTCTTAGAAGCTCCGGCAGGCCGGTGTCATTTAGCGACGATACCGTAGTGCTGGCTTTTAAGTTCCCCATCCACAAGGATAATATGGAAAAACCGCAAAACCGGCAGGTGGCGGAAAAGATTATCAGTAGTTTTGTCGGTCATCCCTGCCGGGTAGACTGTATCTACCAGCCGGAAGATAACCACCTGGTGGAGGCGGTATTGAATATGGGAGCACAAATTATTGACGCGGAGGAGAAATGAACCTATCTCAAATGAATCAGGCCCGAGAACTCAAAGCAAGGATGGACAAGATTCAGGAAGAGCTGAGTAATACCATCGTCGAAGCCAGTTCAGGCAAGGGCGCCGTTAAGGTAACGGCCGACGGACAGCAAAAGATAAAATCGATTACAATCTCACCCGGGGTAATCGATCCTGATAAAGCGGGGGTTCTGGAAGAACTGGTAGTGAAAGCAGTAAGTGAAGCCCTGACTAAATCACAGAAGGCTGCCGCCAGCAAGTTAAAGAGCCTCACCGGCGGCCTTAAGATGCCCGGTCTTTTTTAAACCCGTATTGCGTAATCAAGAACCGGCCCCTCTTTAAGGGAGAGAAAGGGAGAAAGTATGGATCGAGAATCATCACCCGGCGTTGGCGCAGTAGCCAGGCTTATCCGTGAGCTTAATAAGCTGCCCGGTATCGGGGTGAAGAGCGCTCAGAGAATCGCCTATCATATCCTGCGTGCCCCTGAAGAGCAATCCGCCCTGCTGGCTGATGCCATCCTGTCGGTGAAAAAGGAGACCCGGCTCTGCTCAGTTTGCTTTAATGTTACCGAGACTGATCCCTGTAGTATCTGTTGTGACGACCGGCGCGATCGCACTCAGGTCTGTATTATTGAACAGCCGCAGGATATTCTGGCCCTGGAGCACACCGGAATCTATCATGGACTCTACCATGTCCTCCATGGCGCTATCTCGCCTACCGAGGGAGTAGGTGCTAAAGACATACGGATTACCGAGTTGCTCAACCGGCTGCAGAACGGCTCGATAAGCGAGGTCATTATGGCAACCAATACCAATCTCGAGGGGGAGCAGACTGCCCTTTATCTCAAGAAGGTTATCTCGCCCCTGGGTATCAGGGTTACCCGTCTGGCTAGGGGATTGCCTTTCGGCACCGAACTGGAATACGCCGACGATGTTACCCTGACCCGGGCTATTGAAGGACGACAGGATATCTAGCCCTTAGTGCCGGTCCCTATATAGTAGCCCGAAGGAGCACAGCCTCTTTGTCCAAGCCGCGGAACTACCAGACCGAAGCCATTATTATCAAGAAGGTCAAGCTCGGTGAGGCGGATAGAATCCTGACCTTCTATACTCCCCATCTGGGCAAGATTCAGGGTGTGGCCAAGGGGGTGCGGCGCCCCAGGAGCAAGATGGCGGGTCACCTTGAGCTCCTGACCTACAGTACGGTCTCACTGGCCCGGGGACGCAACCTGGATACGGTAACCGGCAGCCAGACGATAGACAGCTTCCTCCCCCTGAAAAGCGATTTGGAGCTCACTTCCTATGCCCTTTATGCTATCGAACTGATCAACCAGTTCACCGCCGATAGTGTTGAGAACCAGCCCCTCTTCCAGCTGCTGCTGGAGACGATGCGGAGCCTCTGCCTGAAGAGTAACAGCGAGGTGATCTTGCGTTCCTTTGAGCTACACCTGCTCAGTCTGGTCGGCTACCGGCCTCAGCTCGGCTGCTGTATCTCCTGCCGCCTGCCTCTGGAACCGGTGCCCAACTACTTCTCTGCCCCTGCCGGCGGCGTGCTGTGCCCGGGTTGCTCAAACAGTCAGCTCCCGGCCCATCGCATATCGGTAAACGCCATCAAGGTATTAAGGTGGCTGCAGGATAACGACCTTGCCACAGCCGAAAAACTGAAGATAGACCGTGATCTGTCCCGCGAGTTAGAGGGAATCATGAGGGGGTATCTACACTACCTGCTGGAGCGGGAGGTCAAGTCAACCGCCTGGCTGGATACGCTGAAAGGGTAGTGTAGAATCTGCTTTACTATGACGTTCGGAACTCATATAATAACCATTAAGACATAATTCCGCTTAAGAGCTACCGTTTCATAGCACCAATTATGTGAGGATAGAGTAAGAGATGACATCAAGAGCAGACCGTATCAACCAGCAGCGACTGGAAAAGCTGGAGAGGCTTTGTGAGGCCGGTATCAATCCCTACCCCCACCGCTATCAGCGCAGTCATACCACGGAGCAGGCTGTTGCCCTGCTCGAGGGTATAGAGAAGAACCCGGCTGAAGAAAATGCGATTGAAGTTCGTGTTGCCGGGCGGATCATGTCGCACCGGCCGATGGGTAAGGTCTCCTTTCTTGATTTGCGTGACGGCTCGGGAAAAATCCAGCTCTACTGCCACCGGAATATTCTCAGTGAGGACAGCCTCAGGCTGCTTAAGAAGGACCTCGATATCGGTGATATCGTCGGGGCGCACGGCAGACCGTTTCGTACCCGGACCGGAGAAGCCAGTATTGAGGTAAAAGAAATCACCATGCTGGCTAAATCGCTGCAGCCCCTGCCGGAGAAGTGGCATGGACTGAGCGACATCGACACACGATACCGGCAGCGCTACCTCGACCTGATTGCCAATAATGAGGCCAGGGATATTTTTTTGAAACGCAGCCTTATTATTACCGCAATTCGGCAGTTCTTGAACCAGCGGGGTTTTATTGAGGTGGAAACGCCGGTGCTGCAGCCTTCGGCAGGTGGTGCGCTCGCCCAGCCGTTCGTTACTCATCAACACGCCCTCGGCCGCGACTTATATCTGCGCATCGCCCTTGAGCTCTATCTGAAGAGGTTGATTGTCGGTGGTTTCGATCGGGTCTATGAGCTGGGGCGTATCTTTCGTAATGAGGGTCTCTCCACGAAACATAACCCCGAGTTCACCATGCTGGAAAGCTACCAGGCCTATGCCGACTATAACGATGTCATGATGATGCTGGAGGAGATGGTATACCAGGTCAGCCAGCAGGTGCTGGACACGGATGCGGTAAGGTTCGGGGAGAATACCATCAGCTTTAAGCCTCCCTGGCAGCGCGTCGAGCTGCGCCAGGCAATCATCGAACGCGCCGGTATCGACTTTAAGGAATACCCCGACGCCGCCTCGCTGCGGGCCAGGATGCTGGCTATGGGAATGGAGGCCGACCCGGAGAAGGACCGGGGGAGGCTGATCGACGAGCTGCTGTCAAACTTCGTCGAACCGCACCTCGTGCAGCCGACCTTTCTTTTGCACCATCCGGTTGATATGTCGCCTCTGGCCAAGCTTAAGCCCGACGACGAGCACCTGGTAGAGCGTTTCGAGGCCTTTGCCGGCGGCATGGAGATTGCCAACGCATTTACCGAGCTCAACGACCCGTTCGAGCAGAGGAAGCGCTTTATCGAGCAGCAAAAGAGCCGCCGGGCGGAGGGTGAAATAGAGGAAGCTATTGATGAAGACTTCCTGCTCGCTCTGGAGTACGGCATGCCGCCTACCGGCGGACTGGGGGTCGGCATCGACCGTCTGGTCATGCTGCTCACCGGTCAGACATCGATCCGCCAGGTCATCCTGTTCCCCCAGCTTAAAGAGAAAAGCGTAGATAAGAAGGAGATACAAGAAGCTTAACGGGAGGAAAGGCCTCTCTGGAAGGGGAGTGGTATGCTTGACATAAAGTTTATCCGTGAGAATACAGACCTCATCAGGGAGGCGATTGCCCACCGCCGGGACAGTACTTCGCTGGAGGCAATCCTCGAGGTCGATGCCGAGCGCCGTAAGAAGGTAGGAGAACTGGAAGAACTGAGACGGGATAGGAAAGATTCGGCACGTAAGAAGCAGACCTCGGCGGACGAGGGACGCGATCTGCGAGGCCGGATAAGGGGGCTGGAGGAGGAGGTACGTAGCCTGGACAGCCAGCTTAATGAACTCCTTTTGCAGGTGCCCAATGTCCCCCAGGCAACGGTGCCGGTAGGCAGTAGCGAAGAAGACAATGCCGTGATACGTTCCTGGGGAGAGATAAAGAACACTCCCTTTCCGCCCAAGCCGCACTGGGAGCTGGCTGAATCGCTGGGTATCATCAGCTTTGAGTGGGGGGTTAAGCTGTCCGGCACCCGTTTCTATGTGCTTAAGGGTATGGGTGCCCGGCTGCAGAGAGCCCTGATCTCCTTTATGCTCGATATCCACACCAGGGAGCACGGCTATCAGGAGGTATACCCGCCTTATATGGTTAAGAAGCAGTGTCTCTTCGGCTCGGGCAACCTGCCCAAATTCGCCGACAACCTGTATCACGATGATGAAGACGACCTCTGGTTTGTCCCTACCGCCGAGGTGCCCATTACCAACCTGCACCGTGACGAAATAATAACGCCGGGTACGCTGCCCCTCTACTACGTGGCCTATACCGCCTGTTTCCGTCGGGAGAGGATGTCGGCGGGCAAAGATACCCGTGGTATCAAGCGGGGACACCAGTTCGATAAGGTGGAGATGTACAAGCTTACCGAACCCGCCACCTCCAACGATGAGCTGGAGAAGATGGTCGGCAACGCCGAGGATATCTGCCGGAAGCTGGGACTGCCCTACCGCATCGTGGAGCTCTGCACGGCCGATCTGGGATTTTCCTCTACCAGGTCCTATGATGTCGAGATGTGGGCACCCGGCTGCGGCGAATGGCTGGAGGTCAGCTCCTGCTCCAATTGCGGTGATTTTCAGGCGCGGCGGACCAACATTCGCTACCGTTCTGCCCCTGATGCCAGACCGCAGTTCGTGCATACCCTGAACGGTTCGGGGTTGGCTTTGCCCAGGGTGCTTATCTCCGTAATGGAAAACTACCAGAATGCCGACGGCACCATCACCGTTCCCGAGGTTTTGCGTCCTTATGTCGGTGCCGAGGTGATTAAATAGCTTTAATTTTATCGGGCGGATTGGCCGGATAGTCCTTTGTATTCAGGAGGTGGCAATTGGAGCACGAAGATATCATCCCGGAGGGGTTGGAGGATAAGACCGAGCGGGAGCGGCTGGCAATCATTGAGCGCTGGGAGCATCTGCACGATATGAAAAAGGATATCCTTGAAGGCCAGGTACCTGGGAAGGGCGGGCGGCTGTCCGAAATAGAAAGCGAGATCGACCGGCTGAATAAGCTACTGTCGCCCCGTGAGCCGGTGCCGGAGTCGGGCGTTCTGATCAAAGGAAGGAAGAAGTATGTCCTCTGCCCTCGCTGCGGGACCTTCGTTCACCTGACCCGGAAGAGGATCGATGAGGTAGTACTGGCGTTCGAGGAAGCTACGGATGAAGGCTGTCCGACCAGCCGGTATCTGATTAAGAGTATCAACTGCCCTGTCTGCGGGTGGGGGCTGGGTATTCCCGAGGATTAGGTAATCTAAGGATACTGAATTGTTTTGAAGAAGGTTAGCCTGATTATGCTACTGTCTTGATCGTCGTTTAGCCAGGCGGTAGATGCCCAGTATAATGAAGACCAGGGCGGTAGCCATACCGGCAATTACCGGCCAGTTGTACCATCGTGACGCGGTGAATTCCTTTTCTAGATTCTCTATCCGGACGGTGTTGGTGCCGTCTCTGCCGCCCGACAGGTTGAAAACAACCTCCCGGACCTGCCCGGGCTCCAACCGGACCGCAGTCTCAAATTCCACTATGTCGTTAAGCTTCAGGACGGCTTCGTAGCTGCCGCTCTGTCTGCCGTCGTTGGCTACTCTGGCCACTGCCGTGGCGCTCTTACCCGTCTCGATCATCAGGGGGATGGAGCCGATACGGACGAACTCCTGGTTGGGAATCACGGACAAATCACGGACTGTGAAACGGGTTGGTGCCGGTTCCGGGTACTGTACTACCGGTGACGACGTGTTCGGTGATGGTGGCTCCGGTGCTGCCTCCTCGCCGGTACGGGCGACCACCGCGAAAGAGGTCAGGTGGGTCAGGAGGCCGCTGACAAATCCCGGCTGAGCCGGTCCGGCAGCGGGGGACAGTTCCACCCATTCCCCGTTAGCTGCGTCGTAGTAGCAGAGATAAACGCCGCTGGTGTTGTCGGGCAGGCTATCCGGGTCGTATTGCAGCGAGAGGACGACCGGTTTGCTGAAGTTTACCTGCGGGCAGGGTGACCCCTGTCGGCCGCCGGTATATCCGGTGATGTTATAGACCGGGCCTATTATCGCCATACCGGGTGCCGGCGCTGGGGGATCCTGGGCGATGTTAACCACCAGCGTGGTCACCATGTTTCCGTAGCCCGGGGTGTCGCCGCAGAGTATTGAGGTAAAACGGTCTATTCCCAGCAGTATCGTATTATCTTCGCTGGAGAAGAGGTATGAGCCGAATACCGTACCGTAGAACCTGTCGATGGTCACCGAATATAGCCTGCCGAAAATATCCAGGACCAGGTTGCCGTGATCGGACGTGCCCCACTTTTTCGGTGCCTTGGGCTCAGGAACGGGTATTTCTTCGAGAGAGTAGTTAATCGCGAAGCTCAGCCGGTCCCCCTGGGCATCGTTGCCGGTGCCGCAGGGCAGCTGCCACTGCCAGTCCAGGGTAACCGTGGCGCCGGAGTTCAGTGCAATTCGGACGTAATTGGCGTCGGCGGCGCTCTGGGGCAGGCCGTAGATGGTCGCCGGCATGGTGATGTTGGTGCTCAGGCCGCTGCTAGCGGCCAGGTCAAAGAGCAGGTTTTGCCCCAGTTCGCCCGGCTCCGCGGTGTCGCCGGTCTCCGATTCCGGCTGTGAGTACTCTTCGTCGGAGATATCGCTTATCCAGAGAGAGAGCGTGCCGTCGGCGGTGCCGGCGTTGTGCAGGGTAACGGTCTGGCTGCCGCTGTCGCAGGGCATAACATCGGTTATTGCCCAGGGGATTGCCCCGGTGCCGCCCAGCTCGAGCTCAACCGGGTCCTGGGCGTAGGCCGCCGACGGGAGCAGCCCTCCCCAGGCTATTCCCGCCAGCAGAACCGCTGCCAGCACCCGTTTCAGCGCCGCCGGATGCTGCTCCGGCTTAAACCTGTGTCTCAACATCTTTATCATCACTTAAGTCCCGTATTCTGCACCCTCTAGGGAGTAGAATATAGCATTCTCACCTCGTACAGTTCCGGCGTGACCATGATGTTACCGGTGCTAAGGGTGACGCGCCACTGCACGTAGCGGCCGGTTAGCGACAGATTGGCCGGAGAATTACCGCCCACCGCTATCCAGGCTGGCGTAGTATCATTAAGGTAGAACTCGGTATTGGAGGCACGCACCTCGAAGTCAATATCGGTATTGGTCGGTAGAGTTTCGTCCCACTCCAGCACCAGCCAGTCGGTGTCATTTGCGCCGCTGTCGAAGACGGCGGAAAGCCGCCAGCCTTCGGTAGCGTAGGCCTTGACATAGCCCACCATCTTGGCGCCGGCGTCGGCAGAATCGGGCAGGTCCTCTGCGGTGGTCTCCCAGCTATCGTTGGGTATGCTGTAGCGCCAGAAGTCCATGCTGTTCGTGCCGCGCAGGCCGTAGATGAAGGAAAATCCGTCGAAGACCAGGGCCCCGCCGCCGACGCCGCCGGTGCCCACATTATCTGGAGTGGCGTCCAGATTGGTCGATCCGGGATGAAACCATCCTTCCTCACCGGGGCCGTAGTCGTTCATGTCGAAGAGGTAGAAGCTCTGGGTATTGTTGCCGCGCATGATGTAGAGATAGTTGCCGGGCGGGCAGGCCAGCGCTCCACCGGCGCCCACTGCTCCGGGTACCCTTGTTTTCTGTGCTATGGCCGAGATATTGATCCAGGTACCGGTGGTGGTATCAAAGCGATAAAAATATGTGGTATTCCCGCCGCGCAGCGCGTAAACAGACTTATTTTCGCTGCGGTAGCCCAGTGCCCCGCCGTAGCCTATGCTGCCTGGTGCGCTGGTCATCGTCGTCCATGAGTTCCCCGATATGTCATAGCACCAGAAGGCGGTGCTGCCGCCCTGGAAGGCGTAGAGGTAGTTGCCGCCGTCCCAGGCCAGCGCCCCACCTGCGGTTACGTTTGCGGGAGTCGGGGCCATCGCCGTCCATGAGTTAGCCGCGACATCGTATTGCCAGAAGCCGGTACTGCTGTTCCCCTGCAGGGCGTAGATGTAGGCTCCAGTGCAGGCCAGCGCCCCTCCGCTGGAGACGGTTCCCGGAGCGGATTCCATCTCCTCCCAGGTGAAGTCAAGAGGGATGTGATACCGCCAGAATTTATCGTTATCTCCCTGCAGGGCGTAGAGATATTCCGCATTGCCGTCGATGCAGATTGCCCCGCCGTTGGTGATATCGTAGGCCGTCGGCGCCAGGGCGCTGGGCCAGGCGTCCCTCAGTATGTTGTAGCGCCAGACATCGTCGCTGTTACCGCCCCGGAAAGCGAACATGAATCCCTTGCCGTCCCAGCGCAGAGTGCCGCCGCTGGTAATAGCCGCCGGGGTGCTGTCCCTTACCTCCCATGTCCCGGTGTCCAGGCTGTAACGATAGAAGTCGGTGCTGCCGCCGCCCCGTGTCGCGTAGATGTGGTTGAAGCTATAGGTAGTGCCGGCGACAACGAACTCCACGTTGACATAAGAAAGCTCGGCGCCGGCTCCGATTCCTCCTGTCGGATAATCATCACCGGTCATCGCCGTCCAGGAGTTCCCCGATATGCTGTAACGCCAGAAGCTAGCGCTGCCGCCGCCCAGTGTTCCGTAGATGTCGTTACCCCCCGTCCAGACCAGGCTGGCGCCCGCCCCGGTGCTGCCTGAAGTTGGCGCCAGCGTAGACCAGGCGTCGGTATCGGTATCGTACACCCAGAAAGCGGTCGTACCGCCCTGGTAGGCATAGATCTTGCCGTCGCCGCCGTAGCGGAGGTACCCGCCGGCGTTGACCACGTCCGGTGTGGCGGCCATCACTGCCCAGGTATGGTTAGTGATATCGTAGCGCCAGAAATCGGTGGTGTTATTGCCACGCATGCCGTAGATATACTGGTCTTTGGTATAGGACAGCGAGCCGCCGGCGCCGATAGCAGCCGGTGCGGCTGTTGCCGAGTACCACATATCTTCTTTCTCGTTGTAACGCCAGAAATCGGGAGTATTGTTACCCCGGAAGGCATAGAAATCAACGTCTTCGGTAAGATAAACGTAGGCGTCATAGTTCTCCGGTTGTTCCGGGTATTCCAGGTTCACCCTGGTGTATTGGCCGGCACCACTGAAGAAATCCGACCAGTCGGTCACCGTCCATGTGTAATCGTGACTCACGGTCTCAATCCAGGCCGTGAGCAGGTTGTCCGTCGATTTCTCGGTATTATGGAAAAGGGCGAAGGTCCCGCTGGCCAGCATCCCCGCGGTTATGGCGATGGTCAGTGACAGCAGCAGCAATTTTCTGGTCACCTGCGGTAGCTCCTTCCCTTTAGTTTTCTCTTCACCATGATATGAACTATGTTCTCCCATAACCGCTTAGTTCTGGTTCGGGCGGGTCCGGCTGGGTATCGCCCTCGCTCTGCTGGGCGAAGAACTCGATGTCGAAGGTCATGGTGTCTCCCTGGTACTGGTCGCCGGCACCGGCATCGAGCTTAAACCCGATGCTGCCTGTCCGATAGCCCAGGGATCCCAGGTTGTCCAGGTAAATCCATTTATCCTTTATTGAATCTATATACAGAATTTCGTAATCGGTCACCTGATTGCCCAGGTCCAGCGCCAGCGAAATAACGGAATCGATATCGTCGATGGCCGCCCAACTGCCGGGGCCGCCTTCAGCTTCATACTCCGGCTGTGAAGATGCCACCGGGTCTTCTGAAGGGTAAGTGGCCAGGCCGCCGTCGGTTTCGATGTTGGTAACCCTCATCCAGACGTCCATGGGGTTGCTACTGACATTGGTGAGTGTCACGGGAATATCATCGTACATACCGGGCTCCAGGTCCTTCAGGTTGGCGTCGATTTTACTGGACCAGGGGTTCTCTTCGTTCACGGCCAGGTCGATGGTGCCCGCCGTGAACACGTTCCCCTCCGACGTCTCGGTGTCGCTGAAAAGGGCAAAGGTGCCGCTGGCCGCCGCCCCCGCAACGAGGACAGCAGCTAACGATAGCAGAAGCAAGTACTTCTTCATCTATGGCACCTCTGCCCGCTTCTTTTCCTACTCACCATGTCGGCTCTCCACCTGAGGCGAGATGAGCGGCCGGCGCTTCACCGGCAGCCCGTCCCGCCTCTAAAAACGATCTAACATTTCAGGTTGACTTCCTGTTCTTGAATTACAGCTATGTTGTTGATCTTTCGTAAAGGGCCAGTTCAGTCATTCCATCTGGGAGCGGTACCGGCTGGGTATCACCCTCACTCTGCTGGGCGTAGAACTCGATGGTGAAGGGCATGGTATCGCCCTGGGCCCAGTTGGTGGTACCGCTATCCATCTTGAAGTTCTGGTCTACCGTGATTGTCCCAGCGGCTGCTATGTTGCCAATCCAGATGTAGTAGGTATCAATGCCAGTTGTTACCAATGGGGTGTTTTCGCTGATGGTGTAGTCATCAGCATAAGTGATCTTAGGTGTGCCACCCACGGTAAGCTCGTAGCGAATCACGGTGTCAATGTCGCACTTCTCAGCATAGCTGGCATCGCCGCTTTCCACCCACTCCGGCTCAGAAGAGGCGACCGGTGTGGCTGGTGCTGGCGGATAAACAGACGCACCGCCGGTGCAGGTGCCCTTGGTAATCTTCATCCAGACGTCCATGGGGTTGGTGCCGACGTTCTCCAGGGTTATCTGGGCGGCGGCAACGGTCTGGTTGGGCTTGTAGTCCTCCCACAATCCGTCAATGGTACTGGTCCACGGGTTCTCATTAGCCCCTTCCCCTACGGCTATCGCCAGGTCGATGGTGCCGGCCTCGAATACGTTACCAGTGCTGGTCTCGGTGTCGCTGAAGAAAGCCCAGGTGCCGGTGCCCAGCAGCACCGCGACCACGCTGATGGCGGCAACCATTCCGATAATCTTTCTTTTCATTTTGTTTTCCTCCGTTTTGAATTTAGTGTTTGAATCTGCCTTGGGTTCCCTTTTTACATCCTGGCTTGACTGATATGAGCTACCTCCGTTATCGTTGTTTTTTTATCTTCTTATTCATCCGGTTCCACAGCCATCGACCGGAAAAAGCGCCGGCTGTGGCGGGCGCAGGTATTTGTTCACTGCAGGGAAGTTCCCTCTCTCTTTCGCCACTCCTTCTGTATTTCCCGGGCCAGGCACCCGATGATAATCGAGGCCGGCAGCACCACCAGCAGCATCCAGCCCTGTCTGGTCTGCGCGTACTTCCAGACATAGCCCCAGCCGGGAATCCGGAAGAGATAGACGCCCTTGATCTGGGCGAGGCCGACCGTCTTGGGGTCGGCTTCCTCCACGGCATCACCCCGAGTAATCACGCCATTACCGGTAATCGATACCACCCGGTGGGTCACCATACCGGACCCGCCCTGGTAGGTAACCACGGTGCCGGGGCCTACGGCCCCTTTGATCGGGCCGCCGACCGGTCCGGTAAATATCACGTCCCCCATGTTGATCGCCGGCGTCATGCTCTCGCTCCTGACCACATAAACCTCATAGTCCGGTGAGAAATAGACGAACGCCAGCCCGCCCAGTATCAGGCCCAGTACCACCATAATCATGCGGCCGGCTATCTTCTTCATAACCTTGATTCTCCCCTCGCGGGCACCGATAGCTTGGCGATCAGGTTTTGGGTAGCGCTGTTAATTCGCGAGTCGAACTCCCGCTCCCCCGCCGAGAGTGGAATATACCCCGAAGCTCCGCACCAGCACAACTGCTCCCAGTCGACATGACTCTGATCAACCAGCATGATCAGAGGTACGTGCCAGAATCTCTTCAAATGCTGGCATACATTAGTCGCATCCGGTGAGGCAGCTTCCATGATGATCAGGTCCGCATCCAGCAGCCGGTCCAGCGCGGGAAAGTCTCGCCGGGCAAATACACCCGGCAGGATGGGAACCAGGGTGGTTTCCGTACCGTTGAGACACTTACTGACCCTCTCGGCAATGGTTTCCGAACTGTAGACGGCTATTCTCAGATAAATCACATCTATCAGTGTATCGGATTGGGGTTAAGCCGGGGTTAATGGAGGAGCGCGGGCGGTTAAGAAAATTAACCTTCCGGTTAAGGTTTGGTTAAGATTGGGCGGGTGCCTATCGATGGCAAGCGTTTTCAGGGGCGAGGCTTTGCTGTGTCTGTGCGGCAGCGGCGGTTTCAGAAATGGGGTAAACCTGTGCTCGATGGTTTCCAGGCGGAATGAAACGCGGGCTAGGAAGGTCGGGCCAGCGAATAGCCCGCTCCGGGGCTGGTGATGATCATCTCGGGATGACCGGGATCAGGCTCCAGTTTTTCCCGGAGATGGCGGATGTGGACCTTGATGCTCTGGGCGGCTTCAGGAAAGTCGTCTCCCCACATTGCCCGGGAAATGTTCTCGTAGCTGACGACATTGCCCGGGTTCCTCATCAGCTGTTCCAGAATCAGTGCCTCGGTGCGGGATACCTTTATTTCCTTTGATCCCAAGGTGACCCGCGGTGGACTGAGCTGAAGGCATAATTGCCCGCAGCTTAGAGCATCCTTAATCAGGGGTTTGTGACGCCGTACTATTCCTTGAATCCTCGCCAGCAGCTCGAGCTGTTTGAACGGCTTGACCATATAATCATCAGCACCCCATTCCAGACCCTTGACGATATCGGCTTCATCCGCTCTCGCTGTCAGGATTAGAACCGGGACATCCGAGAAAAGGCGGATACCCTTCAGTACTTCAAAACCGCTGATATCAGGCAGCCCCAGGTCCAGAATAACGATGTCGGGCGATTCGGTCTCGGTCATCTCGAGGCCCTGGTCGCCCCGGGCGGAAGAGACTATCTTGACGTCAGTCCACCGCATCTCGATGGCGATGGAAATCGTCTCGACGATATCGGGGTTGTCTTCGATGATGAGAATGCTGTTTGGTTTCATTCCTGTTGCCCCCTCTCTTCAAGAGACGTTTCGGTTGACAGGGGCAGGGAAAAACTGAAGGTACTGCCCTGGCCCGTTTTGCTCTTGACCCGGATTCGCCCGCCGTGAAGCTCCACGATATGCCTGGTGATGGGCAGCCCTAAGCCCAGCCCCTCCTTAGTATCCTGAGCCGCTTCGGAGCGGAAATAGGGGTCAAAAAGGTGCTTCTGGGCCGCACTACTGATGCCCGGTCCGTCGTCTTGAACTCCGATGGCCAGCCTATTCTTTTCTCGCCTGGCGCTGACAGTTATCGAAGAGCCATCAGGTGTGTGCTTGGACGCGTTGCCGATCAGATTCATAAGGACCTGCTCCAGACGGTAGGGATCGGCGCTGATTTGAGGTAAGCTTACCGGAAGACGAAGGCTTAACGATTGCCCGCGATCCTCCATCATTGGTCTCATCTTTTCTACGGTATCAGGAATGAGCTTGGTCAGGTCTACCGGCTGCAGGTTCAGCTTCATTTCCCCGATCTCGATTCTGGCCAGGTCAAGTAGTTCGTTAACCCTCTTCTCCAGGGACAGGGTGCCGCTGTAGATGTTCCGGGATAACCGCTTAATTCTCCTCTCTTTAGCTTCTCTGGTCAGCATCTCGCTGGAAGCCACCATAGGAGTGAGCGGGGTCTTGAGCTCATGTACCAGATAGTGGGTAAATTTGATTCTCCTTCCTCTTTCCTCTTCCAGCTTTCTCCTTGTCTCCAGCTCATGCCGGTAAGAACTGGCCAGTGCTATTTCATGCTGCTTACGCTCGGTAATGTCGCTGAAAACGGCGACAAAACCGGCCGGTTTTCCGCTGCCATCATTAAGGACGCTGGCGTTCAACTCGCCGGGAAATCGAGTACCATCCCTTTTCAGGAAGGTATACTCAACGCCGGTGGCCTGCCCGATGGCTATTGTCATCGCGATGTTTTTCCTGGCCCGGGCATGGTCTTCCGGGATAATAAACTCGAAGAAGTTGTGCCCGATGATCTCTTCTTTACTTTTATAACCGAACAGGCGGAGAGCCGGATCGTTTGCTTCGCTGATATTGCCGTCCAGGTTGGAGCAGGCAATTCCTTCGCTTGTCGATTGAAAGATGAGCTTCAGCTTCTCCTCCGAGGCCTTGAGTGCTGCTTGGGCGGTTTTTCGTCCGGTCACGTCGCGGGCTAAGTGGACCGATCCTATCATGACTCCGTTATCATCGATGAGAGGCGAGACGGTTATTTCCAGATAGATGCCGAGATGGGATTCATATAACTCTCCGCTGCAGGTTTTTTGGGACGCAATGGCCCTCCGGTGAGGACATTCAGGTGACGGCCCGTGACTGTTATGCAGCAAATCATAGCAATGCCTGCCGACCATGTCCCGGGGGTGCATTTTCAGAAAATCGGCAATAGCGCGGTTGGTTCTGAGGACCCGGTAATCCGGATCCGCTATCCAGACGAAGTCGGTCATGGCATCGAAAACGTCCCGCCACTCCCGGGCCGCTTTCTCCAGTGTGATATTAATATTCCTGGACTTATTCACAGCGCGCTGCCTGACATTCTCTAGCGATTACCGTTTGCCGTCTCTCGGAATGAGGTAATCTCGCCTGTTATTACGGGTTATTTCCTTACGCGAGATTCTATCACCATGATAGACATATGACAAGTGTTACCGATTTCAGGTCTTACTTATTTTTCATAAAGTGGCAGCCAATCGATTTGACGGTGTCTTATGGTGAAGGTTTTGAAAACGCCAGAGTTACCATTTGATTTCGTTACTGTTATCTCCTCTGCTTGAGCAACGATATAACCGATGGTGGGGCTGCTTTATCTATCTTTTTACTCTCTTTTTGGCTTATCACCCCTTTATTTTCCGCAGCGACCTCGCTTCCCTCCCCGGCTGTTCTCCCCTTTTCTTCTCCTGCCTTTTCCTTGATAGCTTCCTCCAGCCATTGACCTAACGTCTTCTTAGCTTTGATAGCTTCCACCTTCGCTTGGTGCAATGCTTCAGGGTCAATCCTTATTGATATGTTTGGCTTGCTCTTGCTTTCTTTCATGGCTACATCGTATTACAAGTATGTCTTGTATGTCAAATAGGCAGGACGTAAATGTTTCATGTTACATAAAATGTGAAGCGATCCAGGCATGGCAATTTATCGAGCTTATCGGTATAATAAACAGTGGTTGTCGGGGATTTACCCTTGACTGCAAAGCCCGGCAGAAATATTGCAACAAGAGATCGTAACTCTATATTCGTATCTGGGTAAGCGTGAGAAATTGCAGGAAACCGTCTCACTGCTGAGTGTGATCATGGAGGGGTGTCCGAGTGGTCTATGGTGACGGTCTTGAAAACCGTTGTCGCGCAAGCGACCGTGGGTTCGAATCCCACCCCCTCCGCCGCCACTATGGTACGGGAAATCAGTGAGGTCTAACGGAGACGTTTTTTAGTGAGGGCAAACCGAGCAGGTTGAGCTGATACCCCTCGACATAAGGCTTGACCAGAACGTAGTTTCGCCCGAACCACAGAGGCAGACAGGCGGCGTCGTTGACCAGCTCCTGCTCTGCCTGCCGGTACAGGGCCAGGCTCAGGTCATTATCCATCTCGATGTTCGCCATATCAAGCAGGTTATCTACCTCGGGATTGCTGTACCCGCCGTTGTTATTCTCAGCACCGCTGCGAAAGAGGATATCGAGAAAGTCCTGCGGGTGAGGGTAGTCGGCTACCCATCCGTAGAAAAACATCTCGTCCGCCTCTTCGCTAATATGATAGAGGAACCGTTTTGATTCCAGCTGCCTGACCTCTACCTCTACGCCCAGGTTCTGTTGCCACTGGTAGATAATTGCCTCCAGGTCGCTGGATATACCGCCTCCCTCCCCGGAAGTGGTAATCGTGATCGGCGGCAGGCCGGCGGCTTCGCCGTATCGGGATTGGGCAATCAGTTCCCGGGCCAGCTCGACATCGTATTCCAATCCCTTCAGGCTGTCGTTATAGCCGGGTATCCCGGTAGGCAGGATACCGCTGGCCGGTTCTACCGTATTCCGGAAGACCAGCGAGGCCAGCTTGTCCTTATCCACAGCGTGTGTGAAGGCACGACGGATGAGTGCGTCGTCAAACGGGGGCTTATTGGTATTGAAGCCGATGTAGAAAAAGCTCAACTCGGGGGTGACCATCAGGTCCTGATAAAAGGGACCCCGTTCATCGGTGACCTTATCGATATAGTACATTGAGACGCCGGTGACATCGATTTCGCTCTTTTCGTACATATGCATCGGTATGCCGCTATACAGCTGGAAAACAACCAGGCTGACCTGAGCCGGCTGGTCGTAGTAGATCTCGTTCCTGCCCAGAATAAGCAGGGTGTTATTCTGCCACTGTTTTAGCTTGAAGGGACCGGTGCCGTTGGGCCGGCGCCACCATTCGCCCCCTGATGACGCGTTATTCCGGTCAACCACGAAAGAAGTGGGATAGGTCAGCTTGGCCAGGAAGTATGACTTGGGTGCGTCAATGGTTACCTCCAGGGTGTGGTCGTCAAGAACCTTAACGCCGCTGATTTCTTCCGCTTTACCGGCCAGCACCTCGCTTACTCCGACAATATCGCCCAGGTAGGTAATCGCCGTCAGGGACCCGGTAGCGGGGTGGCAGGCCCTTTCCCAGGAGTACTTGAAGTCCCCGGCTTTTACCTCCCTGCCATCGTGAAACCTGACATCATCCCGGAGAGAGAAGGTGTAGATAGTGCCGTCTTCACTGATCTGCCATTCCCGGGCGATATCCGCTACCGGCTCCAGGTCATCACCGAGCCGGAGCAGCCCGCTGTATATCTGAATGATGTATTCGTGAGATGTCGTATCTCCGGAGACTGCCGGGTCGAGGGTCGACGGATCAACTCCGTACAGGGTGAGGGTCTCCCCTTCGGGGGTGGGGGAGACCGGGGTTGGCGGTACTGTCGGCCAGCAGCCGGTAATGAGCAGGCTTAGCAGCACTAAAACGGAGAAGATTACGGCGGCTCTTTTCATCATCGGTATAACCTCAAGTCATTTCCTCTTTTCGCACTGTTCATGTATTTCCCGGAGCGACCCTTTAGTTCCAGTAGGTTTCGATGTTCTTTATCTGCCCGTCATCCAGAGGGTAATGGGTGCCCAGGTCTTCTCTCAGAGCATTGATATTGTCCAGCCACGATGTCAGCTGGTCGTATGACCACTGCTCGCTGCCGTGATTGTACATTCTAACCGCCTCGTTGTAGGCCTCGATACTGTCGCCGTAGAACTCGACCCGTCGCTGGTAGTCGGTATAGTAGCTGTAACTAAAGGGGTTGGCATGGGTCTTATAGTCCAGCGGTCCCCAGAACTCGGCAGGGTCTCCGCTGCAGACGATATACTCGGACTTTACCCCGTCCAGGCTAATTGTGCCGTAAGGCTCATCTAGCTTGACATAAGCTATCATGTCGGCCTCGGTACAATCGACATAGACCAGGCCCATATCCGTTGTTTCAAAGGCGTTTAAGGCATGCCCGCTGTCCACGGAGAAGCTTATCTCGACGTAGGCGCACCGGATGCCACACCTGGTGGCATGATCTCTCAGGGTGATGGCAAAGCCGCTGCAATCAAATCTGCCCCCGATGTAGGTCAGTCTATCGGTATCATCCTGCTCGAGAAATTCCTTCAGCTCCGGCCAGGAAATATCCGCCATCTCTGACTGCTCCAGCCGCTCCAGCAGCTTCTGGTAGCTGTCCCGCGAGCTCTGACAGTCGTTATACAGGCTGTTATACTTGCCTTGTAGTTCCTGGTGGTCTGCTTCAAGCTGCGCCAGTTCTGCTGTTATTTCGTCTATTTTCTGCTCTGCCGCATCCAGATCGGCCTGAAGCTGATAGTATTCATCCGCTGGTATGCCGGGAGCACAGGATGATAACAAAAACGGCAGTCCGGCCAATATCAAGGCAACCGTAAGAATTCTTCTCACCGGTCTCGACTTCATCCTCACTTTCAACTAGCGACTTTTTCCAGCTCAAGATGCAGGCCGTTCTCTGCAGTAGGCTGCCCTGACCGAGTGACCCAGTCCTGCCACAGATAGTCCAGACCATCCATATCGAAGCCGTATACTTTTATCAGTGCCCCGTCATAGGTGCTGCCTTCTTGAAAGGTATTTAACAGATCAAACATCTTGTCTTGACCGTAGCTCTCGGTGAGAAACTCAACCAGGCTATAACTCTGGGAGTAGGAAAGGGAGGCCTTATCGGTGTAAGCGGAAAACGGCGATGCCAGGCTCTGTACCGAGATAAGGCTGCCCTCCGCTATCGCCCTATCCAGATAGGAGCGGAATGATTCCGGCAGCGGCCCTTCACTACGCATCGCCAGGCCCTCGTCGAGCCAGGTCGGTATGGTGTTATAAGGGTTGAGCGTCACCTGGTGGATGACCAGGTGGGTTAGCTCATGGGCGATTGCTCTCCGACCCCAGTCAAGCTTATCAGGAGCAATACCGATAGCCATAATCCCGTAGCGGGTGAAGGCAACCCCGCCCGTCCACTCCTGGGAATAGATCATCGACCCCCGCAGATCCTGGGCATCGGCGTAGATATAGAGCTTAACCGGCCGCTCTAGCTGGGCAGCGGTATACTCGTTAAGACGTCCAAGCGCCTGCTGGGCAGCCAGCATTAACTCCCCGGCAAATGATTGATCTCCCTGATACCAGTACATGGTGACCTGGCCCTCGGTCAGACTCTGCCAGGAATAGCGGTTGTCATCAAACACTATTCCGGCCGGTGGTGTGGATATCCTATCGCCGTTGGCATCTTCTACCGTCCACCAGTATTCCAGATTGGACCCGGGAGGAAGGCCTCCTATTCTTAGCATTTCCAGGGCCCAGTCAATAGAGACGCTGGTAGCCGGCGCAAAATCAATATAGACTTCACTACTGACCAGGGCGAAGTTTGTCTGGTCAACCCGGTAGCAGAGACGGATATCGGTAATATCGACAGCACTATCTGCCGACAGACTGAAACTGATCCGGTAGGGAAACTCCGCCTGCACCGAGTTATCCAGTACCCTCGGCCCATCCCCGGCCCGGACCATACCCGGACTAAAAAGGGTGAGTAGCATGAAGGCAGCCAGTACCAGCGGGGCTGTCTTTCTAATCATCTTCTTCCCCTCCGATATTATCCCTGAGATAGGCGGTTATCAGTCCGTCCAATCCTCCGTCCAGTACGTCGTCGGTGTTACCGGTCTGATAGTTCGTCCGGTGATCTTTTACCATCCGGTAGGGATGCAGAACATAGCTGCGAATCTGGTTGCCCCAGCCCGCCGATATGCGTTTTCCCTTCAGCCGTGCTCTTTCTTCAGCTTTTTTCTTAAGCTCAAGTTCCAGCAGCCGTGACTGAAGCAGCTTCATGGCAATCTCCTTGTTCTGGTGCTGGGAGCGCTCGCTCTGTGAAGTCGCTATCAATCCCGTCGGCAGATGGGTTATCCTGACGGCACTGCTCGTTTTTTGCATGTGCTGTCCCCCCGGTCCGCTGGATCGGAAGACATCGACCCTGATGTCATCCGGCTCTATCCTGATATCAACATCGGTCTCGGCCTCGGGCATAACCTCAACCATAGCGAATGAGGTATGACGGGCACGGTCAGCGTCGTAAGGAGAGATGCGGACCAGACGATGAACCCCGTGCTCCGATTGCAGGTAACCGTAAGCATAGCTGCCGGTAATTTCAATAACTACGCTCTTCACTCCCGCCTCTTCACCCGGAGAGACGTCGAGTATCTCCGCCCGGTGGCCATGCCGCTCAGCCCAGCGTAGGTACATCCTCATCAGCATCTCTGCCCAGTCCTGGGACTCGGTACCGCCCGCCCCGGCATGAATAGACAGAATGGCATTTCTGGTGTCATACTCGCTGCTAAAGGCCAGCTCGAGTTCCATTTCATCCAGGTGGGCAGCCATCTCTTCAACTTCGGACTGTATTTCTCCCTCGAGTTGTTCGTTGCTTTCCTCCTCAACCAGATTGAGAAGCTCCGTGGTATCGGCTACCCTTTTCTCTAACCCGCGCCACCGCTCAACCAGCTTCCTGTTGTCTGCCAGCCGTTGCATCATACCCTGTGCCTTCTTCTGATCCGACCAGAAACCAGTCTCGGCAGTCTCTTTCTCCAGTCGAGCAATCTCCTTCTCTTTAGCCTTAATGTCAAAGATGCACCAGAGCCATAGATACTCTAGCCTTTAAATCTTCCAGTTTGTTCTTTAACTCCTGCATTCTGCCTTCCCGTAATCATTTTCCGGTTTCAGATTCCCGCCTGCGGCCAGGTGAGCCAGACGGGTGGGTTCGGGTAATCGGTAGCCCCGGCAGCACTGAAGCACCCGGTACAGAGCCGGTTCGAGACCAATCAGGTGTCCCGTGGACACATAAATAGGCTTCACGCCGGCTCTGGTGCGCAGCGCAGCTCCGATAGTCTCACCATTATCCAATATTTCGCTGTAGTCCCCCGGCTCATTACCGGGCTCCGTATATTTACCGCAGAGCAGTGATTTAGCACAGCCAACGGTCGGTATCCGCAGCAAAAGTCCCAGGTGGGAAGCTAACCCTACCCGCCGAGGATGGGCAATTCCCTGTCCGTCAACCAGGATAAGGTCGGGAGTGAGGCTGACCTTACGGCAGGCGGCTAGAATCAGGGGAGCCTCCCGAAACGACAGCAATCCCGGGATGTAGGGGATAGTAAGTCTGCCGCTGGCTTTCTTTATCTCTACTGCTATCAGCTCGGGGTATATTAAGACGACGACCGCTGCCGTAGCCGTGCCCAGTGCCCTACTTACCGATATGTCTACACCGGCAACAAAGCGGAGACTGCCAGGTTCACCGTCACGGGACACTCTTCCCGCCAGTCTTCGCTGGATATCAATAGCCTGAGCGGCACTGACTCTCCAACTGTGCAGTCTTGCTACCTTCACCTTCTGATTATAGCTATTATAACGACTTACTGGCAAATGTAACCGTCGCTAAGTCGCAGCCATAGCTATTGACAGTCAAATAGTTGGTAGCGCATAATAGGGGTAATATTAATGAGGAAGGTTGCTGGGCAATTGGTAAAAATCAGGTTACGACGAGTAGGAGCGAAGAAGAGGCCGAGTTACCGGGTGGTGATTGCTGATACTCGGGCACCCCGCGACGGGGCATTCATCGAAGTCATCGGGCATTTTGATCCCCTGACCGATCCGGAGACAGTGGTGATTGATGAGGAGAGAGCGTTGCACTGGCTGGGGCAGGGGGCACGACCGACAGTTACTGCTAACAGGCTGCTATCCAAAATAGGAATCATGGAAAAGTTCAAGAAAGTCAAGGAGAAATCATGAAGGAACTAATAGAATACATCGCTAAATCAATTGTCAATGCACCTGACGACGTGGTCGTTACCGAAGAAAACGATGAAGAGGGCGCTAAGTTTACCCTGCAGGTTGCCGATGACGACAAAGGAAGGGTTATTGGCAAACAGGGTCGAATTGCTGCCGCCATACGAACCTTGATAAGGGTGAAAGCAGCTAAGGCAGGCACCAGGGCATCGCTCGAAATTCTCTGAAAAGAACCTTTTATTTATCAGGATTCTGAATAGGCCGGATAGTAGTCTACCAAGCGAAAATATCCCCTCTCTGCTCGGAATAACTAGCAGAGAGGGGATGTATTATTTGCACCGTTAGTAGTCAGGTTTAAGACTTACGCTTATCAAAATCATCCAGGTCAAGGGTGTTAATAAATTCCTGGAAAGCCGACATCTTTTTCATCTCTTCTTCGCTAATTGCCTTCTTCTCACCCTCGGTATCATCTAATCCGCCTTCTCCGAAGGTAGGCTTGCCGGACTCCTTATCCAGGAAGATACCGGCCTTATCCAGAACCGACTCTTCGGCATAGATAGGCACCTCCGCACGCACTGCAAGAGCCAGCGCATCGCTGGGGCGGGAGTCTACCTCCATTAAACCACCATCCACGTTGAGTAAAATCCGGGCATAGAACGTATCGTTCTTCAGGTCGCTGACGATAATGGAATTGATGCTGGCTCCCAGGACTTCTATTACCGATTGTAACAGATCATGAGTCAAAGGCCGCGGAACATTAACATTTTGTAGCTTGACCGCTATAGCATCCGCTTCGGCAGCACCGATCCAGATAGGCAGGTAACGCTCCGTATCCTTCTCCTTTAAGATTACCACCCGCTGGTAGTTCATCAGACTGACCCGGATGCTATCAATGGTCATTTCTATCATCGCCGTGCCTCCCCTTTCAGCTAGTCTAATTCTACCTTTCAGCAAAACTACTGTCAACCGGAAACATATGATATAATAAAGCTCTAAAATAAAAACTAATGTAGCTTATCTTAATCATTAAGGGGGATCTTTGATTATGCACAGTGGTGAGAAAGCTATCCTCTGGTTCAATGAGATTACGAAGAATGATATACCTGTTGTCGGTGGTAAGGGAGCTAACCTGGGTGAAATGACCAATGCCGGTATCCCGGTACCCCCGGGCTTTGTGGTAACCGCCAGTGCCTATTTTAATTTTCTCAAGCAGACGGGAGTAACCGATAAAATTCGCCAGCTTCTTCAGCCACTGGATGTTAATGACAGCAAACAACTTCAGCAAACGGCAGCAGAGGTGCGGGAGGTAATCCTTAAGGCTACCATGCCGGCGGAGCTGGTTACTGAGATCAAGAGTGCTTATGCCAAATTAGGTGGTGGCCTGGTCGCTGTACGTTCCTCGGCAACTGCGGAAGACCTGCCGGAGGCTTCGTTCGCCGGGCAGCAGAGTACCTATCTCAATATAGGGGATGAGAAAGGAGTAATCGCTGCGGTTCATAGCTGTTGGGCATCCCTTTTTGAAGCCCGTGCCATATTCTACAGGGAGAAACAGGGATTTGATCACTTTAAGGTTGGTATTGCCGTTCCGGTACAGAGGATGGTGCAGTCGGAAGCTTCCGGCGTTATGTTTACTGTTGAACCGGTAACCAGTGTTACCAACGAGATTGTCATCGAAGCGATCTATGGTCTGGGTGAAGCTATCGTATCGGGAGAGGAGAACCCGGATCTCTACATTGTCGATAAAGAGAGCTTAAGTATCATTTCAAAGAAGATGAGCCGGCAGGACCGTCAGTTGATTATTAATCCTGACCGCAGTAGTGAAAAAACTAATATCTGGGTGCAGGTCCCTGCCTCAACTCGGTCCCTGCAGAAAATATCCGACCAGGATATAACCGCACTGGCCAGCGTAGGAAAACAGATAGAGAAGCACTATGGAGTTCCCCAGGATATCGAATGGGCTAAGGAAGGCAAAGAGATATTTATCGTTCAGACCCGTCCGGTAACTACCGTGAAAGAATTCACCGAGGTTGAACCGGAAATAAAGGCCCCGGTACTCTTAAAAGGAGTATCCGCCAGTCCCGGTATCGCTTCGGGTCCGGTAGTGATAGTACCGGATGCCTCTCAGATTGACCGGGTGACCGAAGGGGATATCCTGGTTGCCGAAATGACTACTCCTGATTTCGTACCGGCGATGAAAAGAGCGGCTGCTATTGTCACCAACCGTGGTGGCAGGACCGCCCATGCCGCAATTATCAGCCGTGAGCTGGGTATTCCCTGCGTCGTGGGTACCGAAAAAGCTACCGAAACTTTAAGCGATAACCAGGTGATCACTGTGGATGGTTCGCACGGCAAGATTTATGATGGGAAGGTAGCCCGAAGAATGCAGACCGCTTCGGTTTCCGGTGTCCTGAAGGAAACGATTAAGACCAAGACCAGGGTGTATGTTAACCTGGCCCAGCCGGAGCTGGTTGATTCAGTGGCGGCCCGTAATGTGGATGGTGTCGGTCTGCTGCGTGCCGAGTTTATGGTTGCCCATATCGGAGAGCACCCCAGTTACATGCTCAGCCAGAACAGGGGTGATGAATTCACCACTAAACTTGCCAATGGAATAACGGCTTTTGCTAAAGCCTTTAACCCCCGGCCGGTAGTATACCGGACCAACGATTTCAAGACCAACGAATACCGGTCGCTTAAGGGTGGGGAGGAGTACGAAGAAGTCGAAGAAAACCCGATGCTCGGTTACCGGGGGGCTTCGCGATACATCAAGGACATTGATGTCTTCAAACTGGAGTTGAATGCTATTAAGAAGGTACGACAGGACTATCCTAACCTGTGGGTCATGATTCCGTTTGTGCGAACCGTCAGTGAGCTGTCCCGGACACTGGAGGTTATGGCAGCAGAGGGGCTGAAGCGCTCCAGCGATTTCAAGATATGGATGATGGTGGAGTTGCCATCTAACGTAATTCTGATCGAGAAATTCCTTGCCTGTGGTATCGACGGTGTATCAATCGGCTCTAACGACCTGACTCAGCTTACTCTGGGTGTTGATCGGGACAATGCGGTACTGGCCCAGTCATTCGATGAGCGTGATGAGGCGGTACTCCTCTCCCTGGAGAAGGTTATCAAGGCAACCAATAGTATGGGGGTTACCTCTTCTATCTGCGGTCAGGCGCCATCGGTATACCCCGACCTTACCGAAAAGCTGGTCCAATGGGGAATTACCTCCGTTTCGGTAAGTCCGGATATGATTGGCGTTACCAGAGAAATAATCTCCAAGGCGGAAGCAAAACTGAAGCTTAATGGTTAGCCGGCTAAATATCCGTCAGTCTGCTGAAGAAAGAGAGGCAGCTCTTTCCCCTAATGCGGCGAAAAGTAAGCAGTCGCGAGGTCGTCTCAAGCCGGAAGATCCCTGCCCCATCCGTACCGCTTTTCAGCGTGATCGTGACCGTATTATCCATTCCAAGGCCTTTCGTCGCCTTAAACACAAGACACAGGTATTTATTGCGCCTCTGGGCGACCACTACGTAACCCGATTGACCCATACCCTTGAGGTCTCTCAGATAGCACGTACTATCGCTCGTGCCCTGAACCTGAATGAGGATCTGGCTGAGGCAATCGCTCTGGGGCATGACCTGGGCCATACCCCGTTCGGACACATGGGTGAGGATATGCTGAATGAACTCTACTCCCAGGGTTTCCGACATAACGAGCAGAGCCTGAGAGTGGTTGATTTGCTCGAGAATGATGGGCAGGGGCTCAATCTTACCTGGGAAGTACGGGATGGTATCGTTAATCACTCCAAGACAAGGACAGAGGTTATGGGAAAGGATTGGGGCAGGGTAAATACTCTGGAAGGAGAGGTATGCAAGATTTCTGATATCATCGCCTATATTAACCACGATATCGGGGATGCGATAAGAGCGGGTATTCTCAATGATGTTGATCTGCCGATCTCGGCAATCAGGGTGCTAGGGTTGTCCCATTCGCAGCGTATTAATACTATGGTCTCTGATATCATTGAGTATTCCTGGCAGGCAGTCAACGGCTCGGATGTACCAAGTGATCCCGCTATCGGTATGAGCCATGAAGTGAAGGAGGCAACCAATACTCTACGTAAGTTCCTCTTTGAGCGGGTGTATGATCCCATCTCCAGTGGAGAAGAGGCGGAGGAGGCAAGGCGGGTAATTTGCCGCTTATACCGGTACTTAAATCAGGGTGAAGACAAATTGCCGCCGGAGTACCGTCTCTATAGTGATGAAATGGCAAGGAGGGTGGTTGATCATATCGCCGGTATGACTGACCATTATGCCCTGAGAATGGCGGCGGAGATAGCAGAGGACTGAATGAAACGGAAGAGGCGGTTGCTATTTGGAACGTACCTGGTTATACTGGTTTTCTTGGTCGGTTTGCTGGCCTTCGTTGGGGCGGCCTGTCTGCCGGGGAGAGGGATTCCTGATGACAAAACCCCGGAGCCGGCGGTAAGCATGTCCCAATCCGATCAGCAGCGGCCTCAGAGTGTCGAGTACTATGTTGAGTCAGCCGACCCGCTGGTCAGGAATACCGCGGTATCGGCGGTTCGGGATTGTCCGGATGAGATAGAGGCCAACTCGGAAGCCTGGAAGATATGGCAAATAAACCGGTGGGCAGCCGGTAATATCAGATATGTCAGCGACCCAAAGGGTCACAACTATTTTGCCTACGCTCATGAGACCATCAATGCCGGAGGTGGTGACTGCGATGATTTTGCCATTCTACTGGCCAGCCTGTACGAATCGGTTGGTCTGGATGCCGCCATCGCCAGTATTGATACGGATGACGACTGGATAATGGACCATATGACCTGTCTCGTCTATTATTCCGGAGACGGCGAGGCTTTCATTGAAGAGGAGAAGACGATACTGGATATTTTAGGAATGAGTAGTGACGCCCGCATACTCTGTTTTGACCCGGCGCATTCCAATCTCCTGCCCAAAAAATACAGCAGTGGGATATGGATTGTCGCTGATCCCACTATGGCGATAGTTAAAGAAAAGGTGGGTTATGTTGCCCACAAGCCCTATCAGGCAGTATTCGTCATCGATGTCGGTAGCTGATAGAATATATATTGGATAGTGATAACCTGAAGAGAGACGACGGAACAGGTTTTAGTGATGAGTGTCATTGAAGAGGTAAAGCAAAGGGTCGACATCGTTGATATCATCAGCCAGTACACTTCACTGACCAAATCGGGGCGGACCTTAAGAGGGCTATGTCCGTTCCACAGTGAAAAGACCCCCTCTTTTTTTGTCTATCCCGAGCAGCAGAGCTGGCACTGCTTTGGCGCCTGCGGCACCGGCGGTGATGTCTTTTCTTTCCTTATGAAAAAGGAGGGTCTTGATTTCGGAGAAGCCCTGCGCCTGCTGGGGGAAAGGGTCGGGGTCGGTATACCATCGAGGTCCGAGTCTCGTGTCGGCAAAGATGAGAAGGAGAAGCTTTATCAGATTAACGAAGCTGCCGCCCGGTATTTTCATGAACTGCTTTTGAATTCACCGGCTGCGGAGAAGGCCAGGGAATATGCCGCTGATCGAGACCTCTCATCAGAGACCATCGTCAGCTTTCGACTGGGCTTCAGTCTGAATAGCTGGGACGCACTAAAAAAGTACCTGGAGGAGCGGGGCCATAATGAGAAAGAACTGCTTAACGGAGGCTTGGTAACAGAGAAAGAAGCGGGGGGAAGCTATGACCGGTTTCGTAACCGGTTGATGTTCCCGATACGTGATGCTAAGGGGCACATCATCGGTTTTGGCGCCAGGGCTCTTGACGATTCGTTGCCTAAATACCTCAACTCTCCGCAGACGGCGGTGTTTGATAAGGGTAGTATCCTGTATGGCATAGACCTGGCGGCGCCGGCAATTAGAGAGCAGGATGCGGTAGTGATTGTGGAAGGCTTTATGGACGCCATCACCGCCCATCGGTGTGGCTTTAGTAATGTGGTTGCGTCAATGGGGACTGCGGTTACCGAGAAGCAGATTAATATTTTGAAGCGACTAACCAGGAACGTAATCTTAGCCCTTGATGCCGATGCTGCCGGTGAGGAAGCGATGCTGAGGAGCGTAGGTTATGAGAATACCCTGGGTGCTGAAGTAAGGGTTATCGCCCTCCCGGATGGAAAAGATCCCGACAGTGTCATTAAAGAAGATGCCCGGATCTGGCAGGACCTGCTCGGTAAGGCTATGCCCATTATGGACTATACCTTCAGTATGATTACCGCCGGTCTCGACCTTAGTACGGCCAGGGATAAGTCACTGGCCGCGGACAGGCTGCTTCCCATCATTGCTGGGATGAATGACATCGTGCGTCAGGGGCACTACCTGGAGAAGTTGTCTCGGCTGGTCAATGTTACCGGGCGTAACCTGGAAAACGTGTTAAGACGAATCAAGCCAACACCGGCTGGCTCACGGGCAGGAGTAGTGCGGCAAAGAGTTCCGGAACAGTCGCTACGCTCTGTCTATTCCAGCCCGCTCGAGGAGTATTTCCTGGCCCTCCTATTGCAGCACCCTGAGCTGAAGAAGCGTTCCCAGGAGCTGCTACCGGAATACTTTGAAAACAGCGAAAACCGGGAGATATTTACCACTTGGCGGCAGAGCGGTGATATACTATCTTGGAGGGGTGGGCTTGATATAGCTATTCAAGAACACCTTGATTTGTTATTGAAGAAGGACTTAATGGATAACCGGATAGAGCAGAAATATACTGACGGTAAGCTTCGCCTGCGCGAGAGGTTTCTACGCAGTCTCGAGGTAAAAAGGGCGGCGGCACTGGCTCTGGAGGCTGAACTGGGTGGCAGTACCGCCGAGTTGGCCAAGCTGAAGGAGCAGGGGGTAGATATCAGTACCCAGCTGGGTGAGGTCTTTACCCAAAAGAGCAGAGGGGCAGGTATAAAGGGGAGTAAGAAATGAATCAGGAAAACACCGACGAAACTCAGGATTTTTCACCTCAGGACCATGGCGACGAAGACCTATCATCGTATGAAAGACTGAACGAAGAGCTTCATCCCGATGTAGCCGACGAGCTGGAATTACCGCTCCATCAAATAGACGAGCAGGAGATTACCGACGATCCGGTGCGTATCTATCTTCATGAAATCGGCAGGGTGTCCCTGCTCACTGCCAAGAATGAGCAGGCCCTGTCTCGAAGGATAGCAGAGGGGAAAAGAATCGCTGAAATCGAGCAGGAATTCCTGGATAACTACGGAAGGCAGCCTTCGGCAGTTGAGATAGTACTTACTATGCTTAAGGAGATAGGGCAACTTTCCAGTTTTATTAGCATCGCCTTAGAGCAGGTCGATTTGGTGCCAACCAGCAGCTTTGAGGAGCTTATATTTAATACTAGACTGCGGGATAACATCGACGGTGAGATAGACCAGCAACTAATCCAGGCGGTGGCTTACCAGACGGGTAAATCGATCCCGGAGGTGGAACATCTCCTGATTAACCTGTCGCTAAACAGCTCCTTATTGCCCAAGGAGATTATCGAGGCTATTGGAGACGGCACTCCCGTGTCCGAAATAGAGAGCCTGGTAGAGAATAAGGATTTCATTGAGTCTATTCAGGGCTATGAGCAGTTATTCCGGTCCCACATAAGGAATATTCAGTATGAAGCGCAACGTTCAGAGAGCCATCTGATTAAAGCCAATCTGCGTTTGGTAGTTAGTGTTGCTAAAAAGCATGTCGGACGGGGTATGTCTCTCCTCGACCTGATTCAGGAGGGGAATATCGGTCTGATTAAGGCTGTGGAGAAGTTTGATTACCGCCGTGGCTACAAGTTCAGCACCTATGCTACCTGGTGGATTCGGCAGGCGATTACCCGTGCTATAGCTGACCAGGCACGTACGATTCGTGTTCCTGTCCATATGATCGAGACGATTAACCGACTGCTGAGGGTGAGCCGTCGCCTGGCCCAGAAGTTGGGACGGGAGGCTACCCCCAAGGAAATCGGTGTCGAGCTGGAGATACCCACGGAAAAGGTAAGGGAAATCATCAAGGTAGCCCAGCTGCCGATATCGCTGGAATCTCCTATCGGTGAAGAGAATGATAGCCATCTGGGCGATTTTATTGAGGATCGCAATGCCCTGCCGCCTCCTGAGTCTGCCTCCCGTCAATTGCTTAAAGAGCAGATTGATGATGTACTGTGTACCCTCACCCACCGTGAACAGCGAGTGTTGCAGCTCAGATTCGGTTTGGAGGATGGCAGAAGCCGTACCCTGGAAGAGGTGGGTAAGGAGTTTAATGTAACCAGGGAACGTATCCGTCAGATTGAGGCTAAGGCGCTGCGTAAGCTGCGTCACCCCAGCCGGAGCCGTCGGCTGAAGGACTATCTGGAATGAGAGATCCGTACGGGTTGTATCATTCTACTCTTGTCGTCTGCCATTGAAGATATTTCCCCTTAAGGTATCTCACGACATGGTATACCTGGACCGCGATAATTGCTGTGACTAATCTGGGTATCCACAGCCAGAAGGCATTCAGTCCCAGCGCCAGGTATAGTGCAGGGTCCTCAATCATGCTGTGGTTGATGCCGATGGAGATATGAAGGTCTTCCAGTTCGCCCTTGCTCAAGCCTGCTCTGCCGGCTTCTTCAATGATGACAGCACCCCCGTACAGTACGCCGAAAAGGACGGCGGTTATCCAGAGCATGGCGGCCCGGCGGGAAAGCCCGAGGATATGCATCACGGGCTGGAAGACCTTGATCAGGTTTTCAACCCAGCCCAGAGATCTCAGAGACTCCAGCCCGATCATTACCGCCATGACGATGCCGAATATTTTAGCAAGCAGCCACCCCGTCTCAATACCCCAGACCTTCAGTACCTGGGTAAAAGGTGCGCTGGCAGTGAAAGCATCTGGTATGACAATGTCTTGTGCGGTGTTGGGAAAGAACTGGGAAACAATCAATACGGCCAGAATCGCACCACCGATGCGGATCAGAGTTATTTTGGCGGCATGGATACCGGACCTGTGCTGGATAGCGCTCTCGATGATAAGGCTATGGGCAATCATAGTACAGACGGCAATCAGGGTCATCTGGCCTAAGCTGAACGGAAGCACCGACATCATGGCAATGGTGGTGTAAGGACCGATGAGCATTCCGCTGAGAATAGGTAACGCGGCTGCACCGGGAAGGTTTATCAGCTGCATTATCGGGTCCAGGAGAGGCATTACCTGGTAGAGCCAGCCGCTCCACTGGATTATTACTGCCAGGAAAGAGATAGGGATGAGCAGTTTGCAAATCCAGACAAAGCTTTTTCGCCCTTTTCTGGCTCCCATCAAGATGACACTGCTTAATTGACTGCGAGAAGGAGACATTTAACCTCAACCATTAGTCCGTTAATTCTATCTATAGACAAAACTCGAAGACTAATCTATAATCTAAAAACACTTGACCGAGGGGGCAACCATGGATATCGGCCTAAACCCTGGCTTCATTTCCGCTATCATCGCTATTGTCTTTGGCATCGTCATTTTGGTCAAACCCCGGGTGCTTGCCTATCTGATCGGCATCTACCTTATCATCATCGGAATATTCTATTTTGTCGGCTGTTGAAAAGATACCACGGCCGGCAAGACAAATCGAAAAGTGGTCTATGAAACTTAACGTAACTAAAGCTGCGTTGTCAAGGCTTTAGCGATGATTCCTATCAAGCTGTCGCTACATAACTTCATGTGCTACCGGGATAACGTGCCGCCACTCTCCTTTGATGGTATTCACACTGCCTGTATATCAGGGGATAATGGCAACGGCAAATCAACCCTGGTTGACGCTATTACCTGGGCGCTATGGGGGAAGACCAGAGCCAAGAGCGATGATGACCTCATCCATCTGGGTCAGACTGAGATGTGGGTGGAGTTTGACTTCGCTATCGGTGGGCAGCCGTATCGTATTATCCGCCGGCACGCTCGACCGAAGAAGAGTGGTGGGCAGGGTAGGACACTCCTGGAGCTCCAGATAGCCGATGGGGACGGTTTCCGTACTATTACCGGAAACACTATTACCCAGACCCAGCAGGCGATTATCGATATCCTGCATATGGACTATCAGACTTTTGTCAATAGCTCCCTTCTCCTGCAGGGGCGTGCCGATGCTTTTACCGTTAAACGTCCCCTCGAACGCAAGCAGGTGCTGGCTGATATCCTGGGCCTTTCTTTCTACGATGGACTGGCTGAGCGGGCCAAAGACCGGTCTAAAGAGTATCAAATGGTAAGGGAGCAGATGGAAGGCACCATTCGAGAGATAACCGGTGAATTGAGTCAGGAGCCGGTTTGGCGGGCTGAATTTGAAGCCGGGTCGGGGCAGCTTGCCGATATTGAAGAGCATATGGTCGGGCAGAAGGCCAGTCTTGACGGCATCAGACAAAAAAGGGAGGCTCTGGAAAATAAGAAACAGCAGCTGATACAACTGGAGGAGCATATCGATAAGACAGCACAGGACCTGGAGCGCTGGGATGGGCAGATTGGACAACACCTCCGACGCATTCAGGAGTATCAGGATCTGCTTGATCAACGTCCGGTAATAGAAGAAGGCTACCGGAGTTTTACTGTAGCCAAACAAATGATTGATGAACTTAACCGGAAACTGGGGCAGGTCAACATGATGAACGAGCACAAACACCAGATAGAGATGAGCATTACCCGGGCCGGGCAGGCACTACTGAAAGACCATGCTGTAGCCCAGAACCAGGTGAGTGAACTGGAGACCATTGTACAAAGCCTACCCTCGCTAAAGCAAGACCTGTATGATACACAGGCGCGTCTGGATCGACTGTCGGAGAGAGGAGAGGGACTGCAGGGTAAGAAGCAGGTCTCCCGGGAGCTTATGACTCGACTGAATCACCTGGAGTCTAACAAAATTCACCTGGAACGTGAAATAAAGGAGATGGAGGAGAAGCTTGGCCTCCTGCTTACTAAGGAAGGGAATAAATGTCCCCTCTGCGAGACGGAGCTTGCCGAGGATGGCTTAAAGCTGATTGAGATCAAGTATAACGGTGAAAAGCAGGGGAAGGTCGAGTCACTCAAGCTGAATAGGATCGAGCTTGAGCAGAAGAAGGCGGAGCTTGAACAGAGTGAGAGGGAAATCGTTCTGCTTGAGGCCGATCTAAATCGGGACAGGGTTTCCCTTCAAAGTCGAGTTGAAGCTCTGCGTCAGGAGATCAGCCGGGCTGAACATGCCAGCGACAAGCTCAAGGAGACCAGGGGAGTTCTTGCCGGTATTGAAGAACATCTGACCAGTAGGGATTTCGCTACCGTCGAGCAACAGGCGCTGGAACATATCGAAGAGGAACTGGCGGCACTGGGCTACAGCCCTGACCAGCATGAAGAATCACGTCGGCGCTTGGTTGATTTGGAGCGGTACGGAGGGCTCAAACAGAAGCTTGAGGAAGCAGAAAGGCTCATCAGCCAGGCACAGGAGGCCGTTGGTCAGGCAAAGGAGGCGTCTCGTGAACTGCGCTGTAGCTTGGAAAGTGACCACCGTAAAAAGGAGGTCATGAGTAAACAACTGGCACAACTGCCTGTGATTGTCGCTGAGCTGACCCGAGCGGAAGCAGAATATGAGTCGCAGACAGCGCTGCAGAAACAGGCCCAGGAAGCACTGGGGGGTCTTAAAGAGAAACTGAAGCGCTGCCGAGAACTTGACATAAAGTTACAGGAAAAGGAAAAATTACTTACCCAGGCAATAAGAGAGGGGAGTATCTATCAGGAGCTGGCTCAGGCCTTTGGGAAAAGGGGAGTCCAGGCATTGCTGATTGAGAGCGCTCTTCCTGAGATTGAAATGGAAACCAACCAATTATTGTCTCATATGACTGATAATAGAATGCACGTTAAGATGGAAACACAGAGGGGGACAAAGTCGGGGAGTGTGGTGGAGACCCTGGACATTAAAATTTCGGATGAGCTGGGAACACGAGATTATGAAATGTTCAGTGGTGGTGAAGCCTTCCGGATTAACTTTGCCATTCGTATCGCATTGTCCAGACTACTGGCCAGACGGGCGGGGGCACCACTACCCACTCTGGTAATTGATGAGGGTTTCGGTACGCAGGACAGCATTGGTATAGAGAAGATTAAGGAAGCGATAACCTCAATTCAGGATGACTTTGAAAAGATACTGGTGATAACCCATATCGAAGAACTCAGAGATGCTTTTCCCACCCGCATTAATGTCAGGAAAACCGCGGACGGGTCCACACTGGAAGTTAACTAGGGGCGGTATCATAGGCCCAGGTTACCGGCGATGTCCTGCATTGCCTTAAGCCCCAGGGAAACAAACTCTTCGATCTCAATGCCAAGCCCCTGGCATGATGCAATATGTTCTCTGTTGGCACCGGCGGCGAAGGCCTTTTCCTTGAATCTCTTAAGTACTGATTTGGTTTCAAGCCCGGCTAGCTTTTTATCGGCCCGGACCAGGGCCGACGCTGTAATGAGGCCGGTCAGCGGGTCGGCGCAGAACAGGGCCTTATCCAGCTTTGTCTCACAGGGGAGTCCATGCGCGGCATTATGACAGAGGATGGCGTGCACCATTTCCTTGCTGGCTCCCAGTTCGCTGGCGAGGTCGGCTCCCAGCTTACTGTGGCTGTTCTCATCACCATCGGTAAGCTCTACGTCGATATCATGCAGCAGCCCGGTCAGCCCCCACTCGTCTTCATTCTCACTGAGACGCTTGGCCAGAGCCCGCATTATTGCCTCGGTGGCCAGCATATGTTTCAGCAGGTTTTTGTTCTCTACGTTCTCATTAATCGATTCGAGTACTTCTTTTCTATTCATCTATCATCCCCGTTTTACCGCGAACAACCGGAAAGTACTGCCGGACGGAAGTAGTCAGTCTTTCAGTTTATATTCTACACCATTGGTCAATGCTTTGACCAGATACTGTCCGGTTATTGATGATGCCTGCTGCGTAACCTCCTCTGGTGTGCCGCTGGCGATTATGTAGCCGCCGTGGTCGCCTGCCCCTGGTCCGAGGTCAATGATATAATCGGCGTTCTTTATTACATCCAGGTGGTGCTCGATAACAATCACCGTATTACCTCCGTCAACCAGCCGCTGCAGTACCCTTAGCAGTGCCGCCACATCGTCGAAGGCAAGTCCGGTAGTCGGTTCATCGAGAATATATAGTGTCCGCCCGGTTGACCGCTTTGACAGCTCGGTGGATAACTTTACCCGTTGTGCTTCACCGCCGGATAGTGTCGGCGCCGGCTGGCCCAGGCACATATAGCCCAGTCCGACATCGCAGAGGGTGCTTAGCTTGTTCTTTATCTTGGGGAAGTGTTCAAAAAAGGAGCGGGCTTGCTCAATGGTCATATCGAGCACCTCGGCGATATTCTTACCCTTGAATCTAATCTCCAGTGCTTCACGGTTGTAACGCTTGCCCTGGCACACTTCACAGGGGACGGTAACATCGGGTAAAAACTGCATCTCAATCTGGGTAAAGCCATCCCCGCGGCATGACTCACAGCGTCCGCCCTTAACATTGAATGAGAACCTTCCCGGCGCATAGCCTCTCATGCGGGCCTCGGGGACAGTGGCGAAAAGCTCACGGATAGGGGTAAAGGTACCGGTATAGGTGGCCGGATTGCTGCGCGGAGTGCGTCCGATTGGCGACTGGTCGATATTGATTACCTTATCGATATGTTCCATACCGAAGACGCCGTCACAATCACCGGCTCTTTCCCTGGATCGGTAAAGCGTCTGCGCCAGGTTCCGGTAGAGGACTGTATTAATGAGGGTGCTCTTGCCGCTGCCCGACACGCCGGTAATACAGATAAACCTGCCCAGCGGGATACGGACATCAATATTCTTCAGATTATTCTGTCTGGCCCCTTTTATCATCAACTCCTCCCCGGAGCCGGGGCGGCGTTGATCGGGTAGGGGAATTCGCTTCTTTCCGCTAAGATACTGGCCGGTTATCGAATCTTTCGCTTTTATGATATCGTGCAGGGTGCCGCTGGCGATAATCCTTCCGCCATGCTCTCCGGCACCGGGCCCCATATCAATAATATGGTCGGCAGCTCGCATCATGGCCTCATCATGTTCTACAACCAGTACCGTATTGCCCAGATCTCTTAGTCTCTTCAGTGTCTGAATCAGCCGGAAGTCGTCGGCGGGGTGCAGACCTACCGTTGGCTCATCACAGATGTAGAGTACGCCCATCAGTCCGCTCCCGATCTGGGTAGCTAGGCGAATTCGTTGCGCTTCTCCACCGCTCAAGGTGGCCGAGGGGCGGTCTAATGTGAGATAGTCCAAACCGACGTCTTCGAGAAAACCCAGCCGTGCCGTTATCTCTTTAATAATCTGGTGGGCTATCATCTGTTCACGCTGGCTCAGGATAGGCTGCTTACCTTCTCTGAGTGCTTTTACCCAATTGAGGGCTTGGGATACTGATAACGAACTGATCTCAATAATATTCTTGCCTCCGATAGTTACCGCCAGAGACTCCGGCTTGAGGCGCTTGCCATTACAGACGGGGCACTCCCTGGTTGTCATATAGCGTTCCAGTGCTGCCCGGGAGTTGTCCGAATCCGTATCGCGATATAACCGTTCCAGCCGCGGAATTATACCCTCATAACCGGTGAAATATTGCCTTACCCGGCCGAAGCGGTTGCGATAACTTACCAGATCACCCTTCTCGCCGTACAGTATCAGATCAAGATGCTCCTTGGTTAAACTTCTAACCGGGTTATTGAGAGAAAAATCATGCCGTCGGGCTAGGTCATCAAGCTGCTCAAGATACCAGAACCCGGATTGATAGGGATGGATAGCCCCGTCGGCGATGGAGATATCCTTATTGGGAATAATAAGGTCGGGATCCAACTCCTGTTTGAAGCCCAGGCCGCTGCATTCCGGGCAGGCACCGTGGGGGCTGTTGAAGCTGAATGTCCTTGGAGCAATTTCACCAAGACTGATGCCGCAGTGAACACAGGCAAAGTGCTCTGAGAAGAGCATCTCCTCACCATTAACTATCGATACCAGGATCACCCCGGCCCCCAGCTTAAGAGAGGTTTCCACCGAATCGGTAATGCGATCCTGACTCCCGCTCTGGCCGACTACTAGCCGGTCGACCACAGACTCAATAGAGTGCTTCTTATTCTTGTCCAGATGTAATTGCTCGGACAGGTCATGAATGTCACCATCGATACGTACCCTTACGTAGCCTGTTTTACGTAAATCGTCAAACACCGCTTGGTATTCTCCCTTACGATCCCTGACCAGAGGCGCCAGAATCATGATGTGGCTGTCTTCGGGGAGTGCGGTGATGGCGTCAACAATCTGCTGTATCGTCTGTACTGTAATCTCCCGCCCACACTGGGGACAATGGGGGTGCCCGACCCGGGCAAAAAGCAGCCGTAGGTAATCATAGATTTCGGTTATCGTGCCCATTGTAGAACGTGGGTTTCGACTTACCCCTTTCTGGTCGACGGAAACTGCCGGGCTCAGGCCCTCAATGTAGTCAACATCCGGTTTTTCCATCAGCCCTAGAAACTGGCGGGCATAAGCCGACAGGGATTCTACGTAACGGCGTTGTCCCTCGGCATAGATAGTGTCGAAGGCCAGCGAGCTCTTCCCAGATCCGGAAACGCCGGTGATAACCACCAGCTTGTCACGCGGTATAGTGACGTTGATATCCTTCAGGTTATGCTCACGAGCACCTCTGACGATTATGGAGTCAAGCGACATATAATTATTTTCCTGCCTGGATTCATTGTAGCATCAGAACTGGAGCACAACAAGTTATTAAGAAGTGGTATAATCTGGGGTGTTGATACTGTCATAGTTGGCACTTTTATGTTTACTGGAGGTGATTGGATAATGGTACAGCTGGCTCCGGATATCATGGTGGACAAAAAGGATCAGTTAGAGAAGATTGAGGGGATATGTCTGCCGGATGAGACCATTCGAGCTGTCTTTGATTTGAAAGGTGCCGGTAGCGGTTTTATCGGGTTTACTGATAAGAGAATAATCTTCTATGACAAAGCGTTTATGAAGAAAAAGAAGGCCTTGGTGAGCATTCCTTATGCTCTTATCGCTTCAGTGGCTAGTGAGGACAACAAGGGTTTTTTCATTAGAAGCGGCTTCTTTGTCAGTGATACCCTTACTATCCAGACGATAGGGCTTGAGCCCAAGACCTTTGAATTCCGGGGTGGAGATAAAGCCCATCTGGCTCACAACATAATTATGGAGCATATGTTGAGATAGGATGGAGGCACCCGCTACTCCGAAAAAAGTCTATTTGAATTCCTTCTTGCCTATTGAAACAAATATCGTGGATAGTATCCCTAACGGGGGTGCGCATAGTATTGCTATGATAGAGCCGGCCAGCGCTAATTCCCAGAGTTTTCTCCTTCTGGCAAATATCCCTCCGATTAGAGCAATTGCCCCCAAGGCTATCCTGGAAATGCCCACCACTCCGACAATAGCAATAATCAGAGCAGGAAGGTCCCAATCCAGTTCACCAATTGTGGCAAAATAAATCCCGCCCCCGATTCCAAAGCAACCCGATATTACATTCAGGGTTCCGGCCGTAGCGGGCTCCCAGGGCTTTTTTACCAGGGCTGTTTCATTGCTCATGCTGGTCATTTATTATCTCCGGCAGTTCATCAAAATATAGTAGTATCTCGTAGCTGTCGATTGTTCATCAAGGCAAAGTAGTATAGGGCAAAGGACGCGGTTGTGTCAAGAAGGTAGGCCCTATACTTTGCGTGCCGAATCTATTTACGCTACAATGGGGTGTCGTACAAGAGGAAAGGTAAAAAGTCATGCTGGCCAAGGTAATCAGCTGTGCTGTTGTGGGACTGGAGGGAGCTGCTATCGAGGTTGAGGTGGATATCTCACCCGGACTGCCCTCATTTACTATCGTCGGTCTGCCCGATGCTGCTGTCCAGGAAGCCCGGGAGCGGGTTCGCGCCGCCATACGTCACTCCGGCTGCAGCTTTCCCAACCGGCGTATAGTGGTTAACCTTGCCCCTGCTAACCTGAAGAAGGCCGGACCATCCTATGATTTGCCCATTGCCGTTGGTATACTTTTAAGCTCCGAACAGATACAGGCCGACGTTTTTCATACCGTTATCCTCGGTGAGTTATCGCTGGACGGTAGCCTGCGCCATACCCATGGTGTCTTGCCTATGGCTGCGCTTGCCCGCGAGAAAGGGTTTACCACTCTTATTGTCCCTGAAGCCGATGCTAAAGAAGCATCCTTGATAGAAGGGATAAAGATTATCCCCATTGCTTCGCTGGCACAACTGGTCGGTTATTTGAGGGGAGAGATACCACAACCGGAATACCAGGCCGGTGGTATCCTGGAATCTGTTCCTGATCATCTCGTTGCTACTGACCTGGCTTACATTAAGGGACAGGAGCATGTCAAGCGTGCTTTGGAGGTAGCTGCCTCCGGAGGGCATAACCTTATCATGGTGGGGCCGCCGGGTAGTGGTAAAACATTACTGGCACGTACACTACCATCTATACTGCCGCCAATGAATTTTGAGGAGTCACTGGAGGTTACCAAGATCTACAGCATCAGCGGTCTACTACCGACAGATACTCCCTTGATTAGGCAGCGTCCCTTCCGTTCTCCTCACTACACCATCTCCAACGCCGGTCTGGTCGGCGTCGGGCACTGGCCAAAACCTGGGGAAATAAGCCTCAGCCACCGCGGGGTTCTGTTCCTTGATGAACTCCCTGAATTCGGTCATTCTGTTCTCGAGGTGCTGCGTCAGCCTCTTGAGGACAAGGTAGTTACTATCAGTCGGGCCCAGGGCAGCTTGACCTTCCCGGCTAACTTCATGCTGGTCGGTGCGATGAACCCCTGCCCTTGCGGCTTCTACGGCGACCCATTCCGGGCCTGTACTTGTTCTCCTGCAGTGGTCTCCCGGTATCAGAAGCGCGTCAGTGGTCCATTCATCGACCGTATTGACATCTTCGTCGAGGTGCCCCATATTGACTACGAGAAACTGGCCGATGACAGACTGGGGGAGGAATCAACTAAAGCACGGGAAAGGGTCAAGGCGGCTCGTGCCATACAGAAAGAGCGTTTCCGGGGAACCGGATTAACCTGTAATGCGGAAATGATGCCAACCGAGGTAAGAGAGTTTTGTCAGACAGAAGAATCGGCACGTAGCCTGCTCAAGGCAGCTATGAAGCAGCTCTACCTCTCCGCACGCGCCTTCCATCGCATCCTGAAACTGGCCCGCTCCATCGCTGATCTGGAAAATGCAGGGATAATCAAGGCCCATCACCTGGCTGAGGCTATCCAGTACCGGCCGAGGCGGGTGGTATTATAAACCCGGGTCCGGAGATAAAGACGGGGAAAGGTAATTATCGTTGAGTTCAGTAGAACTGCTCGGCTTTATCGCCGGGGCACTGACAACATCCAGTACAATACCGCAGCTTGTTCGCATCTTCCGGCTTAAGAGTGCCTACGAGATAAGCATGGCCTTTACCATTCTTATGCTCGTTGGCCTCAGTCTCTGGCTGGTTTACGGTCTCTACCTCAGTCTAACCCCGGTAATTGTCTGGAATGCTATTGGGACAGGCTGTGTCGCTATGCTCCTGGTTGCCAAACTAAGGTACGGCAGGAGGCCCTAGCCCCAGAGCCTTAGGGCGCCGACTATTCCGAGCATAACCAGGCCGACAATCATGCTTATTCTGCCCCCTAGTTTGAATGCTCCTGCCCTTGATTGCTCCGGTGAATACTCGAGAAACTCCTTCATATCAGTACGGTCGGTGAGGTCGTTGTACTCCTTCTTCTCATCAATCTTGCCCTTAAAAAAGACGCCGGCACCGACCGCGACAAACACTCCCCCCATAATCGTCAGTATCAAGCTATCGGGATAATGCATAATAAGCTGTCTCCCTTCAGTGAAAGCTATCACTGGGGATTATATACACTGTCAAAGGCTGTTGGCAAGTCGGGTAAACGCTATGTGACCTCGACGGTAGCCCCGGCGGCTTCCAGCTTGTCTTTAGCTGCAGCAGCCTCTTCCTTGCTGACCCCTTCCTTCACCGGCTTAGGAGCACTCTCCACCAGGTCCTTGGATTCTTTCAGCCCCAGGGAAGTCAATTCCCGTACTGCCCTGATCACATTAATCCGGTTGGCCCCGGCATCCTTGAGGACCACGGTGAACTCCGTTTTCTCTTCCTCGGCATCCGGAGCAGCAGCAGCTCCAGTCGTTGCCGCGGCAGCGACCACCGGAGCGGCGGCGCTAACGCCGAACTCAGTCTCAAGGGCCTTGACCATCTCCGACAACTCAAGTACCGTCATAGTCTTTATCGCTGCGATCATATCCTCAACGGCCATTTTCTGCCCTTTCTTGGCCTCTGCCGCAGTTCCCTGACCGCTGACAGTCGCTTCTTCCTTCGCTTTTTTGGCTGCTTTTTTGACTGTTTTTTCCTCTACCTCACCCTGTTCCATCTTGACTTCCTGTTCTTCTACCATCTTATTCTCCCTCCATTTGTTTAATTCTAGCCTGTAACACTCTCATCACCCCCGCTATAGGGGCGCTAAGACAATTTACTAAACCGGCAATAGGACCCTGCATCCCTCCGAGCAGCTTGGCCAGTAGTATCTCCCTTGACGGCAACTGGGCCAGAGTCGATACTTCTTCCGGAGTAAGCACCCGGTCTCCTAAGAAGCCGCCCTTTATAGTCAATGTCGATTTTGAAGTGATGATATATTCGGTCAGAATCTTGGCTGGCTCGGTTACATCACCGTAGCCTAAGGCAATAGCTACCGGCCCGACAAAGGAACTGGCCAGGTTGGTCTTTCCCGCTTTTTCTGCGGCAAACCGGGCTAATGTATTCTTCACCACTCTATAATCGATGCTTGAATTCCCTAACCTGCGGCGTATGGTGGTTATTTCGGCGTTCGACAGACCCCGGTAGTCAGTCAAAATGCCAACGCTGCACCTCGAGAAAGTGTCTTCGAATCTATCGATAATCTCAGTCTTCTTTTCCCTGGACATACCTGATTAACCTCCTCACTATTACCAGTCGCATCTTAACAAAAAGCCCTTGTGCCTGCCGCACAAGGGCTAAAGCAAAAACGCTGCTGGTCCAGAGTCTTTGTTTTATCCTCGGCGGGCGGTAAAATTTAAGCCTTGCCGGCACCCACTATCACAGGAAACTATTAATCTGTTAACTGTCTAATAAGATCAACCGGTACCTAGATCAATGGTTGATCTAAGGTCAAGCTTTATCCCGGGTCCCATAGTTGTGGTCAGTGTAGCTGACTTGATGTACTGGCCCTTGGCGCCGCTGGGCTTGGCTTTCACCACGGCCTCTACTATTGCCGTCAGATTTCCCAGTAGCTTATCAGCCTCGAAACTGATCTTGCCCAGGATAACGTGGATAATGGCCGTTCTATCCAGTTTGAATTCGACTCTACCCTTACGGGAGTCCTCGATTACCCGGGGCAGGTCTTCGGCGGCTACTACCGTCCCCGACTTGGGGTTGGGCATCAGGCCCCTGCGGCCCAAGATTTTTCCCAGCTTGCCCACCCTGCCCATCATATCCGGGGTAGCTATAGCGGTGTCGAATTCCAGCCAACCGCCTTCTATCTTCTTAATAATGTCATCACTGCCGACAAAGTCTGCCCCTGCTCCCTCGGCAATTCTTTCTGCTTCTCCCTGCGCAAAGACAAGAACGCGCACCTGTTTACCCAGTCCGTAAGGCAGCAGGGCAACGCCTCGTACCTGCTGAGTGGCGTTTCTAGGGTCGAGTCCCATTCTGAGGTGAAGTTCGACGCTCTCATCGAATTGAGCGTAGGCCATCTTCTTCGCCAGTTCGATAGCTTCACCGGGGGCATATGTCTCCGGCCTGTCCAGCAGTTTAACCGCTTCTTGATACTTCTTACTCCGTCTTACCATCTCTACTCAACCTCAATTCCCATGCTGCGGGCGGTACCCTTAACGATTTGCTCCGCCCCCTCAATATCGACTGCGTTCAGGTCTTTCGCCTTAAGCTGTGCTATTTCGCGGAGCTTGTCACGGGATAATGTGCCCGCTTTCTCACGGCCAGTAGCTCCGGCCCCCTTTTCCAGGCTTAACGCCTTTTTCAACAGGTCACTGGTGGGTGGTGTCTTGGTAATGAATGTGAATGACCGGTCGTCAAAGACGGTTATCTCAACCGGAATGATAGAACCGGACTGGCTGGCGGTGCGCTCATTGTACTCTTTGCAGAATCCCATTATATTAATCCCGTGCTGACCTAGCGCAGGACCCACCGGAGGGGCAGGGTTTGCCTGACCGGCTGGTATCTGCAGCTTAACTACGGCCTTAACCTTTTTCGCCATTTATCTCTCCTGAAAACTTAAAGCTTCTCTACCTGCAGAAAATCAAGCTCAACGGGGGTACTACGTCCAAACAGGGACAGAAGCACCTTGACCTTACCCTTTTCTGAATTGATACTTTCCACCACTCCGATAAAATCAAGGAACGGGCCATCAGTCACACGAACGCTCTCTCCCTCTCGGAAACCGATCTTCAGCTTGGGTGCTTCTGCTTCCATCTGCTTCAAAATCCGGGTTATCTCTTCATTGGTCAGAGGGACCGGTTTATCTCCCCCGCCGACAAAACCGGTGACGCCGGGGGTATTACGTACTATCTTCCAGCTCTGGTCACTCATTCCCATCTGGACAAGGACATAGCCGGGTAGTATTTTCTTGCTCACCGTTTGCTTTTGGCCGCTTTTTACCTCAATCTCATCCTCAGTAGGAATAACTACCCTGGCGATCTCGTCTTCAGAGTCCATAAACTTGATGCGCTGCTCCAGGTTCTTCTTGACCCGTTCTTCGTACCCGGAATAGGTATGGACGACAAACCAGGATTTTTGCTTTTCCTCCACAAGACCTCACCGCAAGAAAGATTTCAGAAAGACTTCAAGACTACAGCAACTGGCGCGGAATTCACTAATTGGGACGATAAAAACCTCGCTCAACCTCACGGGGTAGTTGCCGATCACTAACCACCCAAGAAGAAGTTACGAACCAACTGACCAAAGCCGCGATCCACTCCTCCCAGTACCAGGCCGGCGACACCGGCTATAATAATCACTACCACGGTTAGATATACCACCTCACGCCGGGAAAGCCATACCACCTTCTTCAGTTCAGAACCGATACCGCCCAAAAACCCGGTTATCGAGAAACTCTTCTTGGTGCTGGTAACGGTACGCTGCGCTACCGCGGTAGTCTTATACTTCTGAGCCGCCACAGTCTTATTTTACCTCTCTATGTAGCCTGTGTACCCGACAACGGGGACAGTACTTACTCAACTCTAACCGCTGAGCATCATTCCTCTTATTCTTGGTAGTGGTATATCCCCTTTCCTTGCACTCGGTACAGGCAAGGTGGATAATTATTCTCGCCTCAGATTTCTTAGCCATAATTACTCAATGATGCGGCTGACAGTGCCGGCGCCTACTGTCCTGCCCCCCTCCCTGATAGCAAAGCGTAGGCCCTTCTCCATGGCTACCGGGTAGATTAGCTTTATCTTCATTGTTATATTATCACCGGGCATAACCATCTCCACCCCCTCGGGTAGCCCGATAGTACCGGTAACATCAGTTGTTCTGATGTAGAACTGGGGCTTATATCCGTTGAAGAACGGGGTGTGCCGCCCGCCTTCTTCTTTACCCAGGACGTAGACCTCGGCCTCAGCTTCGGTATGCGGCTTGATCGAACCGGGCTTAGCCAGTACCTGTCCTCGCTCAATATCCTCACGGTCTACACCTCTTAGCAGGATACCCACCGCATCACCGGGCTCAGCATCATCCAAGAGCTTGTGGAACATCTCCAGGCTGGTAGCCACTATCTTTTTAGGCTCATGGTGCAGGCCTACTATCTCGATTTCATCTCCCGGGTGAATTACGCCACGCTCGACTCTTCCTGTCGCTACGGTACCACGCCCCTTGATACTGAAAACATCCTCCACCGGCATCAAGAAGGGCAGGTCTTTAGGCCGCTCCGGTATCGGAATATAGCTGTCAACGGCATCCATCAACTTCCAGATAGGGCCGCACCACTGGCACTCCCTCTTGCCACAGCCGCATTCCAGCGCTTTGATGGCGCTCACTCTTACTATCGGGATATCATCGCCGGGGAACTGCTGTTTGCTAAGTATCTCTCGGACTTCCATCTCCACCAGTTCCAGAAGCTCCTCGTCCTCCATCATGTCTACCTTATTCAGGGCGACCACCATGGCGGGAACCTCTACCTGACGGGCTAGCAGTACATGCTCTCTGGTCTGGGGCATCGGACCATCGGGGGCACTGACCACCAGTATTGCCCCATCCATCTGGGCTGCCCCCGTTATCATGTTTTTAACGAAGTCAGCATGGCCGGGACAATCAATATGGGCATAGTGCCTCTTATCAGTTTCGTATTCTACGTGAGCAATGGCAATAGTAAGCCCTCTTGCCTTCTCCTCTGGAGCGTTATCGATACTGTCAAACGAACGATAGCCGGTCGTACCTCCCTTGGACAGCACCAGAGTTATCGCCGAAGTTAAGGTTGTCTTGCCGTGGTCAACATGACCGATGGTACCAACATTACAGTGTGGCTTGCTGCGATCAAACTTCTGCTTAGCCATTTTCAAAAACCCCCTTTGTCCTCAGCCCACAACCAGATTCGAACTGGTGACCTCATTCTTACCAAGAATGCGCTCTACCGGCTGAGCTATGTGGGCACATTTATTTACGTATAATTTAACTTTACTTTACACGTAACTGATGTAGCTAATTTTAAGGTAATAGAGACGAAAAGTCAACCTGTGATTACATCGTCCTAAAGACATCAACTGCCCTGGCAGAATCGCAGTCCTGAACCGGCAGCTATATACTCGGATGTCATTGCGAGGGTGAGTCACAAGCGACGGCAGTAAACTACCTGTATAGACTAGAATGTTTTGTATGGTTTTGTCAAGCATGATTCTGTTCGGATGAATTAAAGGGGGCTGTAGCGGATAAACATTTAGAGAGCAGGATTGCTTTTTCGCTAATGCTGCTATATATTGTGATAGAATGATTCAGATAAATTGCGTGAGGTGACTGGTGATGCGAGTAACGCGTGCATTAAGCGAAATGAGGTTTGTCCTGATAGGCTCATTATTCGTAGTGGTAGCGATTGTGTGGGTTTATCAGACCTACTCTTCATTGTCTGAGTTGATATCGGAGGTAAGCCTCAATCCTGAATTATCCTGGAATGTTCTTGTTCTCCGTCTGAACGCTACCAGCACGCAGATCGGTATCAGTTTCCTCATGCTTGCCATCGGACTCTCTTTCGTAGGATGGGGTATCGCGGATTATACCCAGCGCTCAAGCAACCGGACCGCCAGGCTTTTGGTAGGCAGCCTCTATATGATTAGCCGGCGGTTGGAAAAGCTGGAGGCTGCGTTGCAGGATTCGGATAATTCCGATCAAATAGTCTTATCCTCGGTCTCTAAAAAACCGGGCCACAGAACAGCCGGTGAAAAAGAGAAACCCGGAATTCACTGAAGCTCCGCTTCGGGACGACTATACATGAGCCCTTCCCGAACGGTTGTTCCGTCTACTTAGTATCGCGGCTCACATATTGGATGGTGGAGGGGGTTGGATTCGAACCAACGTAGCCCTTTCAGGCGGCAATTTTACAGACTGCTCCGATTAACCACTCCGGCACCCCTCCTCGTATAACCACCAAGAACTAAGCCCGAGAGGGGATTCGAACCCACTAACCTACCGATTACAAGTCGGTTGCGCTACCATTGCGCTACTCGGGCACCGCCTCTCGAAGCTGTTCGCTAAATGATATGAACAACTGGCATATTATAAAAACGAGTGCTCTAAAAGTCAAGTTTGGTAGCGCATACCGGATTCGAACCGGTGATCTCCTCCTTGAGAGGGAGGTGTCCTAGGCCGCTAGACGAATGCGCCACGAACTACAAAAATGGCTGGAGATACAGAAATCGTATCGAATCTTTCCCGGAGCGTACTGGTTCAGATATTTGCTCGGGATGTTTAAGAAACCAACCTTGGTTATTATATCAGCCTAAACACAAAACGGCAACGTCTCGTCGGGGAAGCCGTATAGAATGCGGCTGTTCGGGCTGCTTAAGAAGGGCAGGCTATGACTCTGTTATGCCGGATTGGTAGGTAGCATCCTTTGATAAGCAATATAGGGGTAATATAGGCAAGACTATTCAACAGCGATGGCTATGCGGAATGTCCGTTGCTCAACGCTGTCGTCGGTGGTGCTCCATTGAAGCATAGTATTGCCGGGACTAAGTGTCTTGTAAGTCCAGACATCCTGTTCGGTGCCGGGCCTGTAAGCAGTCTGCTGTACCACAGCTCCGTCGCCTATCAACGCGGATTCTTGCCACTGAAATCCTGCCGATGACTCTGAGCATAAGGCTACTGTGAACGATTTACCCACAGAAAACGGGTTTTTGGCAGCTGCAACAATGTCTTGCTTCTGAGCAAAATCCTCACAGGTGACCGTAATGGTGGCTTTCTCTAATTTTGGTGAGCATGCTAAGAGAGGCATTAATGCGATAAAAGCAAAGCATGTTAGTACTGTTTTGAGTTTCATTATCCCCTTAACACTGACTTTGTCGAAAAGCATAATACAGCGGATTACCCAGATACAAAACGGGAGAGTAGAGCGGTGAAAAAAGTTAAGCAAAATCGCAGTTTATATGGAGCGGGAGACGGGGCTCGAACCCGCGACAGCCTGCTTGGAAGGCAGGAACTCTACCACTGAGTTACTCCCGCACCGCTAAGTTACACGTAGATTTTACGCCATAGCGGGGCTAAAAAGCAAACTTCCGGTGAGTATCCTTTGATTAAGCATGTGTATCCTCGCCATATCAGGCGCCAGACTTGACAAGGGGAGTCCAACTGGTTAAAGTGTCCATTAACGGATTCTGTCATAGGCGCTGAGAACGGGCATGATGCTCCGTTCCAGTATTGAAGATTGGAGAAGACTGTTAATGGATTGGCGGATAGGTGTTGCAATAATCGTAGCTCTCGTTGTTGTGCTGCTGGTCGTTCGCAAAAGAAAGAGCCGTTAGGAAGCAGAAGGCTGACGTTGGCTCGAACATCCTTGTTCTTTCGGACTTCCTGTTCTGTATTGACTTCAAATTCTCCAGCCAATATAATCTAACTATAGCAGAGAGCAGCTGATTCAGTTAGAGAGAACTGCTTGTTTTCTGGCAGGCGGTTTTGTTGTTACCATTTACCATCAATCTATTGGGTTAATTCGTCACTGACTTTTGGGGGCTCGTAGCTCAGCGGCAGAGCGGTCGGCTCATAACCGATTGGTCGTAGGTTCGAACCCTACCGAGCCCACTTCCCTTGCGATTAGCGTTTTTTCTGGCTCCTCTTGTTGATATCCTCCTCTCTCTTGTGATTATTTAATCGGTATTAAAGAACAGATTGGGTAGAGTAGGGTAAATGACCGAAAACAATTCGAAAGAGATGGAACGCAGGTCATCGGCTGTTACGCTTTCCGATATGGAGGTGTTTATTTTCCCGGAGTTGATGTACAGCCTGGTCCTGGCCAATATCATGTCGCCGCGTATCTGGTTATGGCGTGATAATCCGTGGTTTTCCGGGCTGGCGGAGATGAGCCCCTACCGTCGCATCTCAAAGCTGAAGCAGTATATTATGGACAATTATACCTTTAACCTGGATCTGGAGACGTGGGGGCTTACCACCAGGGAGCGTGAAATAGCGCGATTTCGCGGCTTCATCAGTGAGGATACGATCCGGAAGTCTAATGCCTTGTTCGGCTATGAGGGTGACCGGTATTACTTCGATATGGACATCCGGGCTCACTTCGGCCTGGATAAGTATGATAGCAATGTCATACCGTACTGGAAGACTGAGACGGTTGAGGCGATGGATGCCTTTCGCTACAAAACTAACTACGAGACAGGGGCGGGGGAATGTGTTTCTCTGGCGGCGCTCTATGCGGCGGCTTTATTCATCGTGGCCGGGATCCCGCTTGAAGACATCTATCTGATGGCTACGCCATTGCATTCCCAGGACTTCATCGATGTTGATGACGGGATTCTGACCAACAACCGGCGGCTGGTAACAAAGAGCATGTGGTTTAACGGTACCGCATTGTCGGCACAGGCCCGTCGGGCACTGGAGAAGGAGGCGGTTACGATTGTTGCCCACCCGACCGGTTATGTCCACACCGTTTATAACCAGGCAACCATTGACAAAGGGGCCTATGCGCATTTCGCCGATCGTCTGAAAAGCTATCTCAAGGCCCCGCTGGATGACAAGAATATCGTTAATTTCCTGCGGCATAGCCGCGACTTGCAGAAATGCTTCCAGATTCGATGGTCGATGCACGGGGGGGATAACTACATAGGCGCCGAGAGGGTATTTGCTTATGAGCACGGCAGCCCGTACCGGATAAACGATAGGACCAGAGATAAACTGATGGCCCAGATTGATGCTGAAGAATTTCAGATTACCCCTTTACGCCACCGCATTGTTCTTAATGAGCTTGAGGATCTGGTACGACAGGAGAACATCAAGTGTAATACTCGGGGCGATCTGGAGCTGCTTAAGGGACGGCTGGCTTCTGATTGTCTGGAAGCGGAGGTGGCTCTGGAGAGGCTGGCTGCGTTCTGTAATACCGACCCCAGGCTTCCTGATGCCAGTGAGAAGGAATTCGTCTCCGGGCAGGAGCCGCTGGGTATCGTTCTCGGCATGACACGCGCGGAAATCGTCAACCGGTTGGAATCTATCCGTGAGCGTAACGATACCGCTAATATGGCGTTCTATGCCTACCGCGACCTGATACGTACGGAGCCGTGGCCGTTTTTGGTTGCCGCTATGCAGCGTAACCCGGTCTCCATTGAAGGTGCCGGGGGAATTGAGGATAGCTCACTATTAGTACGGAGATTAAGCGAGATGCCTGAGATGTCGATATACGATGGGCCGGGGCGTCTTGCTCAACCTGACGAGGTGTGGAACTACGGCCGTGGCGACGGCCTGGAAAAGGCCGTGCTTCTTGCCAATATTCTGCACAGCCGGCTGCCCGATGCAGAAATGGTTATCGAGGTATCTCCAGCTAGGGCCTGCCTCAAGGTAGGTCGGACCGCATATGATTTTTCTTCCCGGAAAGAAATCGGTGAGCAGATCTGGCCGCTATCCCGTTATTGGTAATACCTGTATTACAGTAGGGTATGCGGAAATCAACTTGACATAACACCACCAGGTAACCGGAGGGTCGGTAGGACAGGTAAAACGTTCGGGAGGGCGTTACAAAGGTTTTATCGGGGTGTTGGGAGAACAGGATAGCAAGGGCGCATTTTCTCCGTCTGCACTTAAAAGAAAATACCGTGTTAGTTACTCCTGATGGTGTATTTAAGAGTAGAGGGCTTTTGAGGTTATCTTAGACTAACCCCTGATGATAATTAGCCATTTGTCTGTTTTGGGGTATTTCCCAATGGCTGTTTTATAACGTGTAGATTACATAACATATATTGTGCGCCCATAATAATAAACAGAAACAGAAGTAGAAGTAGATTTCTCACTCAAGCTGTTTCTTCCATTCAAGACGGCTTTCGAACAGTTCAGCTATCTCCGACTCCGACGTAATGGTTCCCGATTATTCCTGCGAGGGTTTATTTTGTAACCCATGATATTAAGGAAGCATTTGGAATTTGAGTTTCTATTGTCTCCGTCCTTTTTATTTGTCGGATGTTCCGACGATCTGCATATTTTGACGATGCTTATCTTAATGAAACGATAAAATCAGGGAGTTATTCCTAAAATGCTGCTTCCGAAGGTAGATTACCATTAAAAAATATTTTAAGGCCCCTAGATTTTGATTCTAGAGCGTCATGTTTCTTGATGCCTTAAACTAGGCCCGGATCCGGCCTAAAATATCCTGGATCACTTCAAGGAGCCGGGTAAGGCCCCATTTCTTTACTGCCGAGACAAGTGCCGTATTTTTGCTGGCTATTAGGTCCTGTCCGGAAAGGTGGTCTATGGCGGACTGCTCGTCCCATTTCTTCTCCCTGCTAAGCAGTAAATCGATTTTGTTCAGTGCCGTGATTATGGGCCTGTCGGCAAGGCCGAGGTCTTCTAGAATATGCTCGACGGCCTGACATTGCTCGGCGGCATTGGGCGAGGTCAAATCGACGACGTGCAAAAGGATACTGGCTTCGGCCAGTTCTTCCAGCGTTGCCCGGAATGCAGTGACAATGCTGGGCGGCAGCTTTTGTATGAAGCCGACGGTGTCGGTAAATAGTACCTTACCCTTACCGGGTAGAGTAAGGCTGCGGGTGGTCGGGTCCAGGGTGGCAAAGAGCTTATCCTCGACCAGTACATCGGAATGGGTTAAGGCATTCAGCAGAGTGCTTTTACCGGCGTTGGTATAGCCAACCAGTGCTACAATGGGGATACCCTGCCGTCTGCGTTGCTGCCGGTACAGATTACGGTGTTTCTTTACCGATTCAATCTGTTTTTTCAGGTGATTGACCTTACGGTCAACCAGTCTCCGGTCTGTCTCAAGCTGTGATTCACCCGGGCCCCTGGTGCCGATACCACCGCCAAGCCTTTCCAGGTGGCTCCACTGTCCGGCAAGGCGAGGCAGTAGATACTGGTGCTGGGCCAGTTCTACCTGCAACTGACCTTCTCTGGTTTGCGCACGCCGGGCGAAAATGTCCAGGATCAAGGCGGAGCGGTCAATCACCTTTACCTTGAGAATTTGCTCCAGGTTCCGCTGCTGCAGCGGCGACAGTTCGTCATCAAAGACCACCATGCTATAGTTGAGGCTTTCCTTCAGAGCGATCAACTCATCAAGCTTGCCTTTGCCGAGGTAGTATGTCTTCGACGGTACGTTTAGCTGCTGGGTGAGCTTGCCTACTATGTCAGCGCCGGCTGCGCTGGCTAACTGTGCCAGTTCTTCTACCGAGTCTTCTACCGGCCATTGTTTGTTAACGGTCTCTTTGATTGCTACCGCTACCAGGCATGCCCGTTCCCGAGACGCGTGGGTCGCAACCGGTTTCTTGGTGATAATGGCCCCCGATTATTATGTCAACTTACTTTTTCTAGCTCAAGACTGCTTTAGTGGGTACGCCATTCGGCTAACCGCGATAACCCTTTGACCAGGTTAGCGTCGGAAATGGTCAGAGACAGACGTACGTAGCCCTCACCATTCTGCCCGTAGCCTATGCCCGGAGTAACCACCACCCCCACCTTTTCCAGCAGGGCGTTGGCAAACTCGAGAGAGGTATATCCGCTGGGAACCTTGGTCCAGATATAGAGACCTGCTCTGGGCCGCCTGGCTTCAAGACCGATGTCGCTAAGCATATCCACGACCAGGTCACGCCGTCTCTGGTATTTTAGGCTCTGCTTTCTAACCAGGTCCTGAGGACCGTTGAGCGCTTCGATAGCAGCGTACTGAATGGCCTGGGGAATACCTGAGTCTATGTTCGATTTAACCCTCTTCAGGGCGTCTATCATCTCCGCGTTACCGACTGCCATTCCTATCCGCCACCCGGTCATGTTATAGCTTTTGGACAGGGAATGGAACTCGATGCCGGTTTCCCTGCCGCCTTCTGCCTGCATAAAGCTAGTCGGTTGATAGTCGTCGAAGGCAACCTCGCTGTAAGGAGCGTCGTGACAGACGGCCAGATCATGATTACTGGCAAACTTAGCGACATGGTTGAAGAAATCGAGCTCCGCTACGGCACCGGTGGGATTATTGGGATAGTTTATCCAGAGCAGTTTAGCCTTCTTAATTACATCGGAAGGTATTATTTCCAGGTCGGGAAGAAAATCGTTCCCTTCCGTAATAGGCATATAGTACGGCTTGCCATTGGCCATTATGGTGCCCATCGCGTAGGGAGGGTAGCCGGGGTCGGGTACCAGGGCAATATCGCCGGGATCGATAAAGCACAGAGCGGCATGGACAATGCCCTCTTTGGCGCCGAGAAGAGGCAGCACTTCTTTGTCCGGGTCAAGAGAAACGCCAAAGCGTTTTTCGTACCATCCCGCTATCGCCCGGCGTAGTTCGGGAAGACCGTCACTCTCCGGGTATTGGTGGTTGGCCGGGTCCTGCGCTGCCTGGCAGAGTCTGTTGATTATGTTGTTTGGTGTGGGGAAATCCGGGTCGCCGATAGCGAAACTGATTACCTCTTCCCCCTTGGCCCTTTTCTCGGCAATCTTGCGCGTAATCTCGCGAAATAAATAGGGCGGCAGATTCTCTATTCGTTTTGATAGTCTCATTTCACTATGCCCCGCCCGGCCACCGGCCGGTAAATACTATTTCGGCAGGACCGCTGAGCAATACTTCACCCTTGCCGTCCCATTCTACATTCAATATGCCCCCGGACAGTTTTATCGCTACACTGCCATCGGTGAGGCCGTTTAACCGGGCGGCTACTGCTATTGCACAGGCGCCTGTGCCGCAGGCCAGCGTCTCACCGGCTCCCCTCTCCCATACCCTGGCTTCTATCTGCTGCCGGTCGATCAGCCGGGCGACCTCAAAGTTTACCCGCTGTGGAAATATTCTGTGATGCTCTACCTCCGGCCCTATCCGGGTTAAAGGGAAATCCGCCACCGGTTGCCCGGTGAAATAGACAGCATGTGGATTTCCCATCGAAACGAGGTTCAGGGGTAGTTTCCGGTCATCCAGGTTAATAGTATAGTTCAGCATAGACTTTATGTCAACTAATTTCCGATCACGCTCCCCTATTGCGGCCGGTATTTCCCCGGCCTTAAATTTAGGCAGACCCATACTAACCTGGATGCTGAGCGGTTTCCCTTCCGAACGGTTTACTATCGCCTTCCTGACGCCGTCTTTTGTTTCGATATAGCAGATTTGTTGTGCCTTATCTCCGGCTAACAGCTTCCTGGTTATGATGTATTTTACCAGGCACCTCAGACCATTGCCGCAGGCTTCCGCCTCGGAGCCATCGGGATTAAACATACACATCCGGAAGTCGGCCGCCTCTGACGGCAGCAGGAGCAGCAGACCGTCGGCGCCGATACCGAAGTGGCGGTTGCAGACAGCAATGGCCAGCCGCGACCAATCACGGTTGGTATCACCGGCCTCTACCAGCATAAAATCGTTACCGGCTCCCTCTAGTTTAGTGAAATCCATTTTACTGAACCAGCCCTGCTGTTTTGAGGATAACTCATTATATAACATGTGTGCCCTTTCTTGAAGTGGGTGGGCTTGGCAGGAGTTTTGTTTCTACCGTACCTGCCGTGAAACGGGCAAATGATTCCGTGATTTGTGATTTGGTATTATTACTGCCGATGTCAACCCAGCTGATTCTGCTGTCCTTGAGTTGAAACCAGGCGTATTGGTGTCTGACGAAACGGTGGGTCTCAAACTTGATTTGCTGTATTGCTGCAGCCAGGGGCAGCCCGCCGTTTAGAAAGGCGCCGATTTGCTTGTAGCCGATGCTGGACATAGCCGGTAGTTCGAGCCCGTAGCCCATATTAAGCAGCCTGTCCACTTCGGCTATCAACCCCTGCTCTATCATCTCGTCGACCCTTGAGTCGATTCTGCGATACAGCTCTGCCCTATCCGTGGTCAGACCGATTATCATCGTTTCAAAGGGCGGTTTTTGCTTACTCTTGAGCCGGGAAAATGGGATGCTGGTGCTCTGATATACCTCTAGTGCCCGGATGACACGGCGCACATTATTCGGGTTGATATCCCGGGCTGAGTCAGGGTCAACCTCCCTCAACTCCTGATAGAGCTTGCCTTCGCCCTCTCTGGCGGCTCTTTCCGACAGGCTCTGTCTGAACTCCGGGTCGGGTGGTACCTCAGGTACTCCCCAGCCCTCCAGTATCGACCAGACATATTGCCCGCTGCCGCCGACTAACACGGCTAGTTTTCCCCGTTTCTGGATGTCATTAATAGCGCGGTAGGCCAGCCGCTGGTACTGCGCCAGACTGAAGTCTTCATCCGGGTTTATGATGTTGACCAGATGGTGGGGAATAAGGGATAGCTCCTCAGGGCTTGGTTTGGCCGTACCGATATCCATAAAGCGATATATCTGACGGCTGTCGGCGCTTACTATTTCCCCGTTAAACGCCTGGGCCAGTCTTATCGCCAGTTTGCTTTTACCTATGGCAGTAGGTCCGACTATGGCTACCAGATGGCTCATATTCTAAACCTCGATATGATTAAATCTGTGCAAGCTGCCCCGCTCGTGATAATAAAGTAGCACTGTAACACGCGGGCAATTGCGGGTAAGGGCGGTGTTTCTTTATTCGATCGTGGCGCTCTTCCCGTGACCAGCCCGATAAGAGGCCTTAGCCGCTGCTTGCCCTGGCCTGGGTCACGATGCTCAAGAATTGGTCTGCTTTTAGGCTGGCCCCACCGACCAGGGCGCCGTCTATCTCGGGTTGCTTGATAAATTCAGCGGCGTTTTCTGCGGTGACGCTGCCTCCGTAGAGAATCCGCATTTTCCCGGCGGCTTCTTTCGTCCCCAGTCCGGCGATACTGATGCGGATGAAAGCAATGGTGTCGTTTGCCTGTCGTCCGGTGGCTGCCCTGCCTGTGCCGATAGCCCAGATTGGTTCGTAGGCTACCGTCACCGCGTCAAGGAAATCGATTCCGGCCAGGGACGATCTGAGCTGCTCGGCAATCACCTCCTCGGTTCTGCCGGTTTCATTTTCCTCAAGTTTCTCACCGACGCAAAGAATAGGCTTTAGGTTAGCCTTCAGCGCCGCTTTGACCTTTCTGTTGACGATGTCTCCGCTCTCGCCAAAGTATTGCCTGCGCTCCGAGTGGCCGATGATGACAAACTCACAGAGATCGGCCAGCATTAACGGGGAAATCTCGCCGGTATAGGCGCCCTTGTCCTCGAAGTACAGGTTCTGCGCCCCTAATTTTATCGAGCTCCCTTTGATTAGCTCTTTTACCGCTGTTAATGAGACGAACGGCGGGCAGATTACCTTCTCGACGCCGGCTATTTCATCAAGGCCGGTGCGCATTTTGCTGACCAGCTCTACCGCCTCGCTTACCGTGGTATTCATCTTCCAATTACCGGCTATCATCGGGATGCGCATCCTGGTCCTACCTCCTAAGCGCCAAATTTCCTCAGTTTGAGAGCATGAGCCATTGCCAGAGGCATAACCTGGGTGGCGGGGAAGCGCCCCAATCCTCCGGAAGCACAGGCTGACTCACCGAATTCCATTGCCCGGTCGGGGCGGCACCACCTGGAGTGCAGGAGCACGGGTACCGGGTGCCAGCTATGCCCTTTCAGTATGGCCGGTGTTGAGTGATCTCCGGTGACTATCAGAACATCAGGCCCGGTGTCTATCAGTTCGGGCAATGCCCTATCGAGTTCCTCGATAACACTGACCTTACGTTCGAAGTCGCCGTCTTCACCGGCGCTGTCGGTCCCTTTCACGTGTAAGAAGAAGAAATCATAGGCGGAGTAGTTTGCTTTCAGTGCCTTCAGTTCATCTTCGAGGCCGGTTCCCGGGTCCAGAATGTCCATGCCCACCAGCCTGGCCAGGCCGCGATACATGGGGTAGACGGCGATAGCCGCCGGCTTCAATTTATATATCTCGGTCATGGCTGGGAAATCCGGTCTTTCCGAAAAGCCGCGGAGAAGAAGCATATTGGCGGGATGCTGCCCGGCCAGGATTCTCTTTGCCTGAGCGATGAATTTATTGGAAATGCTCACTGTTTTGGCTGCCCCCGGCTGCAATGCGCTGGCGGCCCTGGGGGGGACTCCCAATTGCTGCGGGTCGGAATCGCTGACAGCCGGGTTGAGACCGTCGCCGCGAAATACCACGATGAAGCGGTGTTCCCTTACCGGACGGACGAAGAGCCTGGTGTTTTCTATCGTCATACCGTCCAGCAGCCCGCAGAGCCTGGTGCATTCTTCGTTGGTGATACGGCCGGCCCGCCGGTCGGTAACCAGTCCTTTTTTGTCGACGGTGCAGAAATTCCCCCGGGCGGCCACGTCTCCCGGCTTGAGGTCGAAGTCTATACCGACTGCTTCCAGAGCGCCCCGCCCGATAATGAAGCGGATCGGGCCGTAACCGAACAGGGCCAGGTGCCCTGCGGCGCTGCCCGGGGTTATGCCCGGACTCACTATGTCGATAAGGCCGGTCGTGCCTTCTTTTGCCAGCCTGTCGAGATTGGGCGTATCCGCTGTCTCCAGCTCGGTTTTTCCCGTTTCGGAGCGGGGCAGTCCTCCTAGTCCGTCAAGTACCATCAGCACAATCTTACCGGTGGAGGGTTGAGCTAGGTTCCGCATTAATTCCAGGCTGTCCATAGTCATCATTCCCTGTCCGGCAGAGCCTCTATTCCCGGCAGTATCTTACCGCTGATAAACTCGAGCGAAGCACCGCCGCCGGTGGAGACGAAGGTCATCTTGCCGGCCAGTCCCATTTCGGTTACTATCTCGGCAGTGGAGCCTCCCCCGATCACCGTGGTAGCGTTCAGACCGGCCAGAGTATCGGCCATGGTCTTCGTACCGTTGGCGAACTGGGGTATCTCGTATATCCCCATCGGCCCGTTCCAGAAAACCGTTTTACACTTTTGCAGTGTTTCCCTGAAGGTGCCGGCTGTGCGGGGGCCGATATCGACAATCCTTTTGTTGGCGGTGATGTTTTTTATCGCGACAACCTTGCCCTCTGCCTTTGGGCTGATTTCATCGGTAACGACAACATCGACCGGCAGCAGCAGGCGGACGTTGTTTTTTGATGCCTTTTCCATCAGGTCGGCGGCAACGCCTAGCTTGTCTGTCTCGATTAGCGACAACCCTACCTGGCAGGACTGTGCCTTCAGGAAGGTGGCAGCCATACCGCCGCCGATGAGAATGTAGTCCACCTTGCTCATGATGTTCTCTATCACACCGACCTTGTCGCTCACCTTAGCGCCGCCGAGAAGAGCGGCAAAGGGGTGGGACGGGTTCTCGGTAATGCCGCTCAGGTTTTCTATTTCCTTCTCCAGCAACAGTCCTGCTGCCGAAGGTAGGTAACGGGTAACGCCGACTATGGAGGCATGGGCCCGGTGCGATGTGCCGAAGGCGTCGTTGATGTAGCAGTCGGCCAGTGAGGCCAGGGCCCGGGCAAAGGCAGGGTCGTTTTGCTTCTCTTCCGGATGGAAGCGGATGTTCTCCAGAACCAGGACCTCTCCGTCGCCCAGTTCGGCTGCGTACTTCTTTGCCTCGGGGCCGATCGAGTCCCTGGCATACTTCACCGGCTTCCCCAGAATCTCTGCCAGGCGCCGGGCTACGTTTGTCAGGCGCAGCTTATCAACAATCTCACCCTTCGGGCGGCCCAGGTGCGAGCAGAGGATAATCCCGGCTCCCCGGTCGATAAGGTACCTGATCGTCGGTAGCGCTGCCCTGATGCGGCTGTCATCGGTGATAGCCCCGGTTTCCTCGTCCAGGGGGACGTTAAAGTCGACTCTTACCAGGACTTTCTTGTCGTTGACGTCTATGTCCCGAATAGTTGCTTTGTTCATCGCTTCCTATAGCCTCCCCAAAGTCTACTATATTACTGTGGTTCTCGCAAATTGTCTTGACGCTGATGAACCTGTTTGCTACACTCGGTAGGTGCTGCCTTCCGGCCGGACTACAGTTTTGCGTAAGTAAAGGCTAAGGATTAGCGTGTTCCTCGATAATATTCTCAATGTACTTCATGGGCTCGGTTTCTCCAAGGAACTCGTGGTGGTTGCCGTTTCTGCTTTGCCGATAGTCGAGCTGCGTGGAGCGATACCGTTCGCCCTGGGCCTGATACCTTCCGACGTCTATCCGTATAGCATCGCCTGGTATTATGCCCTGCCGCTGGCTATCGCCGGCAACCTGATTCCGGTGCCGTTCCTGCTGCTGTTCTTCAATGCCATTGCCCGGAGACTGAGCAGGGTGGGTGTCTTCAGGAGGTGGTTCCGGTGGCTTGAGGAGCGTGCCCGGCGGCGGGGTGGGATTGTGGAGCGATACAAGTGGATCGGGCTGATGGCATTTGTTGCCGTTCCGCTGCCGCTAACCGGCGCCTGGACCGGTTCATTGGCGGCGACTATTTTCGAGATAAAATTCAAGCCCGCCTTCCTGTCCATCCTGGCCGGTGTTTGTATTGCCGGCGCTATTGTTACCTCTGTCTGCCTGCTCACCCAAGGGGGGATTGGCTATCCGGGGTAAAGCCAGGTTAGCTTGACCTCTCACCTGGCTCGTGCTACATTTTAGTAGTGAAAGCCGTCCCTGTAGCTCAGTGGATAGAGCGGCTGCCTTCTAAGCAGCGGGTCGTGGGTTCGAATCCCTCCAGGGACGCCAGCACGACTGTATAGCCGTGAACTCATTATTCTTTGCCCCTTTCGATAATAACCTTAATGAGTTTCGCCGAACCTTTTTTTAGATTAACCCCATTTTTTCTATGATCCAGATTATTCCGGGAACTCTAAGGTCCATGGTGGTGTCTGCAGGTAGGTTGAGTAGAAAATCCGGCAATCCTGCGATGGGTATTTTCAGGACCTCAATTATCTCAGCATCATCGGGATTCTCGCCTCCGATATATTCTACGTCCGGTGCTAGAAAATGATTGACCCGGCTGGGTGTCAGAACCGAGCATTCTGGTGTTACCTTAATCGGGATAAGCTCCTTCGCCAGGTAGCCTGTCTCCTCCAGGAGCTCGCGTCTTGCGGCATCTTCTTCACTTTCTTCTGCCCGGTCGGTCAACCCCGCCGGTAGTTGAATAACAAAAGACTCTATTGCGTATCTCCAGTGTCTTTCCAGAATTAACTCTTTATCCCGGGTAATGGCGACGACGGCAACCGCCCCGCAGTGGAACGTGTTTTTCCTCTCCACCAGTTCCCATACCGCTTCTTTGCCTGACCTGGTAAGAAAGTGTTTCCTGACAAAGTCTATATATTTCCCCCGGGCGACCGTTTCCTTTTTTCTTATTAACAAGATATGTTACCTCTCTTTAATCAGTAATATTGTGACAATAGCAATTATAAGATTCCTTCCGGTATGGCGGCTGATCCGGCCTTTCCCATCCTTCTCCCCTATTATATATTATCCCGCCAGTGACGTACCTGTCGGAGGTATGCTCCGGTTCGGAACCCGGTGGTATATCGTTGGTGCCGGGCTCTGCTTGACAAAAGCGACTCCGGTACTTAAAGTATCCATTAACGAGTTTGTCAAGCAGGGAAAGGTGGACTGAAATGGGAAACAAAGCCAAATCGCTTTTGCTAAGTGGACTTGCTGTCTTGCTGGTTGTTCCGCTCTTGGGTTGCGGCCTGGTAAATACGTTAGTATCGCCTGCTGCTTTGAGCAGTCAACAGGCGATTGCTATAATTCAGATTGCCGGCATACCGTATATCGACGATTACTACCAGGAGGCGGTTGAAGGACAGGGTTCCGAGACACCGGTAAAAATAAGCCCGGCAACCCCGGTTGGCCAGTGGGTTGCTGATTATGAAGGCAATGGCAGCTGGAGGATTCAGGGCACGGTCACGACCAGTGCCTGGGGCAGCTGCCTGACTATCTGGACGCTTAGAGAGGAAGACAGCAAGATAAGGCTTATCGGGTTTAACTGTGGTTAGGCCCGGTTGTCTACTTGGTAAATACACTACGCCGAAGCAACAGGTGCCGGGTTTTGGCTGCCCTATTATCGTGTTGCTGTATAGCGAGTAGTTATGTTATACTACTTAACAGTTCAGGAGGGGGGGGTAAGATTGGCAAGTACAGTCACAATCAAGCAGCTTTTGGAAGCCGGGGCACACTTCGGCCATCAGACGAGTCGTTGGCATCCTCGTATGAAGAGATATATCTTCACCAAGCGTAATGGTATTCATATCATTGACCTAGAGCAGACGGTTGGCATGCTGGAGAAGGCCTGCAGTTTTATCGAGCAGTTGGTCGCCGACGGCGGTACCGTGCTTTTTGTCGGTACCAAGAAGCAGGCCCAGGAGTCGATAGAGGAAGAGGCTAAGCGCTGTAATATGTATTACATTAACCAGCGCTGGCCCGGTGGAGTGCTGACCAATTTTAGTACGATACAGGGTCGTATAGACTATCTGGTTCGTCTGGAAGACCAGCAAGCCAGGGGTGAGCTTGAACATTTGCCTAAAAAAGAAGCCCTCAAGTTGAGTAAGGAGTTGGTGCGTCTCAATCGTATGATAGGCGGTATCAAAGAGATGACCAGTCTACCCTCATCTCTGTTCATTGTCGATGTTACCAAGGAGAGGCTGGCTTTAGAAGAGGCAAAACGGGTTGGCATACCGGTGGTGGCTGTTGCCGATACCAATTGCGACCCTACCGGTATTGACTATCCGATTCCGGCTAATGATGATGCTATTAAGGCCATTAAGCTTGCCTGCAGCCGGATCGCCGACTCGGTTCTGGCGGGTAAGGCTGGAGGGGCCGAATTCCTGGCCCGTGAAGAGCAGCCAGATGGAGAAAGCATAGAAGAGGTTGCGGTTGCCGAGGATACCGAACCGGTTGTTTTCATGTCTGGTGATGAGTAGTAGTATAAGGAGCGGGAGTTGAATATTCCAACGGCTAAAATACGGGAGCTCAGGGAGCAATCAGGGGCTGGAGTGATATCCTGTCGCAATGCCCTTATTGAAGCTTGCGGTGATATGGAGAAGGCACAACAGATATTGAAGGAGAAGGGTATTCTCAAGGCCCAGGATAAGTCGGAGCGATCTACTACCTGTGGTGTGATTGAGACCTATGTCCATACCGGCGGGCGTATCGGCGCTATGATCGAGGTCAATTGTGAGACCGACTTCGTTGCCCGTACCGCTGAATTTAAGGAGCTGGCGCATAATCTGGTAATGCAGGTAGCGGCCATGCCTCCTAAATTTATTTCGGATGACGAGATTAAAGATGAAGCTGACGTCGAACCTCAGGCGGATTGCTTATTGTTACAGCCTTTCATTAGAGACCCCGGCAGAACTATCCGGGACATTATCGTTGAGACTATCGCCAAGTTAGGTGAGAATATCAAGGTAGCCAGATTCGCCCGATTTGAATTAGGTAGATAGGTATTATTGGTTATGACCACTACCAGGTATAAGCGGGTTCTGCTTAAGCTCAGTGGTGAGGCTTTCAGCGGCAAAATAGATTATGGTATTGATACCGATACCCTTACCCGGATAGCCAGGCAGATCAAACAGGTGATGGAAATGGGTGTCGGCGTCGCCATTGTTGTTGGCGGCGGCAATATCTGGCGTGGCGCCGCTGCTGAGCGTAAAGGGATGGACAGGGTTACCGCCGACTACGCCGGTATGGTGGCTACCGTGATAAATGCTTTGGCTCTTCAGGATGCCCTAGAGAAGGTAGGTGTAACTACCAGGACCCAGACGGCAATCGGTATTCAGCAGGTGGCGGAGATCTATATCAGACGCCGTGCCATCAGACACCTGGAGAAAGGCAGGGCGGTTATCTTTGCCGGAGGTACCGGTAATCCCTATATGACCAGCGATACTGCGGCGGCTCTGCGGGCTATAGAGATCGAAGCGGAAGTATTGCTGATGGCCAAGAATAATGTTGATGGTATCTACAGCGCCGACCCTAATAAGAATCCCGAGGCTAAGAAATTCGATAAAATCAGCCATCTTGAAGCTTTGAATATGCGTCTTAACGTGATGGATGCCACTGCTCTCTCTCTCTGCCTGGAGAATAAGCTGCCGATAGTGGTTTTCGATCTTCAGGCTCCACAGGGACTGGAGCGCGCTGTTAACGGCGAACATATTGGTACTATGGTGACTAATGATTGAGCGGAACAATGGATATTAGCGTACTTTTGAAGAACACTGAAGCAAAGATGCAGGCCTCTGTAGAAGCTTTAAAGAAGGAGCTGACTACAATTCGGACCGGGCATGCGGCTCCGGCTCTGGTTGAACATATCAAGGTAGAATATGCCGGCGTCCCGACCCCGCTTATTCAAATCGCCGGCGTTTCCGCACCGGCAGCCAGCTTGCTGGTGATACAGCCCTGGGATAAAAGCAGCCTGCACAGTATTGAAAAAGCCATTCTGAAATCTGACCTCGGGCTGAATCCGGTCAGTGACGGAAATGTACTTCGCATAAATATTCCGCCTCTCAGTGAAGAACGGCGTCAGGAGTTGGTTAAGGTGGTAAGGGCAAGGGTGGAGAAGGAGAGGGTGATCATCCGTAATCTGAGGCGTGAGACTATGGATGAACTGAGGAAGCTGGAGAAAGACAAAGAGATGTCGCAGGATGAGATGAAGCGCACCTTAGACCAGCTGCAGAAGATTACCGACAGATTCATAGCCTTTGCCGAGCAGGCTGGTCAGAATAAAGAAATAGAGATTGAAGAAGTCTAGTCCGGGCTAAAGGTTGTCGCCAGTTTTTCACTTGTGTCATGGAAGTTGATTCGTTAACTGCTGAAGAAGAGGCCGGCAATCCCCGTCATGTTGCTATCATTATGGACGGCAACGGCAGGTGGGCAGAGCGTCGCGGGCTGCCCAGGTTCAGGGGGCATATCGCCGGAGTAGACAGCGCCCGCTCTACGATTCGTTATTTCAACAACCGGTACCACTTAAAGTATCTCACCCTTTATGGTTTCTCCTCCGAAAACTGGAACCGTTCTCAGGATGAGGTCGGGGGGATATTTCATCTCTTCGAAGAGGTAATCGGTGGAGAGTCTCAGGAGCTTCATAAAGAAGGGGTCAGGCTTCGCCATCTCGGCCGTTTGGAGGAACTCCCGCCAGGTCTCCAGCAGGAGATAGGTAAGGCCGTTAAGCTGACAGAAAACAATACCGGGATGACCCTCGGCTTTGCCTTTAACTACGGAGGACGCCTTGAGATATTGGATGCGGTACGTGGTATTATCGCTGAAGGCGTCCCGCCGCAGAATATAGACGAAGAGTTGTTTAGCCGTTTCCTTTATACTAACGATATCCCCGATGTTGACCTGCTCATCCGCACCGGCGGTGAACTCCGTATCAGCAATTTTCTGATATGGCAATCGGCTTACAGCGAATACTATTTCACCGATGTTCTGTGGCCCGACTTCAATGAGAAGGATATCGATAAAGCGCTGCTGTCTTATAGTCACAGGCATAGGCGCTTCGGTGGATTATAACTAAATGTCCGGCAGAAGCGTATGCTTAAGAAAAGGGTTATAACTTCCCTCTGGTTTGCTCCTCTTCTGGTGGTGGTTGTCTGGTTTGGTGGCGAGAGGGGTTTTACCGTATTAATGGTCGTCTTTGGCGTCCTGGCTGCTCTTGAGTTTTATCGAATGGCAGCTATGGCAAAGCTGTTGCCGTTCGCCTGCTTCGGTCTAATCTGGACGGCGTTCTTTATTCTGGAGCGCAACCCGGAGCTGCTGTCTTTCCTGGCGCCTTATCTTACTCCTGGTTTACTCATGCCCTTATTGTTGACCTCGGCGGTGGTGCTACCCTTAATGGGACTTCTGGCGCGTCGGAATAAAGAAGGGGCTTTCCAGAGCTGGGTTTGGACAATCGCCGGTATACTCTATGTGGGCTGGCTGCTGGGTCATCTGGTTGCTCTGAGGGGGCTGGATGATGGCAGAAACTGGGTATTCTTTATCCTGTTTGTTACCTGGGCTTCCGATACCCTGGCTTTCTTTGTCGGTAGAAAATTCGGCAGGCACAAGCTTGCTCCCGGCATAAGTCCGGGCAAGACCTGGGAGGGAGTAGCAGGCGGGATAGGCGCTGCTGCCGTAGTGAGCATACTGTTTTTTACCCCTACCCCGTTCCGTCTTCCGCTTTTTCCCGGGCAGGTAATTCCGTTAGCCGTACTGGTCAGTATCTTCGGGCAGATTGGTGATCTTGTCGAGTCCCTGCTGAAGCGCAATATGGGAGTAAAGGATTCCGGCAGCATGATGCCGGGCCACGGCGGAGTCCTTGACCGTATCGATAGTCTCATTTTTGCCGGTGCGCTGGCATACTATGTGGTATACTATGTATACTATTGCTTGATATGACTGGCGTAATTAAGCAACTGGCCATTCTGGGTTCAACCGGTTCTATCGGTCAACAAACTCTTGAGGTAGTACGTGCTTTTCCGCACAGGTTTCGTGTCATCGGATTGGCTGCGGGGAAGAATATTGACTTGCTGGCCAGGCAGGTAAATGAGTTCCGGCCCAGGCTTGTCTATTTCCAGGATGGGAAGTCAGGACAAAGACCGGCTGATATAAACTGTGAGTTCTTACCGCCGGAGGATATCGCTTCTCATCCTGAGGTGGATACCGTTGTTATCGCTACTTCCGGGAGATCGGGTTTATTGCCCCTGATGGCGGCGGTAAAGGCCGGAAAGGAAATTGCCCTGGCCAACAAAGAGTCGCTGGTTGCAGCCGGCGAGATTATCACCCGTGAAGCCGGGCTGAGTAAAGCCCGCATTTTGCCTCTCGATAGTGAGCATAGCGCGATATGGCAATGCCTTCAAGGAGAGAGTCAGAAGCCGATTCGGCTTGTGCTGACGGCATCGGGGGGGCCCTTCCTGCATTATTCGAAAGCGCGGCTGGGTCAAGTCACCGTCGAGCAGGCGCTAAAACATCCCTCGTGGCGGATGGGTAGGAAGGTTACCGTTGACTCGGCTACCCTTATGAACAAAGGCCTTGAGGTAATTGAGGCCCACTGGCTGTTCGATATGTCTTTTGAGAGCATTGAGGTTCTAGTTCATCCCCAGAGTATTGTCCATTCCCTGGTAGAATTCGTGGATGGTTCGGTTAAGGCCCAGTTGGGATGTCCCGATATGCGCTTGCCTATCCAGTACGCCCTATCTTATCCCGAGCGCTTGCCTAATCCCTATCTCGAGCGGCTCAACTGGGACGTAATGAGTAATCTTACCTTCGGGCAGGTTGACCCGGATGTATTTCCCTGTCTCAGGCTGGCTATTGAGGCGGGCAGGAAGGGGGGCACTTACCCGGCTGTGCTTTGTGCCGCTGACGAGGTTGCGGTTAACCTGTTCCTCTCCCGGCGCATTGAATTTACCGGTATCGCCCGCCTTGTCGAGCAGGTGTTAGAGCGGCATCAGATGGTGGCCTGTCCGAACCTGGATGAGATTATATCTGCTGATGGCTGGGCCAGGGAGACGGCCTCCCGATTTGTTAGCGGAGATAGCCCGTGCTGATTACGGTGCTTATTTTCCTTGGTGTCCTGGCAGTAATTATCATTGCCCATGAGCTGGGGCATTTCATCACTGCCAAAGCCTCCGGGGTGGAAGTGAAGGAGTTCGGTGTCGGACTACCCCCCAGATTATTCTCGGTGAAACGGGGCGAAACGATCTATTCACTGAATGCGATACCGCTGGGGGGGTTTACCAAAATGTCCGGCGAAGAAGACCCCGGGGCGCCGAGAAGCCTGGCCGGTAAGCCTTTTGGCATCAGGCTTCTGGTGCTCAGCGCCGGCTCGCTGATGAACTTTTTGCTGCCTCTGATACTCTTTGCCATTGCTTTTATGGTTCCTCACAATACGGTAATCGGAGAGGTGCTGGTAGAGGATGTAGCGTCCGGTTCCCCGGCGGCTTTAGCCGGTATTGAATCCGGAGACAGGATAGTCAGTATAAACGGAAAGCCTCTGGAGAACAGTAGCGACTTGCAGCGCTACATCCAGATTAGCCTGGGCAGGGAGATCGTGGTAAGAGTCGAGCACAGTGATTTAACCGTAGAGGATGTTAATATGGTACCAAGGTGGAGACCTCCCGAGGGCCAGGGGGCAGTGGGAATCGTGATTAGCATGCCGGAGGCGACCGTTATTCGCCGCAGCGAGCCGTTCTGGAGGGTGCCGTCTTTAGCCGTCTCGGCATGTGTGGAAACCATGGCCCTTTTTAAGAATGGTATACTGAGTATGCTTGCCGGTACTACCTCTCTCAGATTAACAGGACCGGTAGGTATTGCTCAAATGACCGGTGAGGCAGCCAAGGTGGGGATTAGTCCGCTGCTGGAGTTCGCTGCTTTTCTCAGTCTTAATATCGGTTTGATAAATCTCTTCCCTCTCCCTGCCCTGGATGGGGGAAGGATAGGCTTTCTTCTGTTGGAGAAAGTACGCCGGGGCCGGCGTGTGTCGCCGAAGACGGAAGGAATGGTACACCTGATCGGTTTCCTACTGCTTATGGGTGTTTTTGCTGCGGTGACCTATAGTGATATTTTGCGCATTGTCGGTGGAGGGAGCCTGATGCCATAGAGGCAGATGATATCATGGAAATTCGTCGAAACAGCAGGCCGCTTCAAATTGGGAATGTTACCGTCGGTGGTGGTGCCCCTATCGTGGTACAGTCAATGACTAAGACTGATACCAGAGATATTATGTCAACTATTGCCCAGATCAGGGAGCTGGAAGACTGCGGCTGCGAATTGGTGCGTGTGGCGGTGCTTGATGCCGAGGCAGGACGGGCGATAGCAGAGATAAAAAAAGGCACCTCCCTGCCGCTGGTTGCTGACATTCACTTTGATTATCGGCTGGCATTAATCGCACTGGAGGCCGGGGCCAACGGTTTGCGCTTAAACCCCGGTAATATCGGCAAGCCGGATGAGGTATCTATCGTGGCCAGGTTGGCTAAAGAAAGAGGTGTTCCTATCCGCATCGGGGTAAATGCTGGCAGCTTGCCTGAGGCAGAGCACCCTGGTCTATCCGTTGCCCGGCGGATGGTGGAAGCAGCCTTAAAGCAGATCAGGCTGCTGGAGAGTCTGGACTTCGACCTGATTAAGGTGTCTCTGAAAGCCTTCGATGTTCCTACTACCATTGAGGCCTATCGTGATATTGCCGGTAGGATTCCGTATCCCCTGCATATCGGAATTACCGAATCCGGCACACCGAGGGCAGGTATTATCCGGAGTTCAGTGGGTATTGGCACCCTGCTCTACCTTGGTATCGGGGATACCCTCCGGGTTTCCCTGACCGCTCATCCTCGGGAGGAGGTTGCCGCTGGTTATGAGATCCTGAAGACCCTGAATATGCGTCAGCGTGGTCCGGTACTGGTCAGTTGCCCGTCCTGCGGGAGGGCTGAGGTCGATATCATCAGCCTGGCCCGGGAGGTTGAGGATGCGCTTCTGAAGGTTAACCGGCCGCTCAAGGTAGCCGTAATGGGCTGTGTGGTCAACGGGCCCGGTGAAGCCAGAGATGCCGATATCGGCATCGCCTGTGGCAGGAATAGCGCCGTCCTCTTTAAAAAAGGTAAGAAGATACGGACTATCAGAGAAAAGGATTTCATCAACGTATTGATGAGGGAAATTGAAAATCTTAAGCCTGAATTGCCGGAATAAGGTATTTTAAGTGTCGAAAGACCTGACCGGGTATTGAAAAATAGTCACGCCTTATGTATCATTGTTGATAACCTAATTTAATCAAAGGGAGGTTAAGCGATGAAAAGAACCTGGAAGGTAACACTGGCTGCTATTTTTACCTTAATCGGTGGTATTTTCGGAATAGTTGCTGGCAGTGGAGTAACTGGGGTACTTGCATCATTAACAGGATTTGGCTGGGCGACAGGTATGGCTGCTGTCTTTCTCGCACTCGGAATATTGGCCGTAATCGGTAGTATTCTGATGTTCAAGAGAAAAGTCTGGGGATACTGCCTGTTTGCTGCTATCTGTGCCATGTTTCCTGTCATTCCCCTGGGGGTAGTGGCAATTATTTTTGTCGCAATGGGTAAGAAGGAATTTGCCTAATCTGGTCTGGATCAGACCAGATGCGTCCTGTATCTCTCGCAATATTACCTGAGACACTTAAGGTAGGCATTGGGTGTCTTCATCATCTGGCTGTCCTGTGACTTTGGGGATAGCGGAGTTGTTCTTATGATTAAAAGCCGAATAGACCGGCGAATATGATTAGATTGGATAACGAGTAAAGTGCGAATATCAAGATTGTTCGGCAGGACGCAGAGAGAAATACCTGCCGAAGCAGATACTGTCAGTCATCAACTGCTTCTGAAAGCGGGGATGATATATCAGGTGGCCTCCGGGATATATTCCTATCTGCCTCTGGCTTTGAGGGCGCTCAGGAAGATAGAAAATATAATCCGTGACGAGATGGATGCCGCCGGCGGTCAGGAACTGATGATGCCTGTGCTCCAGCCCCTCGAGTTATGGCAGCAAACAGGTCGCGACCAGGCTTTCGGCGAGGGACTTTTCGTTCTGAATGACCGCAGGGAGCGCAGGCTGTGTTTAGGCCCGACCCATGAAGAGGTTGCTACCAGGCTGGCCAGCCAGTATGTTAAGAGCTACCGGGACCTGCCGCTGCTTCTATATCAAATCCAGACCAAGTTTCGTGACGAACCCCGTCCCAGGGCCGGTCTGCTCCGGGTTCGCGAGTTCACTATGAAAGACCTCTATAGCTTCGATATTGATGAAAAGGGTCTGGATTTGAGCTATCACAAGATGCTTAAGGCATACCAGAGGATATATGCTCGCTGTGGTCTGCCTGCTTTGTTTGTCGAAGCTGACAGCGGTGCTATTGGTGGCAAGGACTCACACGAGTTCATGGTCATTATGGAGACCGGAGAGGATGAAATCATCTATTGCTCCGGTTGTCAGTATGCGGCTAATTCGGAAAAGGCCTGTTGCGCAAAAGGCAAGGGGGATGGAGAGGATTCGTTGCCGTTAGAAGAGGTGGCAACACCGGGAGTGAGTACTATCAGTGCTCTCTCTGATTTTCTCAAGGTATCGCCGGACCATATCCTTAAGGCGGTATTCTATGCGGCTGACGGCGAGCTTGTCTTTGCTGTTATCAGGGGAGACCTTGAGGTGAATGAGGTTAAACTGAAGAATATCCTGAAATGCGTTGAACTCCATCTGGCTGATGAAGAGGAGATTAGGAAAGCCGGTATTATCGCTGGCTTCGCTTCACCGGTAGGCCTCAGAAATATTAGGACCGTTGTTGATGATTCGGTAATCCCCGGGGTGAACTTTGTTGCCGGTGCCAACAGCCCGGAAACACACCTTAGGAATGTCAACTACCCCCGTGATTTTAGTGCCGATATCACGGCTGATATAGCCAGGGCTTGCGCCGGTGAAAAATGCCCCAGGTGCGGCGGCAAGTTGATTTCGACACACGGCATCGAGGTCGGACATATCTTCAAGCTGGGTACCTTTCTCTCGAAAAAATTAGGTGCATTCTACGCCGATCCTGACGGTATTGATCGTCCTGTTGTTATGGGCTGCTACGGCATCGGCATCGGCAGGCTGCTGGCGGCTGCTATTGAGCAAAACCATGACGACCAGGGCATTATCTGGCCGTTGCCTATCGCTCCCTACCAGGTCCATCTCTGTCCTTTATATCGGGAGAATACCGGTGTTGCGGAGACGGCGGAGAAGCTCTACTCCGAGCTCAGTTCGGCAGGGTTTGAGGTGCTTCTGGATGACCGTCAGGAATCCCCGGGAGTAAAGTTTAATGATGCCGACCTGTTGGGGATACCTATCCGGGTGACCGTTAGCCAGCGTACTCTAAAACAGGATAGCGTCGAGGTAAAAAAGCGCTCTGAGAAAGAGTCACAGCTTGTACCTCTGGCGGAGATAGCAGAAAGGCTCAGGCAGCTTGTCGATGAAGGGATGTCCGCGCTGCCGACTCAGGTTTGACTGCTTGAACCTTGATACTGATGACCGAATCGGCGGCTTCTTTCATCTTCTCCGGTGGTATCTGTAAATCCTGGATAGTTGCCTCTACCGTCGGGTCGTCCGTCAGCCACTCTATGGGGAAGACTGCCTCACCGGTTATGTTAACCTTGCGAAACCCGGCTGCTCTTATGTTAGCCAAGTATTCTTCTTTTGTGATCGCTCCCGAGACGCAGCCGACATAGGCTGCCGCCGAGTTCTTAATGAATTCGGGAAGCTCCTTCAATAAAACTACGTCCGAGACCATCAGCCTGCCGCCCGGTTTCAGTACCCGGAACGCTTCCTCGAAGACCGTTCTTTTATCGGGGGCAAGGTTGATAACACAGTTTGATATAATGATATCGGCTGTGCCATCGGCTATCGGCAGGTGTTCAATTTCACCGAGCCGGAACTCCACATTTGTGTAGCCGCCCTTCTCGGCGTTTTCTCTCGCTTTCTCAATCATCTCCGGGGTCATATCGACGCCGATGACTCGCCCTGCCTCACCGACTATGTTGGCGGCTAGGAAGCAGTCAAAACCGGCTCCCGAACCGAGGTCGACAACGGTCTCCCCTTCTCTTAGGGAGCCAAGAGCCAGCGGGTTGCCGCAGCCGAGGCCCAGGTTCGCTCCATGGGGTACTGCGCTAAGATCTGCCTTCGTATATCCTATCCGTCTGCTGATATCTTGTACGGAGTCGGGACTCCCGCAGCATGAACTAACCGGGCTGGAGCAGCAGCTACCATCTTTTGCGATCCTGGCGTAGCTCTGCCTTACTACCTTCTTTATTTCCCTGTCTTTCATTCGATACCCCCGCTAGATTTTATTTCCTCTTGACAAAAACGTAAGTCATATTTTAGCTACGCAGGGTAGCGCCCAGCTCTCGGGACAGCTTATCGATTATCTGCTGCTGAATTTTATCAACTTCATCGTCGGTTAAGGTATGGTCCGGTGACTGGAAGGTAATCCGGTAGGCAAGGGATTTCTTGCCATCAGGGATTTGGCCGCCGGAATAGACGTCGAATACGGTAACCTTGGTGACCAGATGGGTGCCTTCGATGTTACTCTGTATGCTGTGGTGGGACACTTCCCTATCCACTGTAAGAGCAATGTCTCTTACTACTGCCGGAAAGCGTGGTATAGGCCGGAACATTTTGTGGCCGGTGGTAAAGGGTAAAAGTGTGGTGACATTAAATTCGATGAGGTAGGTAGGCTCACAGATATCGAAAGCCTCCCTGACCCCGGGGTGAAGCTCGCCGACGATGCCCGCCTTGTTGCCGTCTATCAGGATGGCGGCCTGCTTGTTAGGGTGTAGACTTAAGTCGCTGCTCTTCTCGAAATCGAGATTTGTTACCAGGTTATGGAGCAGGCTTTCGACGGTTCCCTTGGCATCGTAGAAGTCAACCGGGCTGTCTCCTTCGTGCCAGGATTTACTCTGCCTGGGTCCGCTTAGTAGGGCACAAAGAATCTCTGGTTCATCAGGCAGGTCATTCTGCCTGGGGAGATATACCTTACCCAGCTCGAAGATTCTGATGCTGTCGTCTTCATGTTTTCTGTTCGAGTAGAGGGTAGTTAATAGGTTGGCCCGCAGGTTGGGGCGCAGATATTCCTGTTCCGCTGTCATCGGATTGGTCATACGGAGGGGGGGCGGTTCGATGTAATTGTCCGGAAGCAGTTTCCTGAGCATCTCCAGGCTGGTTAGGGAATAGGTGACTATCTCCTGGAATCCGTAGCCTCTGAGGTGGCACCTTATCGTTTGCTTCAGTTTGACCATCGGTTCAGGGCTCTGACTGGGTAGCGTCGTACCCAGCAGGGTGGTGGGGATCTTGTCGTAGCCGATGATACGAGCTACCTCTTCAATAAGGTCAACCTCCTGTTTGATGTCGCTTCGCCAGTAGGGAGCGGTAGCCCGGACTCCTGAGGGATTTGTTGCTATCTTGCAGGTAAAACCGAGGGAAGTCAGCGCCGCTACTATCCGGTCGGTGCTAAAATCGATACCCAAAAGGCCCCTTATTTTTTCATTGGTTAGCAGTATCGGCTCCTGCTCCTGCCGGTTGGGGTAGACATCAATCAGTCCTTTGGCTGCCTGACCGCCGGCCAGCTCTATAATGAGCTTGGTGGCTTTTCTGATTGCTTCATCCACCAGTTCGGGGCGAATTCCCCTCTCGAAACGGGTACAGGCTTCACTGGGCATATTTAAGATACTGCCGGTACGATGAATGCTGGTGGGATTGAAGTTGGCTGCTTCCAGTAATACCGAGCTTGTACCGTCGGTAACCTCACTATCGATGCCGCCCATAATACCGGCGATAGCCGTTGCTCTTTCCTGATCGGCAATAACCAGCATATTGTCAGAGAGGGTTCGTTCCAGCCCGTCAAGGGTGGTCATCTTTTCACCGGCGGCGGCCCGGCGTACGATAATCTTCCTGCCTTGAATCCGATCGTAGTCGAAGGCGTGCAGGGGTTGACCGTATTCCAGCATGACGTAATTGGTAATATCTACGATATTACTTATCGGGCGCATACCGCACTTCAGCAGGCGCTGTTTCAGCCACCGGGGGGAATCGGCTACTCTGATCCCGGTGATTAAACTGGCGCAGTATCTGGAGCAAAGCTCGGGATCGGTAATCTCTACTGAGATTTGCTGCTCGATGGGACGTCCTGCTTCGGTATAGCTGGTATCGGGAAGATGCAATCCCTGTCCGGTTAGGGCGGCGACCTCTCTGGCCACACCGATTACCGACAGGCAGTCGGGTCGATTAGCGGTTATCGCCAGATCATAAATAACGTCGCCCAGATACTCAGCCAGTGGCGTGCCTATAGGCGCTTCATCAGGCAGGATTATGATTCCCTCGTGGCTATCTGAGATCCCTAGTTCTTTCTCTGAGCAGGCCATTCCGTTTGAGGTAATACCCCGAATTTTGGCGGACTTCAAACGGGATGGTTCTCCACTATGGCCATCGATAAGCTGAGCACCGACCGGAGCAAAGGCTACCTTGCTCCCGATTCTAACGTTAGGTGCTCCGCAGACGACCGTCGTCTGCTCGCTACCCAAATCTATAGTAACCAGCTTGAGGCGGTCGGCATTGGGATGAGGATTAATATCAGTTATCTCGCCGATAGTGATGCCTGTCCAGTTTTCACCGATACACTGCATACCCTCAGTCTCAGTACCGGCCATCGTCAGCCGATTGGCTAATTCGTGTGGAGAGAGGGTGATGTCTAAATATTCTCGAAGCCACTTGAGCGATATTTTCATTATTTTAGACCTGATAAGACTATTCTGCTATTGCCCGATAGCTAAAACTGGGATAAGAACCTGAGGTCGTTGCTATAAAATAGCCTGATGTCGTCTATCCCATAACGCAGCATGGGTAGACGGTCAATACCCATCCCGAAGGCAAAACCGGAATATGTCTCCGGATCGATATTCCCGCGCTCGAGTACCCGGGGGTGTACCATTCCGGCGCCCAGTATTTCTATCCAGCCGGTATTTCCACAAAGTCGGCATCCTCGGCCATTGCAGACCAAACATTCGATAGCCATCTCGACTCCCGGCTCGACGAAGGGGAAATAATCGCAGCGAAAGCGTACTCCTCTTCCTTCCCCGAAAAAGCGGCGGGCAAACTCGTACAGCGTACCTTTAAGGTCTGCCATGGTAATACCTTTGTCGATAGCCAGGCCGTCTATCTGATGGAACATAGGAGTGTGGGTAGCGTCGGTAGCCTCATAGCGGTAGACCCTACCCGGTTCAACCACTCTTATCGGTGGGTTTTGGGATTCGATTACCCTGGCGGTTACCGAGGTAGTGTGAGTACGCAGCAGCATCGGACCTCTGTCCTTGTCAGCTTCGATATCGACCCAGGAGGTTGACATTACATCACGGGCCGGGTGGTCGTCATGGATATTCAGTGCCTCAAAGTTGTAATAGTTCCATTCTACGTCCGGCCCTGACGTTACCTGGAAACCCATGGAGTTATATATCTCGCAGACCTCATTAATCGTCCTGGTAATGGGATGCAGCCGCCCCGTCGGCAGAGGGCGCCCGGGCAGGGTAACGTCGATATCCTCTTCTCTGGTTACCGCTGCCAGTTGTATTTCTCTCAGGGCGCACTTTTTCTGGTTTAGCCCCTTCTCCAGCTCCGTTCTGATACGGTTAGCCGCAGCGCCAACCGGTTTTCTCTCTTCGACAGCTAATGATGATAAACTACGCAGAATTCCGGTTAGCTCGCTCTTCTTACCCAGGTAATTAACTCGCCAGAGTTCCATCTCCTTGGCATCGGTAATTAAGTCCAATTCCTTCAGTGCGCCTAGTTTCAGTTGTTCAAGCCGGCTTATCATACTCACCTTTTTCCTGGCCTGATGGCGGATTAACCTGTCCGATACTAACAGAAAATGCGGCTAGCAATGGATAGCAACGCCGCACTTCATCTTTCTGCGCAGTCTTGTCTTTTAGTGCTGGATCTGTGCTTTGGCTATGGTTACTAAATTGCCAAAGGCTTCAGGATCTCTTACTGCCATGTCGGCTAACATCTTGCGGTTAACAGCTACTCCTGCCTTGTTTAAGCCATTCATAAGCTGAGAGTAGGTAATACCTTCATTTCTGCTGGCGGCGTTAACCCTTAAAATCCACAAACGTCTCATATCGCCCTTGCGATCGCGGCGGTGGATATAGCTATAGCTCAAGGACTTAAGCATAGACTCATGAGCACGACGGTAAAGGGAGTGCTTGGTTGCCCTATGGCCTTTAGTTAGTGCTAATACCTTCTTATGTCGGTGACCGGTGGTCACACCTCGCTTGACTCGTGGCAAAATATCCTCCTGTTTAAGTCAAACCCCGTAGGGTAAGAGTCTTTTGATGCGGGTCCTGTCGCTTTTGTTTACCGGTATTGTTTCATCGTAAAGTCCTTTCGCCTGTCTTGTCTTGCGACGACGGAAGTGACTCTTACCGATCTTAACCCGCATTAGTTTGCCGCTGCCGGTAATATGGAAGCGGCGCTGAGCTCCCTTATGTGTTTTAATCTTCGGCATCCTACGTTTGCTTCACACCTTCCTTTATTCTGCTTTTTGGCATCGTTAGCGGTGCTAATATCATAATCAGTCGCTTGCCATATAGTAGCGGTTGTTTTTCAATAGAAGCCGTCTCTTTCAATAATTCTGCCATCCGCTGTAGCAGCTTCACGCCGGTTTCAGGGTGTACTATTTCACGACCCCTGAACATAACCGTAATTTTTACCTTGTCGCCTTCTTCCAGGAGTTTCTTTACCGACCTCGCCTTGGCCTCAAAATCATGGTTATCGATTCTAGGCCGAAAACGGATCTCTCTGAGGAGTGACACCCGCTGGCTCTTTTTGGCCTCACGCTCCTTTTTGGCTTGCTCGTACTTGTATTTTCCGTAGTCAAGCAGGCGACATACCGGAGGTGCTGCGGTAGGTGCTACCTCTACCAGGTCGAGGTTCTGCCGTTCTGCTACCTCTCGTGCCTGCTGCAAGGTCATTATGCCTAGCTGCTCCCCCTTCTCCCCCACAAGACGAACTTCTCTGGCTATGATTCTCTCATTGATACGAAGTTTTTTAATTATTTCTCTAATTCCCCTTCTTTCAAGAACAGCTTACTACAGACAGGAATATAGCACATTAGCGCTCGGGAAGCAAATATTTCTTACGGATTCAAATCCTTAGCCCGGCTGATGATAGCTTGCTTTACCCGCTTTATGAAGCTTTCCGGGGTTTGCGAGTCTATTTGTTCGCCGCTACGCAGGCGTAATGAAACACTGGCGGCAGTCACCTCTTTATCGCCTATTATCAGCATATAAGGTATTTTATCCAGTTGTGCCTGTCGGATCTTGCGATTTACCCGCTCCGAACGCCCGTCAACCTTTACTCGTATTCCTTCATTGCTAAGCTTATTCTCAATTTCACGGGCATAGTCCAGGTGGCGGTCGGCTACCGGTAGTATTACTACCTGGACCGGCGATAGCCATACCGGGAAGGCTCCCTCATAGTGTTCAATAAGTGAAGCCAGAAAGCGCTCCATGCTGCCCAGTACTGTACGATGTACCATAGCCGCCATATGCTCATTGCCGTCCTGGCCGATGTAAGTGACATCGAAGCGCTGGGGTAGATTAAAATCTACCTGTATCGTGGGACCCTGCCATCCCCTACCCAGGGCGTCTTCAAACTTGATGTCTATCTTAGGACCGTAAAAGACACCCTCTCCCGGGTCGATGCTGTAGTCAATTCCGAGCTGGTCCAGCGCCTGACCCAAAATCTTAGTCGACTCCTCCCACACTTTCAGGTCGCCGGCATATTTCTCGGGACGGGTGGACAGGTATACCTTGTAGTTGCTGAAGCCAAAGTTTTCCATCATAAAGCGGGCCAGATCCAGCACCCCGGCTACCTCATCCTGCAGCTGGTCGAAAGAGCAAAAAATGTGGGCATCGTCCTGGGTGAAGCCTCTTACCCGTGACAGCCCGAGCAGTACCCCGGAGCGTTCGTAGCGGTAAACAGTGCCCAGCTCTGCATAACGAATTGGCAGTTCCTGATAGCTGCGCCGTTTTGTTTTGTAGATCAGGATGTGTCCCAGGCAGTTCATCGGTTTAAGGATATATTCCTGCCCTTCTACCTCCATCGGGCTGTACAGGTAGTCGCGGTAAAATTCCCAGTGTCCGCTGGTTTTCCATAGGTCTGCTTTAGCAATGTGCGGGGTGTATACGATATCGTAACCGCGTTTGATGTGTTCATCCTTCCAGAAGTCTTCAATGGTCCGGCGTATTATGGCTCCCTTGGGGTGCCAGAGAACCAAACCCGGGCCAGCCTCATCGTTAATACTGAACAGGTCAAGCTCTTTACCCAGTTTTCTGTGGTTGCGCTTGTCGGCTTCCTCGATTTTGGTCAGGTGACCGTCCAGGTCTTCTTTACTGTTAAAGGCTACCCCGTATATTCGCTGCAGCATAGGTTGGCGCTCATCACCGCGCCAGTAGGCACCGGCAATACTGAGGAGCTTGAAGGCCTTTATTTCTCCGGTGGAACTCAGGTGCGGCCCGCGGCACAGGTCAACAAAGGTGCCCTGTCGATAGAGGCGGACATTCTCATCCGGAATTTCATCGATCAACTCTAGCTTATAGGGCTGGCCGGCCAGTATCCGTCGTGCTTCTTCCTTGGGGGAATCCTCTAAGATGAATGGCTTATCGGAAGCAATTATTTCCGCCATTTTAGCCTCAATTAGAGGCAGGTCATCAGGGGTGAGTGAACGGGTTAGGTCGAAATCATAGTAAAAGCCGTCTTTGATTGACGGCCCGATGCCAAATTTGGCATCGGGAAAGATGGCCTGGACAGCTTCCGCCATAATATGGGAAGCGGAATGCCGCATAATCTCCAGTCTCTTATCCTCAACTTCCGTTTGCTGGTCTTTACTATGAGCCATGGTTCAAATTACCAAACCTCTCGATACTGAACAAAACCCCTCCGCCCTTTTGAGGAAGAGAGGCTCTGATGACTCCTGTTTACTACCGTGTCCCAATAAAAATATGAACCCAATAAATTATGACAGTTGTCAGCTATAAGCCCTACCCGCTCTTGGCGGTCTTATTCTGAGTTCGCAGACATCTGGTGCAGAGGTTAAGCTGCGTTTGTTTCCCGTCTACGGTGATAGTAACCGGATGAATATTAGGTAACCAACGGCGGTTGGTATGGCGTTTAGAATGACTGACGTTATGACCGAACTGTGGTGATTTACCGCACAAGTCACATTTCATAGCTGATGAAGTTACCCCTTTACTGCGCATTAGTTTTATTGTAGAATGTCGGGACAGTGGCTAATGCTTACATTAGTAATAGCAATATAATGTTATCATAGCTTTAGTCAGCTTGGCAAGGATGGCGTGGTTGTCGTGGCGATTGTCTTAAGAGGGCACTTTCGGATAAGGAGAGTGTATTATGAGGCAAGTTAATTCTCTCAGTGGGCAAGAGCTAAGGGATATGATTATGGCGGCTACCGAGTGGTTGGAGAAAAATGCCTCGGAGGTTGACGCCTTAAATGTTTTCCCGGTGCCGGATGGCGATACCGGGACTAACATGCTGCTTACTATGCGTTCCACTCTTGAGGAAGCCTACCGGGCACCCGACCACAGTACTTCGGCGGTGGCGGAGTCTATCGCCAGGGGGGCGCTGATGGGTGCCCGTGGCAACAGCGGCGTGATCCTTTCTCAGATCTGGCATGGTCTGGCGAAGGGTATGGCCGGGAAGGATACCTGTACCGGTAAGGACCTGGCGGGAGCTTTGTTACAGGCGTCTACAGAGGCGTATAACGGGATAGCCAATCCTGTAGAGGGGACTATTCTTACCGTGATTCGTGAGGCGGCATCGGCGGCTAAGGATGAGGCCGATAGTAAGAACGCTAACATAGTATCGATTATGGATGCGGTGGTCAATACCGCCAGGGAGTCGGTGGCTAATACTCCCAATCTTCTTCCCGTATTAAGAGAGGCCGGCGTGGTAGATGCCGGGGGGCAGGGGCTGTATACCATCCTGGAAGGCTCTCTACGTTATCTTAAGGGAGGGACGGAAGAATCCCAGGCAAGCAAGCCGGGGATTATTATCAGTGATGCGGCCCAATTGGCCAAGACGCCGCAGATGATAGCGGCGGATGAAAATCCTTACGGTTATTGTACCTGTTTCATCATCAAAGGGAAGGAGCTTGATCCTGAGAAACTCAAGCGCAGACTGAAGAAGAAGGGAGAGTCGCTCATCGTGGTTGGCGACTCTTCTACCATCAGGGTTCATATTCACACTCTGGACCCGGGTGGTATCATCCGCCTGGCGACTTCACTGGGTACCGTACATCAGGTCAGCATCCAGAATATGGATGAGCAGCATGAAGGCTTTGTTGAGATGCAGAAGGAGCGTATGGTGGTGGCTGATATGATTGTGGTGGCGGTAGTTTCCGGAGACGGCCTGGCCGATGTTTTTACCAGTCTGGGAGCGGTAGTTGTTCCCGGCGGCCGCACCATGAATCCGAGCACCAAGGACCTGCTTCAGGCGGTGAAGTCGGTAGCCTCGGACAAGATTATTATTCTACCTAATAACAAGAATGTCATCCCTGCCGCCAGACAGGTGCGTTCCCTGACCGACAAGACCGTTAAGGTACTGGCGACAACGACAATCCCGCAGGGAATAGCCGCTCTGCTGGCTTTCAATACCGAGGTAGACCTGGATGCAAACGTTACTGCCATGAAAAAGGCACAGTCGGCGGTAAGGTCTATCGCGATTACTCAAGCGGCTCGCTCGGTTCGGTTAGCCAGTCTGCAGATTAAAAAGAAGCAGTTCATCGGATTCCTGGACGGGGACCTGGTTGCCGCTGGCGATAGTGCTACCGTGGCCTTGAATGAAGTACTGGCCAAGCTTGATTTGAGCGATGTCGAGATAGTCACCATCTACTACCGGGGTGACGAAGAGCGTGTTGAGCTTGGTTCGTTTACCACCGAGTTCCGCGAGCAGTATCCTAACCTGCAGGTCGAACTGGTGCGGGGTGGGCAGCCGCACTATCACTATATTGCTTCCGTTGAATGATGGCAGCGGTTGACATCCGGATATATCGGTCAATTCAGGGCGGGGATCACCGTAAGCTGATGCTTTGAACCTCAGTTGCTCCTGTGAGGAAGCTGAAGCAATTTGCTTAATCGTTCCGGACTGCTGCTCTTCATCAATGCTTCCTCTTTGGTAATGATGCCTGCTCTCAGTAGACTGGCCAGGGCGTTATCCAGGGTCTGCATACCATCCTTGCTGTTGAGCTGCATAATACTGTGTAACTCAAAGGTCTTCTGCTCCCGGATGAGGTTTCTCACGGCGGGTGTGGCGAGCATAATCTCAAAAGCACCTATCCGCCCTCCCCCGATGCGGGGCAACAGTGTTTGCGATAGTATCGCCTCCATTACCTGTGACAACTGTAGCCTGATCTGTTGCTGCTGCCCGTGAGGAAAGATGTCGATTATACGGTCGACGGTCTGGGGGGCATCGGTAGTGTGCAAGGTCCCCAGTACCAGATGTCCGGTCTCGGCGGCTCTGATGGCGGTAGTGATAGTATCCAGGTCGCGCATCTCGCCGACGATAATAACATCCGGGTCGTGACGCAGTGCGTGTACCAGCGCAATATGGAAAGACCTGGTGTCGTCTCCGAGGTCTCTTTGGGCGATAAGGCATTTTTTATTGCTGTGCAGGTACTCGATCGGGTCTTCGATAGTAATGACATTCCGGCTTTCGTTCTCGTTGAGGTGATTGACCATCGCGGCCATAGTCGTTGACTTGCCGCTGCCGGTGGGGCCGGTTACCAGGATAAGTCCTCTCGGCTTGAGAATAAGCTCTTTGCAGATCTGGGGCAGCCCCAGTTCATCAATAGTGAGGACCCTGAACGGCACTACGCGGAAGGCAATGCTTATCGTATTTCTCTGTTTCATAACGCTGACACGGAACCGGGCTAACCCGGCAATACTGTAGGCGAAGTCCAGTTCCAGCTCGCTGAGAAAGGTGTTTCTCTGCTCCGGGGTGGTAATGTGCTCAAACACTTTTTCAACATCTTCGACGGTGACAGGCGGCAGATCTTCCTGGGGTGCCAGTGCCCCGTCGATACGAAGCACGGGAGGGCTCGGTACCCTGAGATGGAGGTCCGAGGCTTTCTTGTCTACGGTTAGTTTAAGCAGCTTGGTTACTTGCTCTTCTATCATATCGGTATCTCCGCAGCTTTCCCTTCTCTATTTTCGATCGTGTCGTGAGATACTCTACTATATATTCGCCGTCTCGTAAATCCCCTATTGGTATCCTGTGCTTTTCCTTACCCGACGGCTTGAAGATCATCCTATCTCCAGTCTTGTTGACGGAGTTGACTCTATCACCTTGCAGAAAACGTCTACCAGTTTGGCATCGAATTGGGTTCCGGCGCAGTGCTTCAATTCGCTGAGTGCTTCCGGTACGGATAGCTGCTTGCGGTATGGCCTCGGTGAGGTAATGGCGTCGAAAGCATCGGCAATTGCCAGGATGCGGGATTCCAGGGGAATGCTGTCCCCCTTTAGGCCGTTGGGATAGCCGGAGCCGTCATAGCGTTCGTGATGATGCAGGATAATCGGAATACAGTTGACCAGGTCGATGACGTGTCTCAGTATCTCGATGCCGAGCTTGGGATGCGCCTGAATTAATTCCCATTCATCATTATTCAGAGGCCCGCTCTTATTAAGTGTGGAGTCCGGGACGGCAATTTTGCCCACATCGTGCAGCAGGCCGGCAGCACGGATAGTGTCGATTACCTCTTTGGATAGTCCCAGTGCTTCTGCCAGGGCTACTGCGTAGTCGCTCACCTTTTTCGAGTGTCCGTAGGTGTAGTGGTCCTTGGCATCGACGGTAGCCGCCAGAGCGTATATTATGCTCAGGGCTCTTGATTGCGTCTCATGCTCCGCATCCGCCGGCAACGTTTCCGTTTTAGCCACCTCTGAAGAAAGGCAGGTTCGGTTTCTACCTGTTTGCTTGGCTCGGTACAGCGCTGCATCGGCGCGAGTTATGATTTCCGTTTTGGTTACGCCGTCAACCGGCCAGCTGGCAATTCCGAGGCTGGTCGTTATCGGGGTGGCCCGGGAGCTCGTTTTCGAGGCTATTGTCTTGCGGATTCTTTCTGCCACCTTGTAGGCGTCGGCAAGCTGAGCCTCGGGTAAGATGATGGCAAACTCTTCTCCTCCGTAGCGGAAAGCGGTGTCCAGGCTTCGAATGGATGTCCTGATGGCCAGCGCAATTCTACGCAGGATTTCGTCACCGGCCAGGTGCCCGTGAATGTCGTTATAGGCCTTGAAAAGGTCCACGTCCAGCATTATCAGGGAGAAGGTGGTTCCGAAACGCGACCCGCGGGCGATCTCCTGGTCGACGCGTTCATGAAACTGGCGGTGATTGTATAGCTCGGTCAGTCCGTCGGTATTTGCCATCACCATAGCTCGTGAATAAAGCTGGGCATTATTGATAATAGCACCGGCCTGGCTGGCCATATTCATTGCCAGTTCCAGGTCTTCGTGAGAGTAGATGGAGCCGGATCGCTTTTTGCCCAGGGCCAGTATGCCGACCAGACGGCCCTGGGTTTTAATGGGACACAGCATTCCCAGATTTGATGCTGTTATCTGCTGTTTTTCTGCTTCCCATAAGCCCTTAAACTTGGGCATATTGTCGATCGGCTCCAGGTTAAGCGGCTGATTCTCTTTATGCAGCCAGGTAACGACGGGATTGTCGACGTTAAAACTGATGTCGCCGTCCGGTTCCCCCTCCGCTTTGGGATAGGTGAACTGCGTCGTGAAATCACCGCTGCCGAGGTCTTGTATCATCAGTTTCGCTTGTGTCAGATGCAGTGCTTTGGTTATTGTGCTTAGCATTTCCTCGGCGAGTTCGTCCAGGTTAATGACGCTGCTCATTCTCTTGCTGAATTCGAGCAGCGCCCGACGCGGCTCATAATTTTTCCGGTGGAACAAATGGTCCAGTCTGTTTTCGATTCTGTGCATCAGCGGTCGTGCCATCAGAGCCAGCAGGAGGACCAGCGCGGTGGTACGCAGAGCAATGTTGTAGGTCGTCTGAGCTGGCAGGACGCTCTGCCATAGTAATATCGCACCGACGTATATTCCGCCCAGGCAGGCGGCTGCCAGAGCATAGCCCAGCGTTCTCTTGGCGACAAACCTTATGTTAAGTAGCTGGTACCTCATAATAGCGTAGGTGATAATCGAAGCGTTGGTAAGGTTGCCGATGTGGTCGATGGACAAGCCGGCTATGGCTGGCGTCAGGTTGGTGATATAGCTTGAGCTTATTACAATTGCCGAGCCTATTATTAGGTACATTGTCCGGTTGCGATCGGTGGGGTCCAGAGAGCTGCGGTAGCGCTGGGTCAGCATCAGCATGGAGAAAATCAGGAAGGCGGCGCTGATACCGCCTATAACATAGAGTGAAGTACCGAGGTCATGGTACAGGATGCCGTTGCTGACGTAGGCGTACTTGATTATGTATCCGTTTAAGGAAAGCAGCAGAACGGTAACTACGGCGGCATAGCCGAGGTAGGTTCCTATTCCGCTGGGTCTGTTGTTATAGGCCCTGACGAAGTGGTAGTAGCTGACTACTGTCCACAGCAGTGCGGCGACCAGCAGCTCGTTCCAGAGGAGGGCAAGCTGTGGATTGACGTTCAGGTGCAGCATAAAGGAGGTAAAGCTCCAGGTGCCGGAGGCGATAAGGAACCAGGCGAAGGTCCGGTTTACCCGTGTCCTCTGCTGCCGCAGGGTAAGCACGGCCAGAACGGTAAACACCGAAAAGCTTACCAGCGGTATTGCCGTCCAGATATTCATCAACAAGTCTCTCCCCGATACCAAGAAGAAGGCGGGACAATCCTTACCGTTATCAGTAGAGATTATGCCTTATGGTACCAGGCTTGTCAATGAAGGGGCGCGTCGGCTCCGGGATGTACCGCATGTCTGCCGGTCGGCGTAGCGCTTATCCGTCATAGCGGCGAAAGATAAGTGTCGAGTTATGCCCGCCGAAGCCGAAGGAGTTGGATACGGCGGTTTTGACGTTCATCTGCCGTGCCTCGTTGGGTACATAGTCCAGGTCGCACTCGGGGTCGGGGTGGGTGAGATTTATCGTCGGTGGTATCACCCCGTGATTGATAGCCAGCACGCAGATCACGGCTTCGACACTGCCTGATGCCCCCAGCAGATGGCCGGTCATTGATTTGCTGCCCGAGACGGGTATACGGGAGGCGTACTCGCCCAGTACGCTTTTCATGGCGCGGGTTTCCGCCCGGTCGTTAAGCAGCGTTGCCGTGCCGTGGGCATTGATATAGTCGATATCGGCGGGGGTAACGGCGGCATCCTTCATCGCCATCCTCATTGCTCTGGCGGCTCCTTCTCCATCAGGTGAAGGTTGAGTGAGGTGAAAGGCGTCGCTGGTGGCGCTGTAGCCGATGATTTCAGCTAGAATGGGGGCTCCCCGATTCCGGGCATAGCTCTCCTCTTCCAGAATCATAATGGCGGCACCTTCGCCGAGGACAAAACCGTCCCGCTCGGCGTCGAACGGGCAGCAGGATGTTTCTACTCCGTTATTCTTGGTCGATAGCGCCCGGCAGGAGTTGAAGGCGGCTAGTATGATAGGCATTATCGGGGCTTCGGCACCGCCGGCTATCATGACGCGGGCGTCTCCCCTCCGGATTAGCTGAAATGCCTGACCGATGGCATCGCTGCCGCTGGAGCATGCCGAAGAGGGAGAGTAGTTGATTCCCCTTGTTCCCAGCGTCAGGGATACCTGTACCGGGGCAGCATCGCCCGACATTGTCGGGGCAAGGACCGGGCTGACCCGGTCCGGTCCCGATTCAGCCAGCACCTTGAACTGGGTACAGATCTGAAGCAGACCGCAGATGCTGTCGCCGATGATGACGCCGGTCTCCTCGGCGTCCCCGTTTTCCAGCCGCAGACGGGCCGCTTCGGCTGCTTGAAGGCTGGCGACCACGGCAAACTGGGTGAAGCGGTCCATACGCCCGGCCTCTTTCGGGCCGATGTAGGCGTGCGGGTCGAAGCCCTTCACTTCGGCGGCGTATCGAGTCTTAAAGGCGGTGGTGTCAAAACTGGAAATGTAATCAATCCCTGACTTTCCCGAGACGAGACCGGACCAGGCTTCAGAAACAGTCAGTCCCACCGGGCAGATTATTCCCAGTCCGGTAATCACTACCCGCTTATTGTTATTGGCGCCGTTATTATCAGACATTTTGAATTACCTCTCTTAGATTACTGCCTATTTTGATATCTCAGTGACCGGTATATTCCATCTCTTATTATCATTTGTTTGTTTTGGTTGTCGCAGGCTGGCGCTGGCGTCTCCTGCGGTTCATCCGGTAGCGTTTAACCGTCTCTTCGTAGTCCTCTTCCTGTGCTACCGGCTCGGCCAGAGACCCGTTGATCAGGGAGTCTATGATGCTGTCGGAGAGGTTGACGTGCGGCGGCTTGAGGTGTGCCAGGTCGGCACCGGCAGCCTGCTGCCGGATCATATAGCTTCTGAAGGTATTCTCGGGTAGCAGGGTGACCTCCAGGGGTCTCAGACCGATGAACGTTTCTAGGTCGGCGTAGGGGGCGTCCAGTTCTTTGAGCTTCTCGTGGACGGAGACGGCAACCTCTTCCTCGGTAACGTGTCCGTTCTCCTTAAGCTCCAGGTAGAGGTGCAGTACCGGTTTAGCTCTCAGTTCCTTGCGTACTGTCCAGTCCTCGTAGTCCAGACCGGTATTCTCTATCGCCTGCGAGATAACCCTTTCCGTTAACCGGGTAAATCCGGCGATGTCGATCATATTATCAATGCGGGCGTAATATTCCATCTGGGGAATGTCGATATCGAGCCGTTCGTTACGCAGTGCGGTGATACGGATCATATCACCCAGCTTATATCTGACAAAGGGACCGCCGTGGAAGCTGGTAATTACCAGCTCGTAGTTCTCCCCTGCCTCGACCTCATCCAGCAGCACCGTCTTCGGCTGGTAGAGGGGATCGGCTTTAGCTTTCAGGCTCTCTTCCTCGGGAATAAACTCGAAGAAGTTGGTGTGGGGGATAAAGCTCAATCCCTGATAGTCCCAGGTCTGGGTCGCCATAATAATGCCCTCGGTACCTCCGTAGACGTCCAGGGGATATCTGCCCCACATCTCCTTAATTTTTTCCCGGAATACGGAGCTGTCGGAACCGGTTCCGATCAAGCCTTTCAATTTCCAGACATCCCGGGGCAGCAGGGGCCGGCGGGCCAGCTTGCTTTTCGCAACGCCCTTGAGCAGCCTGAGCAGGGTCTTCGGTTTGCCCATCAGCATTCTTGGATCAAGGTCGCCGTTTCCCTGGCTGAAGCGGTCGCCGAGGGCTACTATTACGCTGGATAAGGCGAAGAAGAGGTCTACCCCATCCGATAGGGCCATCTGGAAACCGAGACGTATCCGGTCCTCGAAGGACATTCCCTCAACTGCCTTGACCGGCGGCAGGAAGTCAAAGACCTCGTTGGGGGCATAGTGTATCAGCGAGCCGGTGGTGTAGGGCGGCGGGGCGAGCGCATAGAGAAACTTGTCCTTTCTGCGGTAGGCTATTTCGCCCTTTTGCTTGCAGCTGGAGAAGGCCAGACAGCCGAACAGCAGCGCCTGTATTTCCTCGAACTGCCGGGTGGTGACGGGGGCCCACTTGAAGGGGTATTCACCGGACCTGCCCGAAGTGTGCTGCCAGAAAAGCGGTTTCGCCGGCAGGGCGCTCTCATTCCGGGTGAGGAGAAACGGCTCATAATCGGAATAGGTGGTCAGCGGTACCTGCTGGCGGAACTCATCCACGGTCTCGGGGTTGGCCCGGCGCATGATGCTCCTGCCCAGCTTGCACTTTTTCAGCAGTCCTATCTGCTCCAGCAGCAGCCGCCGCTGGATGCTCATGCATTCCGCCAGGCTCAGGTCGATGAAGCCGCAGCACCGCTGCCATAGCTCTTCGTTCTTACCCTGAACGATAAGTTCTGCTTCTTTGCTCATTGTGTAACCTCCGTGATTGCTTATTGATTTATTTTTATTTTTGCGCAGGGAATCCAGGAAAGCGTGCAGGCTGCTCCGAGTTGGGAGCAGCATCGGCGTCTGCCGCCGGTAGCTTTCGTATTCGTCGAACATCCTGCCGAAGATGAATTTGTCCTGAATGGTCACCAGCAGGATGTCCAGCGCAATGAAAACCGGTGCGGCCAGCAGCAGCAGTCTCGATCCTGCCACCGGTATCAGGGCCAGCATCAGGATGGTGAACCAGATTACCCCCGGGTGGCGGGTAAGAGAGTACATTCCGGTTGTTATCAGCCGGTCGCCGACGCCGGTGGTGAGGTATGTTTTGCGGAAGGGGAGGCCGACGAAAAGCGATTGTATTAACAGGGGCAGGGACAGTGCGAGCATTCCCCAGCCCAGCCAGGTCAGCCCCGCCGGCAATACCAGCTTCTCCGGGGCCAGACATATCATCACCAGCGAGTAGACCAGCAGGCCGCTGCCCGCTGCCCAGACGACAGGTTTGGCCCGGGGGACCCTTTTCAGGGAGACCAGGTCGAAGAGGTGTATCACCGTAAAACCGACTATTCCCAGGATGATATAGAGCATAATACCTTCCTCCGCCAATAACTATTGCAGAGAATCGCGGATATAGGAAGGTATCTTGTTCTAGAACAATGTTCTATCCCCCGGCGGCAATAAAGATAGCAATAAAAAAAGCCTCTCTCCTTGAGTAAAGAGAGAGGCCCAAGCCGGCTTGTCCGGAGCCGGGAGCTTGCTAACGGGCTACTTCCACTTAATGGTCGCCTTCTTCTCGTTATCGTTATCGGAGTTCAGGTCCTTTTCCAGTCCCTGCAGCTTGCCGATAAGCTCTTCAAACTCGGCCCGGGGTGATTGTTTGCCGATCTCCAGTCCGTAATTGACGAAGAAGTCGATGAAACTCCGCAGCAGCTTCTTGATGTCCTGCTCTATGGAGCGCAGCTCCTCTTTGGTGACATAGCTTTCCGCTTTGCCGGTGCGCCTGGCTTCCTTGCTTTCCTCCTTCAGTTGGCCGCTGATGAGGAACTCGATAAATTCCGCCCGGCCCACGTCGCCCCGGTTTTCGTCGATCTTATCAACGAGCTCCGCCGGCAGTATCAGCATTCTTTTTTCAGACATATACTAGCTCCTTCGTTTGATGTCACTGGAAGTCATCCTTTTCCTTGAACTCGAGTATCTCCAGGATGTTATCGATATGCCTCAGCAGCTTTAATCCCTTCCTGGTCACCCTGTAGGTGACCACCGGGTTGCCGATCATTACCCTGTCGATGAGCTTCAGCTCCAGCAGGAATTTGAGGTATTTCTGCAGCTGGAAGTAGCTCATGTTGGCGCTGTACATTATTTCCGTCTTGCCGGCTTCACCGAGACGGAGCATATCGGCTATTACCTCGATACTTGACCTTCGCCGTTCCATTACTAGCTTACCCTAACGTATTGGCTCATACTATTGAACTAGTACTATTATACTACACCCTGTCAAGGGGGTATTTCAGCGGTTGGTGAATTACTTATTAATGGAGCAGTTTATTCACTGTTTATTATGTTGAGAGGCAGACAGGCTGCGGAAAGCAGGACTGTGATGTTGGATATGTGCGATATCAGGGCTAGAACAGGCTCAGGTACCAGTTGAGGATGCTGCTTCCCCAGAGCAGGGTAACGATGGTTGCTATGGAGAGGATGGGGCCGAAGGGGATGCCTTCCCTGCGCTTCTTCTTTTTGGTGATTAGCAGGACCAGGGCGACCACACCGCCGATTATTGCGCTCAGGATCAGGGTAAAGAATATCATCGGATAGCCGATAACAAGGCCCATCAGCGCTGCCATTTTGACATCGCCGAAGCCCATGCCGCCCCGCGACAAGACGGCCACCAGCAGCGCTATCCCGAAGCCGATGCCGCCGCCGATGGCGGCGTACTTGATCCCGGGTACGATGGCCAGCCCGGGCAGGAAGACACTGAAGACGCTGACGAGCAGAGCGGCTATCATGGCGGGGTAGACGATACGGTTGGGGATCAGGCCCCGCTCGAGGTCGATGATCATAATCACGATAAACAAACAGCAGTAAGAGGCGATGACGCCCAGCTCGGCTCCGGCGCCGTACTGGCCGTAGAGGTAGCCGAAGAGGGCGGCGTTGGCAATCTCCAGCCAGAGAATGCGCCGGGGAATAGTCGCCCGGCAGTAGCGGCAGCGTCCGCGCAGTCCCAGGTAGCTGAAAACGGGAACGAGGTCTTTTACCGCCAGGCGGTGCCGGCAGGACGGGCAGTGGGACGGGGGAGAGATTATCGACTGCCGGGCGGGCAGTCGGTCGATGCAGACGTTGAGGAAGCTGGCGATAACTGCCCCCAGTACGGTAAAGATGGCGATGCCGATAGCGTCCATATCGCTCTATATTCTGGATGTTTCGGGTGATATAGTCAAATGAGTATTTCTTGTGCGCTCCCGTCCGGGGTCGTTTCCTCCCTTGACGGGGTTGAACTTTATCTACTTTATGTATTGTCTATTTTATACTCTTATGGTATAATATCCGGCTTAGGATAGTATATATAACTCGCCAGGGCATATTTTAGGCCTTTAAGGGTGTTTTGGCAGCTCTTAACTTGTGGCGTAAGTACCGGTCAGAAACACCGGCGGTAATTATACGATATTACTATCCCTAACGAGTGATTGACTTGTGCCTGTGATTGAGATATGCTAAACTAGTTTTAAGTGACCTTAGTTATACAAACTTCATCATAGAGTAAATAAATTGAAAATCGCAAGGAGGTTTAATCGATGAAGGGTTTGATAAAGCGGATAGGGGGTTTCGATCTGAGCTTCACCAGGAGACTCCACCGCGGTCAGAAGGGCTTTACCCTGATGGAACTGCTGATAGTAGTGGCCATCCTGGGTGTCCTGGCAGCGGTGGTCATACCACGGTTCACCGGCTTGATCGGCAGGGGGCAGACTGAGGCAGCCACAACCGAGCTTTCCATTGTCCAGACGGCGATGGTGGCCGCGATGACCGATGCAAAAACGGCTACGGTAAGCCCACAAGCTACGTATATACAGCTAACTCCTAGCACCGCTCTAATTGGTAATTACTTGCAGACTGACACAAATTGGACATATATCTGGGATGATAATGGTACCGTGACGCAGGGAGCTGAATATACTCCCTCTCCCTAAAGCGTAAGAGTTAGTTTCCTAATTAATAAAGGAAGACCCACCGGAAGAATTGATAGCAATCTTCCGGTGGGCTTTTTGTTTTTACGGCTTTGTCCTATCGACATGACCAGGGCTATGCCCGGAATACTGTAGTTTTCATAAGCCGGCTTCTGCCAGTTTGTCAAGCGCTTTAAGCCACCGGTCGGCTCCGGGGATTCCGGATAGCTTGGTCCGCCAGGCAGGCGCTGAGCCGGCGAGTAGGGCCTTAAAGTGTGGGCTTTTCCCGGCAAGGTCGAGAGCAACGCCAAAAATACTGCCGGCCTCATCTTCCGGAACAAGGTACATGGCGGTATCAAATTCAACGATACTGTGCTCGGGATGACCGGAGAAGAAACAGGTGATTCCCTGTATGGCATGAGGTGCCCATTCGCGGGGGTGATTACGCTTGTATTCTTGAACGGAATTGTGAACCGGAACTACGAGGTCGTATAGATACAGAGTGAAGCAGGTATCCGATAACTTTTTCAAGCTCTCCGGGTGCTGTTCTATGATAGTAACCAGGCTATCGGCAGCCGCATCATTCTCCCCTTCCTCGAGTATCAGGAGTCCGGCAAGAAAATCGGTTTCCACCCATTCAGGGTAGGTCATCGCCGATTGCTCGAGCTTATTTCGAGCAGCATAGAGGTCCCCCTTGATGATCAGCGCTAATGCCCACTTATTCAGAATAACCGGATTCCAGGGGCAAAGCCGAGCTGCTCTGTCATACAGCTCAAGCGCTCTAGCCCATTTATCCGCTGAGCCGCAGTATGCCCGGTAGCAATACATATCTGCCATGGAGTAGTTGCGGAAGGCCAGGTAAGGCTCCCTAGCCAGCGCTTGTTCATAGGTTTCAATACTGAAATCAACCAGTCTCTCTCTTACGGTATCAGTTGGAGCGGCGACAGCATTATTGAAAATGTATGCTCCCATGTTGCTCCAGTATTCGGGGTACCTGGGCTCCAGTCGCACGGTCTGATTGTAGGCAAAAATGGTGAGCTCACTGTTAACCTGCTCGAATTTTTTTGCCTTCTGAAATTCCATATCCGCGAGGAAGGGCCTGACGGTCACCCCGGCGGCGATAAAAACCAGTAAGGCAAGCGATACTATCGCGATGACTCCGCTGTATTTAACCCGGATCCCTATATCGGTACTATTTTGCTGGTGAGGGATTTTTTCGCCATTATACGCGACTGACTGTTGCTGATTTTTCGATACCATTCTCCCCACCAGCGGTGTCAGTCCCAGCAGCAGCCAGAAAAAGAGCTCGGTCGTTATTGAAACGGGGTTAAATATGTTGTTGATTGTATACTGAACCATCGCGGCAATCAGGGCAATAATGATTAGCCGCTCGTTATCGCGGGTGGCCTGGCCCAGAAAGCGGAACATGTTGCGGAAATAGATAGCCATGATGGCAATAAAAGCAGCCAGCCCCAATACTCCGACGGTGGTGGCCAGGTACAGATAGTGGTTGTGGGGCCGGTCGAGAATAAGGGCGCCGGTCCTCTGGGAGATATAGTGATTAATCGTTTCCTGAAAAGGGTACTGCTGGGCTACCAAGATGAATGTTTCCGGACCATAGCCAATCAATCTTCTTACCGTGGCCGGACTGTTTTCGGTAAACGGAACTTCAGGGGTTCGGTATACGATATCGGCTGCGGCACGCCAGTATTCGGCACGGTACTTGATAGTGGTAAGCCCCATCTCGTCCGATATCGGTACACTGCTATCGTCACCCGGTGATGTCTCATTATTAGCGGTTATCAATGCCGGCCCTACCACAACTGCAGCCATTACGGTAATAATGATAAGGATCGCACTGCCAGTTATGAGGAGGGGTTTTCTCTTTTCCACAAAGCCCAGAAGGGCGATAAAGCTGACAGCACCGATAATAAAAGCCAGGACGGTAACCGAATACTGGGCGAGCAAGAGACACCAGAATTGAATGGCGAGCAGAACACTTGATGCTACTGACAGCGTATTGTTTCCTGGAGACCTCTTGCCCCTCTGTCGAAACGCATAGATTTGCAGTGCCAGATTAAGCGGTATGGTCATGGCAAGAAAGTTGCTCAGGAACAACGGGTTACCAATGGTGGCAAAGACCCTGGTTGTGGCTGACCATCCAAACAGGGTGCTTACCGCTGGAACATAGTGTTGCAGTATGCCAACTACTGATACCACCGCCGAGGTAAGAAGCAGTGTGTATAGAATTCTCATTGACTGATTGTGGGATCGGACTTGGTGAGTCAGGATGAAGAAGAACGTTATCCAGCATAACAGAGTCGATAGCCCTCCGCTACCCCTTTGCCAGGTTCCCCAGAAGCTTATTTCGGGAGTAATAGAAGCGGCAGTTGAGATGATGAACATGAGTCCGAATATCAGGATGGATATCTTGAGGGGTGAATCGATAAGAGCCTTCCATTTGATGTGCTGGTGGTAAGATTGGCATTTTATCCGGTTGGCCAGCCAGAGCCCGAACATAGTAATGACCAGCACCTGAAGGAGCAGGGTTTTAACGAAGTCAAACTGGTGGTGTCCCAGAGGGTTAAAGAAGACGGGGATAAGAAAGATTACCACCAGCCAGCATATTTCGATTGCTTTCCGGTAGCCACTGGTGCCGCTATCAGCGCTGTCCTCATCTGTGCCGCCTGTTATGAACCAGGCGGCCGGGTCGTACCAGGTATGCTTCATGGTTTGTTAATGAATATAGCCCGGATGGATTATGTTGTCAATACGAATCATGTTGGGGTATAAGAATAACCAATGGGTATGAATAGTTCCAGAAGCGGTTACTGGCAGCCTTTCTCTTCGAGCAGCCGCTTTACTTCGTGTTCGTTATGGCAGAATTCGAACAGGTGCTTCTTATTGATTTTCCCATGACGGTATAGGTTGACCAGAGATTCGTCCATTGATATCATTCCGATGTCCTGGTGGGTACAGATGACGCTGGGGAGCTGATAGGACTTACCTTCTCGAATCAGGTTGCGCACCGCTGAGTTGGCCAGCATAATCTCTACGGCGACTATCCTTCCCGATCGATCGGACCGTGGCACAAGCTGCTGGCAGATTACAGCCAGCAGCAGGGAGGCCAGCCGTTTCTGTGCCATGTCGCGTTCGTGGGGTGGGAAGAGGTCGATTAACCTTTCTACCGCCTGGCTGGCGTTGGGAGCATGATCGGTGGTCACTATCATGTGGCCTGTCTCGGCGACAGACAGCACAGCCGCTGCCGTCTCCAGGTCTCTTACCTCGCCCACCAGGATGATGTCCGGGTCTTGCCTGAGGATGTGGCGCAGCGCAGCTGGGAACGAATAGGTGTCGCTGCCCAGTTGCCGCTGGGTAATGGCACATTTGATGTTGGAGTGGGCATATTCAATAGGGTCCTCGATAGTAACCACATGTCGGCGTTCGGTCAGGTTGAGATGGTGTATCATCGCCGCCTGTGAGGTGGTCTTGCCGCTGCCGGTAGCGCCGGTAACTATCAGCAGCCCCCTGGTGTGCATTATAAGCTCCTTATATATTGCGGGCAGCCCCAGTTCTTCAACAGTGGGAATTTCCGGAGGTAGCAGGCGCAGAACCAGACAAATAGCTCCTCGCTCCTGAGCGGCATTACAGCGAAAGCTGCCGACATCAGGCAGGCTATAGCCGAAATCAAGCTCAAGGTGCTCGTGGAAATACTTCTGTTGTTCTTGCGTGGTTATCTGGAGGAATATTTGTCTGGTATCATCAGGGCTGAGGGGCTTGATATCGTCCATGGGCGTTAAATAGCCATGGACCCGGACCAGCGGCGCGCTAAAGGCAACCAGATGCAGGTCCGAGGCAGCCATCGACCTTGCCTTCTTTAATATGGATAGGATATCCACAACTTCACTCCACCGCCATGCTGGTCAACAGCAGCACAAAGTTGTAGACCACCTCGGTTTCCAGGTCTTCCCAGTCTTCCAGTATCAACTTATAGCTAAGTGACGAGATATTCACTTCAGAGTACCTGCCGCTGCTTCTCAGGTTCCTGGCATACTTCAGGATTTCTTTTTCCGGTGCGGTACCGGTTACGGTGATCTGGGAGCCATTATGGCTGATACTGACAAGATCGACATCATCAGGCCTAAGACCGACAATCCCGCTTAAGTCCCGGTTGATCTGGCTGCGGTTGGCATCAAGGTCGGCAAAGGTGCCGGAGAAGATATTAGCCCTGGCCTCCAGGGGGGCAATCTGGGGCTCTATCGCGGCAATATCTTCGTTGAGTGCGGCTATTTCTTCACGCTGCTGGGTGATCAGGCCCTGGTTGATATCTACCTGGGAGCGCAGTGCCTCGTTTTTGGTCCTGATATCCTGGACTTGAAGCCAGAGCCAGAAGACCAGTCCGATGCCGATGACGATGCCGACCGGGGTTAAAATCCGGGCCAGCGATATCCCCTGGGGTTTCTCCGACTCGGGAAGGGCGTTGAAGTTAACTATCGAGAAGTTGCCTTCTTTCTCCGACGGCAGGTTCTTTAAGGAAAGCCCGATATTTACCATAAACTGGCTGGCATCAAATTCTTCGGGAGCCTGCATCGGCGACAGCAGCCTGGCAACAGGGGTATCTTCCGTCCCGACAAGCAGCGTCCAGCTTTCCGGTGCCTCGGCAAGATCGCCGGAAACGAATACCGGCGTCGCCGGTGGCAGGGGCTTATCCTGGTGTCCGGAGTTATAGAAAGCAATCGTTCTTTCCATTTCTTCTGAGATAGTCTGCATACGCTCGGCCAGAGACTCAGCCTCGCCGGGTAGTGAGAAGCTGCGGATCACCCGGGGGACGCGGTCTACCATTATGGCGATATCAAGACCGGCGGAGCGGGCGTCGATGATGATGGCTTCTGGAGCATCGACAGTCCGGCAGAGGGCTAACGGAGCCAGGTCTACAGCGGTAGCCTTGATGCCGGATTTTTTTAGCGTTCTAAACAGGGCATCGGCGGTGTTTCGGGGAAAGGCGGCCAGGAAAACGCCGGTCTCGCCAACCGGAGCGGGAATGGTCTGGTAGGACAGGTAGAACTGCTCAAGAGGTGCTGGTACGATCCGGCTGGCTTCTTGCTCTACGGCTTCAGGTAGTATTGCCTCGGGTAATTCAGGCAGGGAGGTCAGCCGGTAGATGGAATTCAGGCCGCTTAAACCGGCGGTTACCTTCTTTGCCCCTATCTTCTGCTGCTTAAAAAGCTCCTTGATCTTTTCGGCAACCTGAGCTTCATCAAGGATAATACCGTCACTGACCAGCCCAGGCTCCAGCGGCAGCATTGCCCATTTATCCACATGGCGGCCCTTAGTTGACAGCAGCTTGATAGCGGTATCTTCAATGAATAGACTTACTTCAGCCATAGTTATTCATTACCTTCGTAGCTGTATATGACAAGGTTAATAATCGCCTTGGCCGGTACGGCTTCTATCGATGTCGTGTCTTCCGTTGTTGCCTCTTCGTCTTCTTCCTCTTCTTCGATTTCGGCTCGTTCCAGCGCGGCACAGGTCGGGATGGTGATAGCCAAGGGCTGTTCTGTACATGGTTCCGGGATATTGATGTCTACGGAAGATACATTCGCCGTGGCGAAGTCATCCCCGGTGGCTATCGAGTTAATACAGTCCAAGATATCATCTACGGTCTGATAGATATATTCACGGAACTGATTCGTTTCTTCCGGGGCGGGTTCTACCGGCTGGCCCTCGACCGCTATGTTGAAGTTGGTGACGGTGTAGTTAACGGTGTAGGTAACACTCTTTGCCTGCGGGTCGGCCGGTTGAACGGTAACCTCTACCTTTTGTGAAGCTGGCTCGGAGACGGTAAGGCTGACGACATCCAGGTCCCGCTGGTGGGCGATGTCGAATATGATTTCGTCGTATTCGATGCTCTGGATATCGGCAGGAAATTCCGCCCGGCTCGCCTCAAGCGATGCGGCGGCTTCAGCCAGTTCACTCTCAAGCAGAACAATACGTCCCTGAAGGTCTGCTTTTTCAGCAGCAAGCTTGGGCAGTATGCCCTGGCTCAACTGAAGCTGCACGTTTAGGGAACGCTGCTCGCTCTCCGCTTCCTCTTTCATCTGGTTGATGACAAAAAAGGCGACGATGAAGGCGCCTACTATCAATACTATCCGGGCCGTTCTACCCAGTTTCATTCAATATCCTGCCTTTAGCTGGTCTCCCAGGTGCGGACTTTAAGTTCCATAATGCTGGTGTCATCCTCGTCCAGACCAGGGAAGTTAATACCTCCCTCGGTGGGGGCGATATAGTTGAGAGAGGTGTGCGGCCAAAGCTCAACCGAAGAGTCGCCAATAATACATCCGTAGAAGTCGTTACCGGGCTGCAGGTGAACCGTTCCTTCGATGGACATCAGTGCCACAAAATCTTCGCCGCTGATATTGGGCTGGTAATCAATATCGCCTACCGCGATGATGCATCCCTCTCCGGAGGTGATACAGAGCGGTTGAAAGTTAATATTTCCTTCCGCGAAGATGGTCTGTCCGTTGAGCTGCAGGGTACATTGCGGCATAATGTTAAAATCCCCTACCTTGCTGTACTGCGTGCCGACGTAGACTGTCCCCTCCAGCCTGGCTACTCCGTCTGTCCCGGTGATGGTCAGGTTTCCTTGCGAGCAGATTGGCCCGATCAGAATCGGGTTGGCTTCGGTGCCCTCGCTGATATCAATGCTGTAGCCGTCGGGCACACAGGTCAGGCCATCGACGTCTTTATGGTAATAATCGGAGAAATACTCAGCAGTGGGCCAGCTGGGTATCGGGTCATCGGACGTTTCACCGTTAATGGTGACTTGATTGGGGTTATATGAAAGATCTCCGTTATACTGAATATCTCCGTTGACCACTACTCCGGGCATGAGAGTAACGTCACCGACAGCAGTAATGGCGTTATCGAGCAGGAAGGCGAAGCCGCCGCCGAAGGTAACGTAGGACTCAATAGCGGTATTGCCGCTGTCATCACTGGCAGCGGAGTTGATTTTGTAGATATCGTTCCCCGCGGCATCTTTCCCGGTGTACTCTATAGTCACGGTAATGCTTTTGCCGTTGAGGTCTTCAATCGGATACTGCCACTGGTCGCCTGGCTCGCTGGGAAACTCGGGGAGCCGCTGTTCCCGGGTTATCTGCCACAGCGCATTCTCCACCCCGGCGTCGGCGGCATAGTACTGGTTGGTTTTCTTCTCGTAGGCCTGGCCGGCCTTTAGCCCGGTGCTCATATGGGACAGCATCGGCGCGATGGTGAGCCCGCCCACCGCCAGCAGGATGAGGACGACAATCAGGACAACACCCCGCTCCTGGTTAATCTTATTCCATATTCTGCGTATCATTTCTTGCCCTCCTGCCTGGACATCAACTGCCGTCAGGTCTACGGACAATCTCATATACCCGGGTCTCGCTCTGCTCCTGCAGCGAGCCGCCGCCTACAGTAGCGGTTACCGTAAATGTTAGCACGGGATTAGCAAAACTACAACTGGTCTTCAGCGGGTCGTCATCGATATATTTGGCGACATAGCTGGTGGCATCGGGGTCCGGGTTGTCGATTCTATTGGTGTAGTGTTCCCGTTTCAGGTTGAGCACGCCTTCCACTTCCTCCAGAGAATAGACCACTTGATATTCGTTGGTGCCCTCAAAATCCTGCCAGGTAAGGGTAAGGGGTAGGCCGTCGGCATCTGCCTCGACCGCTACGGTTTGGGAAGTCTGGGTGTCGTGGGTTACCCAGAATCCGGCGTTCTGTACCTGCCTTACCGCAATCTCGTGGTTGTTGTTGCGGACGGTTTCCAGCATTACTTGTCGGGTTGCCATACTGCCTACCACGGCGATAGCACTACCGATAGCGACCACGATCAGTATTTCGATCAGGGTAAATCCACGCTGGTTCTTGAGTAGCAGCCCCGACATGCGCGTAATCATCGGTCTACCTTGTAATCCTCCAGGGTAAACACGGCTTCTTTATCATGGTGGTCAACCGTTACCGTTATCTTTTGTATGCCGTCATCGCCGTCAAAAACCCCGTCGCTCTCGCTGTAGGGGGTTGATGTATCCGGGTCGAAGGGGGCAACATCGAGGTTAATAATATAGCCTTCAGGGGTGCTTATTATGTCATACGTATCGTGCGGGTCATCGGAATAATAAATATAAGTCTGGTTCTTGATACTCTCCAACTGGCTTCTGGCCAGGCTCTCCGCGGTAACCCGCTCGTCGCTTACGAAGACTGACTTGGCACCCGTAGAGATGCCGCCGGCGAAGATGACTGCTATCAGACCAAGTATGGCGATGGCGACCAGCACCATGATCAGGGTAAAGCCCTTTTCGCTTTTCATTTCATGATTATTCCTGTTATTAAAACTGGTCGTATATCGAGTACATTGCGGTAATCAAGGCAATGGCGACGAAAGCGACTATCAGCCCGATGATGATTGTCATTACCGGCTGAATCATGCCCACGGCGGCACTGGTCCTGTCGGCCGACTCGGTTTCGTAGCTATCGGCGACGGTAGCCAGTGTTTTGTCGAGGTTGCCGGTTTCTTCACCGACACTAGTCATCTGCACCATTAAGGGGAGAAAAACCTTTCTTTTCGACATCGGCCGGGACAAGCCTTCGCCCCTGAGCAGATCACCCTGCACCCCGCTTAAAGCTTCTTCTATTATCTTGTTGGTGGTGCTATAGATGGTAACGCTGATAATTTCGGGCAGGGGCACGCCGACCCGGAAGAGCAGTGATATCGTCCGGCAGCAGCGGGAGAGCTGATTGAGCAGGTTGATGCGTCCGATGAGCGGTACATTAAGCATGAACTTATCCCAGCGGTACTTGCCTTGGGCGGTCCTGATATAGACAGTAATACCGCCGAAGGCCACGATGATACCGATCAAAACATAGAGCCCGTACTTTTGTGCCCAGTCGCTGAAGCCGATGAGCATCTTGGGTAAAATGGGCAGGTCCGAGCCCATGGCGCGGTAAAGGTCGCTGAAATGGGGTAATACCAGAGTAACCAGCATGGATACCACAGCGATGGCTACAATGATAACAACCAGGGGATACATCAGGGCTCCCCTCACCTTCTTTTCGGTTAACGCTGCTCTCTCAATGTGGTCGGCCATCTGTCGTAGAACCACTTCCAGGTTGCCGCCCTGCTCACCGGCCGCCATCGCCCGGTAGTATAGCTGTGAGAAAGCACGCGGGTGTTTGCTTATCGCTGCCGATAGCGAGCTGCCGCCGCGAATATCGGAGATAACCTGAGTAATAATCTTCATGAGGCTCGAGTTGGTTACCTGATCCTGCAGCAGTTCCAGCGAGGTGACAATATCGGTGCCGGACTCAAGCAGCAGAGCCAGCTGGCGGGAGAACATCACCATCTCCGACGGCTTGATCCGGTTGAAGCGGGCAAACATCTGCTTACTGTCAAAGAAGGGGACCACCTCTTTTAAGCTGAGCACCTGGTAGCCGCCGTAACCCAGCAGATTGGCGGCGGTCTCTTCGCTGTTGGCCTCCAGCTGGCCCTTAACCAGTTTCTTGTTTTTGGTGTAGGCTACATAGGCATATTTCATCTTTTAACCTAATGGTTTTAAATCGGGAGAGTAGGCGCTGCGCAGCACCTCGGCGGGAGTGGTGATGCCCTCCTTTACCTTGCGCATTCCGTCACCCATCATCGGGATCATACCTTCGGCAATCGCCTGAGAACGAATCTCGCTGCTTGAAGCCTGTTTAATAATGAGTGCCCTGATACTGTCGCTGATCAGCAGTATCTCGAATATTCCGGTACGGCCGAGGTAGCCGGTATAGGAGCAGGAGGCACAGCCGGTGCCGTAGTAGAATTCCTTCCTGCTATCTGACATCTCCCTCTGGTATGCCGCCTGCTCTACCATCGGTGCTTCGATAAGGTGAGCGCAGTCGGGGCATATGCGGCGTACCATCCGCTGCGCCACCACGCCGATAACTGACGATGCGATCAGGAATGGCTCCACATCCAGGTCGATGAGGCGGGTAAGCACGCCGGCGGCATCGCTGGCATGGATAGAGGAGAGCATCAGGTGTCCGGTCAGAGCCGACTGGACGGCGATGTTGGTCGTCTCGGTATCACGTATCTCGCCGACCATTATGATATCGGGGTCGAGACGGAGTATGGCCCGCAGTCCCCTGGCAAAGGTAATGCCTGCCTGTGGGTTGACCTGAATCTGGTTGATGTCGTGGAAGCGGTACTCGGCAGGGTCTTCGATAGTGATTATGTTTCTGCCTATCGTGTCCAGTGAGTTGATCGAGGCATAGAGCGTGGTCGTCTTGCCGGCTCCGGTGGGGCCGCTGATGAGGATCATCCCGTAGGGGACCTTGAGCAGGTTTGCGTACTTCTCCAGGCTGTCGGGGAGGAAGCCCAGCTCGGACAGCCCGAGCACAGCCTGTGATTTGTCTAGGAGGCGCAGAACTGCCATCTCGCCGAGAACGGTGGGAACGGTAGCTACCCGGATATCAATATCACGCCCTTTAGCCTTGGTGGAAAACTGGCCGTCCTGGGAGTGATGATGGTCGGCGATGTTCATATCGGCCAGGATCTTGATGCGGGATATAATGGCCCGGTGGATGTTCAAGGGCAGGGACATCATGTCATGCAGTGTGCCGTCGATGCGGTAGCGTATCCTCACTCTGTCCTCTTGCGGCTCGATGTGGATATCGGATGAGCGGGAGCGAACTGCTTCCTCGATAATAAGGTTAAGCGCCTGTGCCAGCGGAGCATCGACAACGGCATCGATGGCCAGCCTTTCGTCGAGGGCGTCGGAAGGAATAGCAATGCTGGAAATCTGTTTTTCGATCTCGCCATAGTTCTTGTAGTTAAAGTCGATGGCGCTCCTGATGTCCTTGGCATCGGCAGGTACCGGCTTGATTCTCTTCTTGCTGTTCGCTGAGAATGCCTCCAGGGCGAAGATGTCGGTCGGATTTGCCATGGCGACCTTCAGGGTATGGCCGGAGACGCTGATAGGGATGGCGTTGTAACGCCTTGCCATGACCTCGGGAATAAGCTGTAACACCTCTGCGGGAATAACCTGCCTTAGCTGCTGGGCCGGAGTATCGCGCGCCGCTTCATCTTCCGGCCGCGGCTGTGATCTCTCCTCCGATTGCTCCCCGGTGAAGTCCTTCGATTTGCTAAGGTCGAGTGTATCGGCGTTATCCCCGGCTTTCTTTCTATTATTGTCCATCTTCTTTGTTCTTAAACCGCCTGGCTGATTACCCTGGCAGCCGTCATTTAGATTTTATTAGAGCTATTTATTGAGACGGCTCTTGTTTCCTGCTTTCCGGTGAGATCAAGCTGCTGCGTATGGCGAGGGCGACCGCGTGTGCCCTGTCATTGGCATTCAGCTTGCGCAGAATAGCACTGACATGGCTTTTAATAGTCTGCTCGCTGATGCCCAGGGCCAGCCCGATTTCCTTGTTGGTGTTGCCGTCGGCGATGTATCTCATAATCTGCGTCTCCCGGTTGGTGAGGGGAGCGATGACCGACTCCATTGTTTTTGATATCGGCGAGGTGCTCTGGAATTGCTCCAGAACGCGGCCGGCGATCCTGGGCCGGTTTATGACGCTATCGTTTATTGGGTATTCACCCCGACAGGCCCGTCTGATGGTGCTGATCAGCTCTGTTGTATCAGCATTCTTGCTCAGGCAGGCGACGGCCGCGGTCTTGATAACCTCAAAAAGCTCTTCATCGTTGGGGTTGGGGCTCAGCATTATTACCTTGGTGTTCGGGTAGTAGCGGGCAATTCTCCGGCTCAGTTCCAGACCGCTGTGTGCACCGAGGTCCGAGCCCAGCAGGACTATGTTGGGCATGTTGGCTTCGATCATCCCTAACGGGTCCTGAGTCGGGTCGCAGTCCATTATCTTGAAGTCAGCCTCTTGGGATAATACCTGACGGACACCGGTCCGGAAAAAGGGCTGTTCATCAATTATCATTACGATTATCTTATTCACTCAAGCTACCTCTCAGTCAGGTATTATAGGGATATAGGTGCTAATATTTTATTGTTTTGTATTATACCACTATATATAGTATCTATACATTACATTATGTTTAACAAATAAGCCAATGCTGTACTTAGGCACCGGGTCCATCCGGTGAGAATGTCCGGCTCAACGGTCTACTTTGTTCTTGTTTTCCGGCGGAGAAACTGCTCGATATCTTTGCGGTCGAACCGGCGGTCACCCCGGGAGCCGATGCGATAGGTCTTGATTATCCCCTGGTTGCTCCAGCGCCTTACCGTGTTGATGTGGACGTTGAGCAGGCGGGCTACGTCGCTTGTGGTCAGCATAGGGTTGATCTTGCTATCGGTCATTTCTCCCTTTTCCTCCTCCCTTAAACTGTCCTAACCTTATCCTTCCCTATGCTACCTTACTCTCGTGCCGGACACAATCCCCCGAATGGGCTAGTAGTAAATGATAGCAAAGGCTGCCACGATAGTCCAGTATTTACGGCCTGAAGATTGAATAACGACCGGTACGGCCCCGGCTACACAGTTCCCCCTCTCCTTATTCGGTATATGAGGAGGAAAACCAGCACCCCGATTGCTATCCATAGGTATTTGGTCCAGGCGGATGCTGACGTCGCAGGGGATACTACATAGAATGAACCGGGAGCAGTCCAGCCGCTCTCGTTGAAGGCGCCGTCTATCGCCTTCACCCTCCAGTAATATGGCATATCCTGGCCTCGTGGTTCGAGCTCCTCTTTCTCAGCAAGGGTGTATTCCGATCCGGTCAACCCTTCTTTCTCCAGCAGTATGTTACTGAAACTGCTGTCAGCCCCAATCTGGAGAAGGTAGGTCACGCCGCTGGGGTCGGTAACATCCTGCCAGTCAAAGCGCGTCTTTACAGGTGCGGCAGTGGTAACCTGGGGTATTAGAGTTACCGGGATTGGCGGCGGCTTCGATTCCATGGTAAAGAGCGAGCTTATGCTGCCGTCACTGCCGGCTGCCGTTACCTGGTGGATGCCGGCAGCACTGGCGGGGACGACAAAAGTAGCTGAAAAATCCCCGAGGCTATCAGTATAGACAGTTGTGGTATGAGTGCTAGTGCTGCCGTTATAGGCGATGGTGACGCTGCTGCCGGGTGTGAAGTGGGTGCCGGTAACGGTAAGCTCCATTCCGACGTAACCGGGTGAGGCTAGGCTGGTAGCCGGTTCGAGGGTTATCCCGGCAGGGAGAGACAAAACGGTCAAATCTGCTGAAGCAGAGTTGGCGCTGGTGTCATGGGCGGTAACCTTGCTGGGCTTGCCGCCAACATAGATGGAATAGTAAGGTATGGTGATGCTTCCCGTAAAGCTGCCGTAATGGTTGGTGTGCAGGGATGCCGGGGTAGTGGCAATCCTGTCTGTGTCGATAGTAACAGTTATATCGGAGCGGTAGGCAAAGCCGCTGCCGCTGATATTTACCGGTCCGTCGATCGTCTGTTCTGACTTATCCAGCGTTATCTCGGGTTTTACCGTAAAATCAGCCCCGGGCTTATTGCCCGACTCGTCGGCGGCGGTTATGGTATGGCAGCCGGCAATGCTCTCGGGAATAATGATGGTACAAAGGAACTCGCCGTTGCTGTCGGTGATAGCATCGCCACTTATTATGTCAACCTTACTATTATCATAATCAATGGTGATTTTTTCAGCGGGGCGCATGTCCTTACCGCTGATGCTGACTTCACTGCCGACAGCACCTTCCTCCGGCGTCAGCTCGATTTCGCCGCTGGCAACGGTGAATTTTACCGATGCCACAATATACTTGTCGTCGCGGTAGGTGGCGTAAAAGTAGTAGGTCCCGCTCCATACCTCTGCACTATCCCTGCCGTCGTTGAGTTCTTCAGGGATTTTGAAGGAGTGCGGAGAGATGAAATCGCCACGTTCGTCAACCGAAACCAGACCTGTTATTTCGTAGCTGGTAATCTCGCTGGATAAGCGGTCGTCTACACTGGCCTTATCTCGGGAAAAGTATATGTTTAGCCTGGTATCGGCATCGAAATCATAACCGTCGATCTCAACGATATCACCTATCTCACCCTGGTCTACTTCCAGGGTCAGCGTACCCTTATCCGCAGCATAAGAGGGCGTAACGAAGAGTGCTGTCATCAGACAGGACAGGATAGCACCTGATGCCAGTGAGGAGAAAATGCCGTATCGTTTCATCGCCTTTCTCTATTCACGGGCCGTAACTGTAATGAGAATAAACTGTGGCCCGGTGCGCTTTTCCGGAAAGAATCATAACGTGTGCCAGGGCATACGTCAACCTGTTTCGAGGGAATCGCTTGAAATGTTATGGGGAAGGAGACTTGCGGATGACTGGAGATATTGGAGACAACATGTACTCCACATAACTAGATGGCGACCCCGGGGGGATTCGAACCCCCGATCTCCACCGTGACAGGGTGGCATGTTAGACCGCTACACCACGGGGCCATTGCGGATTACCTGCTAAAGTCTATCAATATCGGTGTGTTGTGTCAAGCTGGCCAGCGTGTTTTGATACGTATTGTTTGTCCAATCTGTTGTATGATATAATAGCTTACTAAATTTTTTGGGGAATAAATGGCAGTTAAGAAAATAGCGGAAAAAGAAAAGGTTTTAGGGACAGAAGACATACCACAGCGAGGCTACGAGTTGGTAATGGTTATCAGCCCGGAGGTTGTCGACGAGCAGTTAGAGGCTAAAGTCGACGAGGTAAGCAGATTCATCACGGAAAGGGGCGGCGTTATTGCTTCCGTGGAACAATGGGGCAAACGGAAGCTGGCCTACCCGATAAGAAGCTTTACGGAAGGCAGCTATGTACTGAGCAGGTTTGAGTCTAAGCCTTCATTGTGCAAACAGTTGGAAGCCAGCCTGCAGATTTCCGAGGATGTGTTGAGATATCTGCTGATAAGGCCTGGCGCCTGAATAGCGGGTGGAGCTGTATTCGAAGGATCTGGAGAGGAAAAGGAGTATTGAGGTAATGGCGAGCGTAAACAAAATGATAATCATTGGTAATCTTGGCAGCGAACCTGAGATGCGCTTTACCCCGAACGGCAATCCGGTGACTTCATTTCGTGTTGCGACTAATTGGAGATATACTACCAGTCAAGGTGAACGCAGGGAGGAGACGGAGTGGTTCACTGTGGTCGCCTGGAATAGACTGGCGGAGCAGTGCAATCAGTTCCTGGCTAAGGGAAGGCTGATCTATGTTGAGGGAAGGTTACGCACACGCACCTGGGATAGTCAGGATGGCGAAAAGCGTTTCCGCAATGAAATTGTGGCTGACCACGTAACATTCTTACCCAGCGTAGCGGCAGCCTCTCTTCCCGAGGAGGGAATGAGTAGTATTGAAGGCGATGAAGTCAGCCCGGAAGATATTCCGTTTTAATGGGAAAATAGTTAGAGAGGAATTTATAGGTAGTGGCCGAACGACAATTTAATAGATTCGATAATGGGGAGAGACGAAAGTGGAGCGGGTCGAGATTTGCACCCAAGCGAAAGGTCTGTTCATTCTGCGTCGCTAAGGCAAAAACGATCGATTATAAGAACCCGTCAAAGCTGCAGCAGTTTATTACCGACAGAGGGAAGATTACGCCGCGGCGTAAGACCGGTGTTTGCGCCAGGCATCAGCGGACTCTGGCGATAGCTATCAAAAGAGCGAGACACCTGGCCCTGCTGCCCTACGTACCCGCCCATGTGCATCATGTGACCGGTTAGGTATTGGCTCTCACCGGGTTTTAGCGAGATACTTAGTTTTTGACTCCTGTCGGCAGGTAATTATAGATTATTAGTTCTTCGTGCCCCTTTTCTTTTTATCAAGAGAGGGGCATTATCTATCTCCCCAACTGGTATCAGCCGATCGTGCTTAAGGGCTATTGACCTCCGTGGTAAAATAGATGTATATCGATTGGGTGCTTTTCCCGGTGATCTCAGGGTAAGGTTTGTTGAGGCAAGGATACCGTGAGGTTTTATACTATGCGCCTGAATTTGTCTAATTATACTACCGGGAAGTTAAAGAGGCATTTACCGAGAGGTTTGGTGAATAGGCTATGATAAGCGTTGAAGAAGCGCTGGATAAGGTCCTTGGTTATGTCTATGTGCTCGGAGTGGAGGAGCGGCCCATTCTGGACTGCTTGGGTCAGGTTCTGGCCGAGGATATTTATTCCGGTATTAACATTCCGCCGCGGGATAACTCGGCTATGGATGGTTATGCGGTCAGGTCTGAGGACAGCAAAGGAGCCAGCGGAAAGAAGCCGCGGTGTTTGCGTGTTATCGATACATTGGCGGCCGGCGATATTCCCGGGCGTAGATTGGAGGAGGGGACCGCTATCCGTATTATGACCGGTGCTCCGGTACCAGAAGGTGCCGACAGTATCGTCAGATTTGAGGATACCGATGAGGCTTCACGAGCCGGGTCTACCGATGAGATAGGTATTCTTAAAGAGGTGGAGGCCGGATTTGATATTCGCCGGGCGGGCGAGGATGTTCGCCGGGGAGCAAAGGTATTAAGCAGGGGGCTGGTAATCAGACCGGCGGAGGTTGGTGTCCTGGCTTCCCTGGGGCGTAGTACGGTCAAGGTTATCCGCCGTCCCGAGGTGGCTATTCTAGCTACCGGCGATGAGCTGGTGGATGTTAGCGAGCCTCTACCCGCTGGTAGAATATACAACAGTAATAGTTATAGTCTGGCAGCTTTGGTGCGTCGTTACGGGGGGATTCCGAAGATGCTGGGTATAGCTCGTGATAGTGAGGATTCGGTGGTGGCCAGCCTTCGCAATACACTGGAAGCTGACATGCTGGTAACCAGCGGCGGTGTCTCTCTGGGAGATTATGATGTCGTTAAGGATGTCTTAGTCAAACAGGGCGAGATTGCCTTCTGGACAGTTAGAATGAAGCCGGGTAAGCCGCTTGCCTTCGGTATGATTAATGTGGTTGGGAGTACCGGTGCGGTGGGGAAAATACCTCATCTTGGCTTGCCTGGTAATCCGGTCAGCGTCATGGTTACTTTCGAGCTGTTTGTACGCCCTGCCATTCTGAAGATGATGGGTAAGCAGAATTTGACTAAACCCAGCATTCAAGCGGTGATCAGGAATTCCGTAGTTAATGATGACGGGCGGCGTATCTATGTCCGGGTTGTGGTAGAAGAGCGTGACGGCCAATACTTTGCCAGTCTAACCGGCCCTCAGGGCTCGGGGATTCTGAGCTCGATGAGTTTAGCTAGCGGTCTGGCGATTGTTCCTGAGGACAGACCGGGGGTGTCGGCGGGGGATACCGTAAAGGTGTTGATGCTTGACTGGGAGAGGGAGTAGCATTGATAGTTAAGGATTCCGAGTTTGTTTTTGAACCACCGCCGGTGGTATCCAGGGCGAGACGTGTTTTGATTAAACCCAGTGCCGGCTATTCACAACCATATCCGGTAACCACCAGCCGGGAGATACTATCGGTGATAATAGACGGCATTAGGCGGGTTAGTCAGGCTGATATCCTGCTGCTGGAAGGTTTGCCGGGAGGGGCAGCGGTCAAGCCGGTATACCATGACCTGGGCTATAAGTTTCCTCGTGTCATAATGCTGGATGTTAAGGACTGTATCTGGGTTGAGGTGGACAATCCTTTGCCTAAGCCTCTGGCAGTACCGACCTTCTGGATACCTAATGTCATCCTGTCCAGTGACTATCTGATAACGGTTGCGCCGTTAAGGGTTACTCATGGAAGCGGTGTTCTGAGTCTGGCCAACCTGCTGTCATTGCTGCCCAGTACCAAGTATGGTGGTGGAGAGCGGGGGGGGTGGCCGGATCTGTATGAGCTGGGGATCGACAGAGTATTGACCGACCTCTATTTTACCCTACCCTTCGACCTGGGTATTATCGAGGCCAGTCAGAAGTTTGTCAGTGGAGATGATCCCACTAAAGGTGAGATTGAAGACTTCGGTAAGATATTTGTCGGTGAGCCCTATGAGGTTGATGTTGAAGCCTCTGAGATGGTCGGGATTCGCACAGAGTACCTCGATTTGATTAAGGTAGCCAAAGTGGGGTTCGAGTCCTGACGGTGTCTGGCTAGTGTTTGATGCTAAAGCTCGGGTAAACCCCGGTATAAGATGACCATCTGGTGACTATTTCGGTTACTCTTGCTGCCGTTGGCCCTATCTCAAGCCGGCTGACAAGCTTTTCCAGATGGTCTTTTTTCCCTTCTGCGATGACTTCTACCCCGGCATGTTGGGTCAGGTTACGCACATAGCCGGTCAGTTCCAGTTCTATCGCACACCTTAAAGTAAAGTCACGGAAGAAGACACCCTGGACATGGCCATATACAGTCACCTGGACCGAGGCTAAATCGCTGACCATATACTCTCCACTTTCTAACAGGATCCGGTAGACCTGATGCCCGAGGGTATGCTATCAGTTTGGCTGGAATGCCGGCTATGGAACCCGAGTCTACTATTCCTCTGCCTCCTCTTTCTTTCCCTTTTTGATTACTTCCACTACTGTTGAAGCCGGCAGTACCTCAGTGTCAGCCAATATCTTCCTGGTTTCCTTCTTGGCTTTTTTAGGTTCCCTTTGTCGGTAGTCTCGTTTTCCCATAGCAGCACCTCTGTTTGAATATTAGACAGGATATGCTCCTTGCATTGAAGTTTAGCAAAGGGGGGCCATTGTGTAAAGTGTCTGGAGTTTGCCCGGACTAAGTGGATTGTGGCGGCGGTTGGCCGAGCAGTTTGTCAAGCGCGTAACGGGCTGCCTCGGTTTCGGCCAGCTTCTTGCTTTTGCCGGTGCCGTTGCTCAGGATGGTGTTGCCGCTTCGTACCTCGACGGTGAAGCTATGGTTGTGGGCTGGCCCCTCTGTCCTGGTGACATAGTAGACAGGCGTCTCGCCTCCTCTCTCCTGGATGAATTTCTGGAGTCGTGACTTATAGTTGATTTCAATGCCCTGGTTGATCACTCTATGCAGCTCTGTTTGAAACAATCTAAGAGTGCATTCTCGGGCGGCGGCGAAACCCTGGTCAAGGAAGACAGCCGCTATTATTGCTTCCAGTGCTCCGGCGAGGTTGGTTGTTTTGTCTCTTCCCCCGTTTGCTTCTTCTCCCCTGCCCAGTTGGAGGTGGGCTCCGATCCCGATGGCCCTGGCTACCCGCGCCAGGGTATCTCCTCTAACCAGTGCGGCGCGAAGGTCGGTCAATTCACCTTCGCTGGCGTCAGGGACGCTCCGGTACAGCTTCTCGGCGATTATCAGCCCCAGGACGGCATCGCCGAGAAATTCCGGTCTCTCGTTAGATTTTGGTGCCCGTGCGGGGTTTTCATTGACAAATGAGCTATGAACCAGTGCCTGCTCAAGGAGCTGAGCGTTATTAAAGGAAATGCCCAGGGTTTTCTCCAGAGTGGTTGGGTCAGCCAAAATACCCCTCCCCTTTCTGCGCCGGTTCGTTTACTCGGCATAAAGATGAACTATCATTATGTCAAACTAATTCTCGTTGACCAGGCTCTCACCGGTTCCGTTCGGCATGTTTCTTTACCTAGAGAAAAAAGAAAATGTAGAAAGCATAAAACCCGTAGAAGAGGTAGAGCTTCGGGTTACGAAATTTCACACCGAGCAGACCCAGGAATCCAAGATAACCTAAATAGCCCAGATTGTTCATTTTTGACTTATCACATTCCAGCCGCTATAATTTTAGCACGCTGGGGAATAGTCTAGTGGTAGGACAGCGGACTCTGGATCCGTGAGCGAAGGTTCGAATCCTTCTTCCCCAGCCAATCCAAACCTCATATCAAGCTCTGGTTGATGCTGGTTCGTATCGCTGCCAGGGATTCCTTAATCTCTCCTGGCGAGTTAAACACTGCTGCTCCGGCTACCAATACCACTGCCCCTGCTTTCACTACCCTGGGGGCTGTCTCGACATTGATACCCCCATCCACCTCCAGTTCTGCCGTTAATTCTCTACGGTCAAGCTCGTTCCGCAGGCGGGCTATCTTATCCAGCGTACCTTTGATTAAGGTCTGTCCACCGAAGCCGGGGTTAACCGTCATCACCAGAACCAGGTCGATCTCAGGAAGAATTTCGTCAAGCATATCCAGCGGTGTAGCCGGGTTAAGAGATACCCCGGCTCTAACCCCCAGTCCCTTAACTGTTTCTACGATACGGTGGATATGGGGGCAGGTCTCAATGTGAACCGTGATAATGTCCGCTCCGGCGTCGGCGAAGTGCTTAATCTGCCGCTCGGGTGCCTCGATCATGAGATGAACGTCCAGGGGGAGTTTGGTCCAGGGGCGGATAGCAGCTACCACCGGAGCCCCGATGGTCAGATTAGGTACGAAGTGCCCGTCCATTACGTCAACATGGATATAATCGGCCCCGGCAGCGGAGGCTTCGGCTACCTGTTCACCAAGGCGGCCGAAATCGGCGGAGAGGATAGACGGAGCAAGCTTGACTTTAGGAATGTCTTTCAATACTCGGCCTCGTTCAGTATCTTTTTAGCGATGGCCAGTGCCTGCTCCACCTGTTCCGGGGCGGTACCGCCGATGACATCCCTGGCTGTCAGAGAAGACATGATGCTAATAGAGCGGACATCTTCTTCAAACAGCGGCGAAAACTCCTTGTATTCGTTTAAGTCAAGCTCACTGAAGGACTTACCCTTTCTCTCTGCATAGCCCACCAGTCCGGCTACTATACCGTGCGCCGAGCGGAAAGATTCCCCTTTCCTGACCAGGTAGTCAGCCAGGTCGGTCGCCAGGATATAGCCACGCTTAAGTGCCCGTTCGGTATCTTTCGCACTGGTCTTAATAGCACTGATCATACCGGTAAATACCTTAAGGGTGGATAGCAGCGTATCGATGGTATCGAAAAGACCCTCCTTATCCTCCTGCAAGTCCCTGTTGTAGGACAGGGGCAGTGCCTTCATAGTGACCAGCATGGCAGTAAGCCGGCCATACACCCGTCCCGTCTTCCCTCTGGCCAGTTCAGCAATATCCGGATTCTTCTTTTGCGGCATTATACTAGAACCGGTAGCATAAGCCTCATCAAGTTCGATGAAGCCAAACTCATGGGAAGACCACAGAACAATTTCCTCCGCCAGACGGGAAAGGTGCATCATACAAAGGCTGGCTGCCGATTCATAGTCCAGGACAAAGTCCCGGTCCGAAACAGCATCCATACTGTTCTGACTTATCCGGCTGAAACCCAGCTCACGGGCCAAAAAATGGCGGTCCACATTATAGGTTACGCCGGCGACAGCGCCGCTCCCCAGAGGCATAACATCAACCCGCCTGAGACAGTCGCGAAACCGGTCGTTATCCCGCTGAAGCATCTCAAAATAGGCCAGCAGGTGATGTGCTAACAGCACCGGCTGCGCCGGTTGTAAATGAGTATACCCCGGCATCACTATGCTCTTATTGGCTTCGGCCAGTCCGACTATCGCCTGCTGCAAATCCTTCAGGCTGTCCAGGGTCTCTGAGAGTTTTTCCCTGGTGAAGAGACGCAGGTCGAGGGCTACCTGGTCATTTCGCGACCGGGCCGTGTGCAGTTTCCTGCCCACTTCGCCTATCTTCTCGATGAGACGGGATTCAATATTCATATGAATATCTTCAAGTTCGGTCTTGAATTGGAATTTGCCTTGCTCTATCTCCTCCCGGATAGCATCAAGGCCTTCCGTAATAGCCTCAGCCTCTCTTTCCGAGATTATCTGCTGGCGGGCCAGCATCCTGGCATGAGCAATGCTGCCGGCAATATCCTGCGGGTACAATCGCCAATCAAAATGGGTAGAGACGGTATACTCTGCTACCAGCTTATTGGCCGCTTTACGAAAACGGCTCCGAATAAGACTCATTTCTCTCCCCCCTGTTTGAATCTATATCTATAATGTTAACCGATACCGGTAATCATCCGGCTATTTGGTATCCTGTACCTGTGCCTGAGTCCTGGCCGGAAGTCCCCAGAGGTGGATAAAACCGACGGCGGCACTGTGGTCAAACTCGTCACCTTTATCATAGGTGGCCAAACTATGCTTATATAGCGAGAACGGGGACTTTCGCCCGACCACGCGGCAGCACCCTTTGAACAGCTTCAATCTCACCGTGCCGCTGACAAAACGCTGGGAAGACCGGATATAGGCATCTAAGTCCTGGCGTAGTGCCGTAAACCAAAGACCGTTATAGATAAGGTCGGCATAGTCCTGAGCTACCCTCTGTTTGAAGCGCAATTGGTCCCGGGATAGCGTCATTACTTCCAGAGCGAGGTGTGCCTGAAGCAGTACTACCGCGGCCGGTGCTTCGTATACTTCTCTTGATTTTATCCCTACCAGCCGGCTCTCCACATGGTCGATCCGGCCGATACCATGTCCCCCGGCCACTTCGTTCAATCGGTTGACCAGGCTGACGCCATCCATCTTCTTACCATCCATGGCGACCGGAATACCACTTTCAAAACCAATCTCGACATAGTCCGCCACATCGGGGGCTGCATCGGGTGATTTTGTCCAGGTAAATGCCTCCTCGGGGGGCTCGGCCCAGGGGTCATCAAGTACACCGCACTCGATAGCTTTACCCCAGAGGCTTTCATCGATTGAGTAGGGACTGGCTACGGTGATGGGCACCGGTATACCGTGACTTTGAGCATAGCTAATGGTCTGCTGGCGGGTCATCCCCCATTCCCGGGCCGGGGCAATTATCTTGAGCTCCGGTGCCAGAGCGTTAAAGCTTACATCGAATCTTACCTGGTCATTTCCCTTACCGGTACAGCCATGGGCCACTGCCTGGGCGTTTTCCTCCCGTGCCACTTCTACCAGCAGCTTGGCCATCAGAGGACGGGCTAGAGCCGTAGCCAGGGGATACTGCCCTTCATAAATGGCGTTAGCCTGCAATGCAGGGAAAACATAGTCGCTGATGTATGATTTCTTAGCATCTATTACCGATACCTTGATAGCGCCGATGTCAAGCGCTTTCTGTCGAATTAGTGAAAAGTCCCGCTCATTGCCGACGTCAATGCAGACAGCGATCACGTCCAGATCGTATTTCTCCTTGAGCCATCTGATGGCTACCGATGTATCCAACCCGCCGCTATAAGCCAATACTACTTTGCCCGACATCATAAACCTCCATTATAAAGTAGTGAAATCAACCCCGCTCCAGAAATGCTAGTACCTCTTCATTAAACTGGGCGGCTTTCTCGATATGGGGGCAATGGCCGCACTCGTTGAATACCTTCAGGCTGCTTTTGGGAATGAGACGATAAGCCTTTTGAGATAGATTGACAGGGTGGATCCTATCCTGCTCACAATGGATGAACAGAGTAGGTGATTTGATCAGGTGTAGTTTGTCTATCATGACTACCTCAGGCTTAAGGCCGTTAACGCCTACCCAGTTATGCATAATGTTCAGCATCACCCGACTTGCCTCTTTCATCTGCATAAACCGATAGCTCATTCCGGCTATCTCACGGGCGACGAAATCCGGATTATAGAATTCCATCCTTACCCTGTGCTCCAGGGCAGACCTCACCGCAGGTTCCGTGCTGTCGACGCTACCCATTACCGGCATACTGCACAGATTATGAAGCAGGGATATATCGTTACTCAAACCGAAGCAGGATTCCAGGACAAGCTTATCAACTTTCTCCGGAAAGCTTGCGGCAACACTTGCGGCAATGGCGCCGCCGAAAGAGTGTCCGATGATATTGGCATGGTTAATCCCGAAATTGTCCATAAAACCGATCACAAAGTCAGTAAAAAAAGAAACCTTGTAATCGAGGTATGGCTTGTCAGACAGGCCGTGCCCGGGCAGGTCCATGGCATATACCCGGCAGTGTTCACTCAAGAAGTGGAAATTGAAGTCCCAGGTTTCCAGGAATTCTCCGAAGCCATGAAGCAACAGAAGAGGAGGACCATCGCCACTCACTGAGCAGCGAATATTCATACCGCCCACGGTAACATACTGCTCGCTGCCGTAACCTCTTCCCTCTTCTATCTCGTTGATGATCTTATCGATGTCCATAGGACAGCTCCGCTCTTAAGCAATACGACCGGCCAGTACCTGCTCCAGGATGCCCAGCGCTTCATCAACCTCACTTTTACCGATGATTAGAGGAGGCATAAAACGCAGTGTGTTTGGCTTCAACCGGTTGACCAACAGCCCCTTGTCAAGACAGGCCATCAGCACCGGCTGGGCAATATCACTGTTAAACTCCATGGCTAATAGTAGCCCACGCCCACGAACATTAGTAATAAAGGAAAACTTCTGCTTCAGCTTCTCCAGTCCGGACGCCAGATAGTTCCCCGTCTCCCTGACGTTTCCGGCGACATCATTTTCGATAATGAACTTCAGTGTCGCGTACCCGGCGGCACACGCCACCGGATTGCCGCCAAAGGTAGAGCCATGCTCTCCAGGACTGAATACGGATACCCTATCCTTGGCCAGTGTGGCTCCGATGGGGATACCACTGGCCAGCCCCTTGGCTAGTGTCATTATATCAGGTTCGATGCCAAACTGCTCATAGGCAAAAAGCGTCCCCAGTCGGGCCACCCCTGTCTGGACTTCATCCAGAATGAGAAGAATGCCCTGCTTATCACACCATGCCCGCACCTCAGTCAGGTAATCCTTATCGGGCATATTTACTCCACCTTCACCCTGCACCAGTTCCAGCATCACAGCGCAAGTCTTTTCCTTAGTAGCCGCTTTTATCGCTTCGATGTCATTATACTCCACATGAGTGAAACCATCCGGTAGGGGGAGGTAGGGTTGCTGGTGCTTTTCCTGGCCGGTAGCAGCCACCATGGCCAGTGTACGGCCATGAAACGAGCTGCTGGCGGTAATTACTTCATAGGCCCCGTCTCGGTATCGTTTCCCGTAGCGCCGGGCCAGTTTCACCGCGCCTTCATTAGCCTCGGCTCCGCTATTGCTGAAGAAGACCCTGTCCAGGCAACTATACTGAACGAGGATCTCCGCCAGTTGTACCTGGGGAATAGTATAGAACTGGTTCGAGGTATGGATGAGTGTCTGTACCTGTTCAATCACTGCTTTGGTTACTGCCGGGTGACAGTGTCCCAGGCTGTCAACTGCCCAACCGGCGACAAAATCGAGGTACTTCCGGCCGTTCTCATCCCAGACCCATGCCCCTTTCCCCTTGATCAGGGTCAGGGGTGTCCGTTCCACGGTATGCATAAAGTACCTGTTTTCAAGCTCCTGCCAGTGGCTCATTCCAGTATTCATATTAACTAAATAACCTTTATCGTGGTGCTGCTACTACCACCGTTGATTTGCTTGAGCAGAGCGTGCGGCTTTCTGCCATCCATAATAATACAGGTAGTCGAACTATTGGATAAAGCCTTCAAGCAGGCTTTAATCTTGGGAATCATTCCTCCTGAAGCTACACCTGAAGTCAGTAAAGCCTCGGCTTCATGCGGTGACAGCGCCGGGATAAATCTGCCCGAACTGTCGCTGATACCGGCAACATCGGTGAGAAAGATAAGCCTTTCCGCACCAATGGCAGCAGAAATTTCACCGGCTACGGTATCGCCATTAACATTAAGCATTAACGGGGTATCATCCGGTCTGTCAAACGAGTGTAGACTGAGAGGGGAGACCACCGGGACGAATCCAGAATCAAGCAGGGCATCCAGGAGATCTGTGTTTACCCTGACCACGTTACCGACGTACCCCATCTCTTTATTCCTGATTCTGCCCTGGATTAGTGCTCCGTCGATACCGCTGATACCGACTGCCTTTCCACCCTGGCTATTAATTGCAGCGACAATTTCCTTATTGACCAGGCCGCCGAGCACGGCAGCTACCATTTTGAGGGCTGTTTCATCGGTTACTCGTTCGCCGCGGATAAAACTGGTGGTCACTCCCTGTTGCTTCAGCCAATCGGTTACCACATTAGCACCACCATGCACGATAACCAATGATATGCCCTGTTTCTGAAGCTCAACGATATCAGTCAGGGCGGTATCATGGCTACCTAAGGTAGACCCGCCAATCTTTATTACGGTAACTCTGCTCAATAGACACCCCTTATTTCTGTCTTGAGTAACTAAAACTCAAGTCGTGTATTCGCTGTTAATGGCGACATATTCCTTGGACAGGTCACAACCCCAGGCAGTGGTTTCAGCTCTACCCAGGTTAAGATCCAGGTTTATCACTACCTCACTGTTGCCCATTATTCTTGCTACTTCCGCTTCATCAAAGGATACCGGGCAGCCTGCTTTTACCAGGCAGATATTCCCGATAGATAGGCCGATCCTCGATTCTACTATCTCAACGCCGCTACGACCGGCCGCGGCCAGGATTCTGCCCCAGTTAGGGTCTTTGCCGTGTACCGCTGTCTTCACTAGAGACGATGTTGCTATTGTCTTGGCTACCTGTCTGGCGTCGGCAATGCTGGCCGCCCCGCTAACATTGATTTCAATAAGCCGGTTTGCTCCCTCACCATCGCGGGCGATGCTCTTTGCCAGGTGGATACAGATTCGGTTAAGGGCTTCTTGAAAAATCTCGGAATGGTAATCCCCTGGCGAAATGGTGCTTGTGACGTCCGCCATTCCGTCAGACATAATCAGTGCCATATCGTTGGTGCTGGTGTCCCCATCAATAGAAACCATATTAAAAGAAACGTCAGCCGCTTTTTGCAGAGCGTGTTTGAGGAATTCCGGCTCTACGGCAGCATCGGTAGTCAAAAAACAAAGGAAAGTAGCCAGGTTGGGGTGAAGCATTCCCGAGCCCTTGACCGCACCACCGATAACAAAATTACCGTTGTCACTGCTGACCGCTACTGCTGCTTCCTTGGGAACGGTATCGGTAGTCATTATCGCCCGTGCCAGATCATGCCCGCCGTCTCTGGAGACCTTAATGCGCTTGATGCCAGCTTTGATAAGGTCCATCGGTAGTCGTCTGCCGATTACGCCGGTACTGGCAACCAAAACAGTATCCGGGGATACCCCGAGATTCCGGGCGGCCAAATCTGCCATCTCGACGGCATCTCTAATACCTTCCTCACCAACACAGGCATTGGCACAACCGCTGTTTACTACTACCGCCCCTACTTTGCCTGACTGTAGACGCTGCCGGGATAGCACCACCGGGGCTGCCTTGACCCTGTTAGTAGTGAATAGAGCCGCTCCGGTGCAGGAACGTTCCGCAGAGAGAATAGCCAGATCGAGGATACCTTTTACCTTCTTCTTTTTCAGTCCGGCATAGGTAGCCCCGGCCAGGAAGCCTTGGGGCGTGGTAACCGTACCCGATGTTATGAAAGAAATTTCACCGTCCACCAGATAAATATACCATAGTCGATATAGTCAGGCAACGGGGATGTGATAGAATAACAGGGTAACTGCGGCACATTAGAAGGGGGGTACAACCGGGTAATGGAATTAAGGACCGTATATTTTGAACATCCCGGTAGCGAGACTACCGAGGCGACTCTCCGTATCGCTCGCAAGCGAGCGGAGGAGCTGGATATTAAGAAAATTCTGGTAGCATCGACAAGCGGCGCTACTGCGGTAAGGGCTATTGATGTCATCACGGGGGTGGAGGTTATCATAGTCAGCCACGTTACCGGACTGCGGGAAGCCGAAAGTCAGGAATTCAAGGAAGAGAACAGGCGGATCATTGAGAGTAAGAAAGGTGTCATACTGACTACGGCCCATGCCTTCGGCGGGCTGAGTGCCGCGATGCGTAATAAGTATAATACCTATGTCCTGGGGATGATAATCGCCGATACTCTGCGCGTCTTTGGGCAGGGAGTGAAGGTTGCCTGTGAAATAGCCCTGATGGCGGCTGATAGCGGCTTGGTACGTACCGATGAGGATGTTATCTCTATCGGCGGCACAGGTCATGGCGCCGATACTGCCATCTTGTTAAGGCCGGTGAATTCCCATAATTTCTTCAACCTTAAGGTCAAGGAAATCCTCTGCAAGCCGCACCTGTCCTAAATCGGCTTATTATGCTGTATTCGGCAATTGCCGGGAGAGTCTTTGCCGGTACTGGAGGGGTTTGAAATCCAAAAGAAAGGTTGGTAAACTCAACGTTAAAATGAAAATCATCCGTTTTGCTACCGGCAGGAAGCCTGAATACGGAATACTGGAAGAGAAGGTTATCCAAGCTGTCGCTGGTAATCCTTATGACGGTTTGGAGCCGTCTGACCGCTACTATAACATTGATGATGTCCGACTTCTGGCACCCTGCTCGCCATCCAAGGTAGTGGCAATAGGGCTTAACTACTACAGCCACGCCCGGGAGCTGGTAATGCCCGTCCCGGCTAACCCGCTGCTTTTTATGAAGCCGTCGACATCAGTAATCGGTCCCGAGGGTAAAATCATCTACCCTCGTTCTTCAAAGAGGGTTGATTACGAAGGGGAACTCGGCGTAGTGATGAAAGCCGTAGCAAGTCAAGTAGCGGCGGCAAAGGCCCTGGAATATGTATTGGGTTATACCTGTTTTAACGATGTCACCGCGCGTGATCTTCAAAAACAGGACGGGCAGTGGACCCGGGCTAAAGGTTTTGATACCTTTGCTGCTGTTGGTCCCTGCATCGAGACCGAGCTTGATCCCGGCAATATCTGCATTGAGACCTATCTTAACGGTCAGTCAAAGCAAAGAGGCAGTACCAGCGATTTAATTTTCTCCGTCCCGGAGTTGGTGAGCTTTATATCCGGTATTATGACCCTGCTACCCGGGGATGTTATTGCCACCGGTACTCCCAGCGGCATCGGGCCGATGAGCCCCGGTGACGTGATAGAGATACGTATAGCCGAGATTGGGATCCTGAGAAACTACGTAGTCGAAAGCGTAGACTAGGCCCGGTTTTCGTTGCTACAGGTTACTTTGCCGCGATACCGCCATCGATGATAAAGTCTGCCCCGGTAACGAATTTAGATTCATCGGAAGCGAGATAAAGGACAGCATAGGCGATGTCCATCGGTTCCCCGACATGACCTATGGGGCAGTATTTCTCGGCTAGCTGTGCCATGTACTGTGCGCTGGTCAGTCCGTAGTCTCTGGCCTCCCCGTCAAGCATCGGGGTGTAGATGTAGCCCGGGTAGATGGCATTGACCCTGATGTTATACCCGGCTTCACAACAGTGAATCGCTGCCGTTTTGGTAATGCTCCTCACTGCACCCTTAGCGGCATTATAGGCGAAAAAGTCAGGCTCGTTGATATGGATCTCAACGGATGATATGTTCACTATCGAGCACGGTTCGCCACTATCCTTCATCGTCTCAATTCCGTATTTAGTCCCCAGGAAGACTCCGGTCGAATTAATGTCCATTACCGCATTCCAATCGGACAGGGAGGTTTCTTCAACATTCTTCACCACGGAAATCCCGGCATTATTGACGATAATATTGAGCTTACCGTATTTCTTAACTACTTCGTTCATTACCCTTTTCCAATCATCCTCTTTCGATACATCAAGCTGAAGAAAAGTGGCCTCTCCGCCTTCCTTTCTTATCTCTTCAACCACCGCCTGTCCTTGCTCCACCTTCTTCCTGGTCGTAATGATAACACTGGCTCCCTCCTTAGCCAGCAAACGGGCATCAGCTTCTCCGAGGCCGGTGGCACCGCCGGTTACCAGGGCAACCTTATCATCTACTCTTCCCATCTTCTCATGTCCCTTTCTATATTTTCAGTTTATTAATTACTATAACATTATGCACTAATACCAGGCAGCACCGGATAGCTGTCAAATTACCGCTGCCGCCTTCCCGGAGCCTATCTATTTGGGTAATAGTCTGCCGCGCTACCCATCCCTCGCCTTCTTCTGCAATTCGTAGAGCTTGTTGATTGCCTCCAGCGGTGTCAGGGAGTTTATGTCAAGTCTTTCCAGTTCTTCTGCCACCGGCGATTTTGGCCCGAAGAACGATGTCTGCCGGGCTGTCTCTTTCTTTCGCCCTAGTCTTTCTCGTGCTGTTGTCTCCTTGCTGTTGCCTTCTTCCATTTCCTTCAGTATCTCATTAGCCCGCTGCACTACCGGCTTGGGCAAGCCGGCCAGTTGTGCAACATGGATGCCATAGCTTTTGTCAACCCCACCCGGTACAATCTTGTATAAGAAGACCACCCTGCCGCCTTCTTCGGTTACCGCTACGTTGAAGTTTTTTACCCTGGGTAGAACACTGGCTAATTCCACCAGTTCATGGTAATGGGTGGCGAAGATGGTTTTGGCTCCCAACCGGGAATTATTATGGATATACTCACAAACCGCCCGGGCAATCGAAAGTCCATCATAGGTACTGGTACCACGCCCGATTTCATCCAGAATAATCAACGAGCGCTGTGTGGCGTTATTAAGGATGTTGGCTGTCTCCACCATTTCTACCATAAAGGTTGACTGACCGGCGGCGATATCTTCTCCGGCGCCGATGCGGGTAAATATACGGTCAACCAGACCGATGGTAGCGGATTCGGCAGGAATAAAGCTTCCTATCTGCGCTAACAGAACGCTTAAGGCAACCTGTCTCAAATAGGTTGACTTACCGGACATGTTGGGTCCGGTAAGGACGATAAGCTGGTTATCACTATTGGAGAGATAGGTATCATTTGGTACAAAGCTGTTTGTCGATACTCCTCTCTCTACTACCGGGTGACGTCCCCCCTTAATAACTATTTCACTGTCCATGGTCAACCTTGGTCGGACATAACTGTGATTTACTGCCACCTCGGCCAGGCTGGAGAAGACATCGAGATTAGCCAGGACACTGGCGACGGCTAGAATACGCTCGCTGGCTGTAGATACCTGGCAGCATATTCGGCGAAAGATACCCGCTTCAAGTTCACCAATCCTGTCACGGGCATTCAGAATCAGGGACTCGTACTCCTTTAGTTCGGGCGTGAAAAAACGCTCACCACCGACCAGGGTCTGCTTTCTAATGTAACTCTGTGGCACCTGACCGAGGTTAGCCTTAGAGACCTCAATGTAGTAGCCAAAAACCCTATTGAATCCGACCTTGAGCGACTTGATCCCGGTCTTCTCCCGTTCTTGGTGCTCTAGATTAGCCAGATACTGCTTGGCATTCTTAGCTACCAGACGCAGGCTATCCAGTTCCTCGGAGAACCCTCTTCGCACTACGCCTCCGGCGCTTAAGGAAGATGGTGGTAGATCTTCTATTGCCTCTGTAATTAAATCAATAACATCCTGGCGGGGCCTGAGCTCTTTTCTGAGCAATCCGATGGCGCTATCTTCATTATCAGCATCGATTACTTCGATCAGCTTGGGGATAATCTCCAGACCTTGCTTCAGGCTGATTAACTCACGGGGAGTAGCTACATCACTCCTGATCCGGTTAATCAACCGTTCCAGGTCAACCACCTTATCGAGCCAGGAAGTTGTCTGATTGCGAATCAATGTGTTATCGAAGAACCAGTTTATTATGTCTTGCCTCTTAGTTAGTTCTGTTATGTCAAGTAAAGGCTGCCCTAACCAGCGCTTTAACAGTCGGCTCCCCATCGGTGTTCTGGTCAGGTCGATCACCGAGAGCAGAGAGCCATCGGTTCGCTGCTCTCGGCCAGAGTGAAACAGCTCCAGATTTTTCTGGGTCTGTGCATCGAGTGCCATGAACGAATCTGTCGAATAGGTAGTAAGCCGGGTTAGCTGTCCCAGAACTCCCTTCTGCGTTTCCCGAATGTAACTAATAATGGCGCCGGCAGCTCTCACTGCCAGGGGGAGGTGACTGCATCCATAGCCGTCAAGAGAGGCTACTCCAAAGTGCTTGAGTAATGTTTGTCGGGCCTCATTGATTTCAAACCAATAATCTTCAAGGCGGCTTAACGGGAATGATAGTTCCAGATCGGATAACTGAGAACTGTTCGCTGTAATAATCTCTGAAGCCTTGAGTCGCTCCAGTTCGGCGTTAACCCGATCAAGAGGTGTCTGGGTGACCGCAAAATCACTGGTGGTGATATCAACGTAGGCAATACCCGCTGCTTCATCATCCAGAACAAGGCTAACCAGATAGTTATTGGTTCGGCTATTGAGAAGGCCTGGTTCAATGACTGTTCCCGGTGTTACCACCCGCACCACATTACGTTCAACAATGCCTTTACTCTCACCGGGTTTGGTAACCTGCTCACATATAGCAACCTTATAGCCACGATTAATAAGCCTCGCCAGATAATTATCCAGGGCGTGATGAGGAATACCGGCCATGGGTATCCGGTGCCCCTTACCCATCTCCCTTGAAGTCAGGACAATATCCAGCTCACGGGAGGTAAGCTCGGCGTCGCTGTCAAAGGTCTCATAGAAATCTCCCAGCCGGAAGAGGACAATAGCCTGGGGGTAATCGTGCTTTATCTTTAGGTACTGCCGCCGGATAGGAGTTAGTTCTTCTTTTGCCATCAAAATCTATTCTACTAGAATTTTCGATGAAAAAGAAGGGTGATTTTGCCTCTCTTAACCTATTTTACCCGGCTTACTTTTCCGGTCAGGAAGATGAATTGAATATGACCCGAAGGACATTTATTTCTTGGTGTACTCGGGTTTTCTCACCAGGATAGGTAACTCCGAATGCCTCAGTACAAAGTCTGCTACGCTACCAAAGACCAGCCGCCCCAAGCCGCTCTGCCCATGGGTACCCATAGCGATAAGGTCTATATCATTCTGGGCAGCATAGCTGACAATAGTCTTACCGGGGTCTCCGGGTAGAGTGACGCACTCCACGTGAAGCCGTTTCCTGCGCAGTCTCCTTGCCACACGTTTTAGATATTCTCCGGCTACTTCCTCGTCTCTCTGGATCCTTTCCAGCGGGGTGGCGTGGTAGTAACCGATTAACGGCTGGACAACAGCACCCGGTGGAATAGTCACCGCGAGAAGCACAACCTTACTGCCAGAAAGCTGGGCTACCTCGGCAGCATAGGGTAAAATCTGCTCCGCAAGATCGGAGCCGTTGAGACAAACCAGAATTTTTTTAAACATTGAGCCTCCTTTATCGAAAGCCGATCCCGCCGGGGTTAATTCTGTTTAACGGGTGATTATGCTATGGTATTGTAAAGGTGAAGCTATGTCAAGAACAGTTGCGTAATCGTCGGTAAAAGTGTAAGATATTAAGCACTATAGAGATATAAACTACTTAATTTCTGAGGTGTTTACAATGATTATGGAGCCGGTTCATATTGGGTTTGGCAATATCATAGCCATGAACAGAGTTATTGCCATAGTTTCGCCGAACTCAGCACCTACCAAACGTACTGTTCAGGAAGGTAGAAACAAGGGGCTACTGATTGATATGACCAACGGCAGGAGAACTAAGGCCGTCATCATCACCGATAACGGACATATTATTCTGGCAGCCCTGGCTCCGGAAACCATTGCTGGTCGGCTACAAGCCAGTCGAGAAAACCCTGCGCTAAAGCTAGATCCGGGCGATGAAAAATGTGAGCCGTGAAAATCAGCCTCCTTTTGATCCGCAAGCAAAACCTTTACTGATAGTCCTTTCCGGTCCGTCAGGTGTAGGCAAAGATGCTCTTCTGAGCAGGATAAGACAGTCCGGCTATCCCCTGCAGTATGTCACCACGGTGACTACACGATGTAAGCGGTCTAACGAAAGAGATAATGAGCACTATCACTTCGTCTCCCCGGGAGAATTTCAGGAAATGATCAAGAAAGAAGAATTACTGGAGTGGGCTAATGTTTACGGGAACTGGTACGGGGTGCCTCGGGGACCGGTTCAAAAAGCCTTGGGGAACGGGCAGGATACAATAGTAAAGGTTGATATCCAGGGAGCAGCAACCATCAAAAAAATCCTGCCGGGGGCAGTATCTATCATCATTATACCGCCGTCTATTGAAGAGCTTGTCAGCCGGCTGGATCGACGCAGCACGGAAACTCCATTTGATCTGGCCCTGCGTGTAAAAACTGCTCGCGGAGAGGTAAAACAGCTATCTCAGTTTGATTATGTGGTGGTAAACAAAGAGGGCGCGGTTGACCTGGCTGTATCTGAGATCAAAGCAATCATTACTGCGGAAAAGTGCCGAGTAAAAAAGCGTGAGATTATCCTGTAGGTCAGTTGGTTAGAATAACGGCTGCATTAGCTTGGCGACTAAATAACCCAGCCCGCCGCAGACGGGAAAGGTGATGACCCAGGCAGCGACAATGCGGCGTGCTACCCCCCAACGTACTGCCGAGAGTCTCTTTGTAGCTCCGACACCCATGATAGCCGCACTGTTACAGTGGGTGGTACTTACCGGGATACCCAGCTGCGAAGCCGCCTCAATTACTCCTGCCGCGGCAATATTAGCCGTAAAGGCATGAATTGGCTCCAGAGCAGTAACCTTCATTCCTACTGTCTTGATAACCCGCCATCCGCCGGTTAGTGTCCCTATACTGATAGCGGCGGCTGATACCCCTATTACCCACCAGGGAATATTGTCCCACAGTCCGGTCTGCCCGGTATGAATTACCAGAGCCATCGTGATGATGCCAATTGGCATTTGGCCGTCATTCTTACCGTGACTATAAGCAAGAAAGGCGGTAGTAAGCCACTGCAAACGGCTGAAGACAGTTCGTAGTTTGGCCGGAGCGCTACGGCGGAATATCCATAGTAGAGCGACCATTAGGCCAAACCCGCCGGCAAAGCCCAGAGCGGGGGCAGCCGCTACCGAGACCAGAATCCGTTGCATAACACTCCATACCACTGCCGTGCTGCCGGCTACGGCTACTCCAGCAGCAGCCAGGCCGGCAATAAATCCATGGGTAAGACTTATCGGTACGCCATGGTAGGTAGCAATAGCCCCCCAGATAACGATGGCAATCAGGGCGGCAATTACCGGCAGGTAGGAATTCATTGCCTCCGGTACTAGAATCCCCTTGCCGATGGTCTTGGCAACTGCCGTGCCGGAAGCGGCACCAGCCATATTAAAACAGGCAGCCACTATGATGGCATTTCGGGGGGAAAGAGCACGGGAACCAACTGAAGCAGCTACGGCATTGGCGGCATCATTAAAACCGTTAACCACACCAAAACCGAGTGCCAGAGCAATAATCAGGATCAGAAACGGATCAGGCATGCTTAAGGGCTACCCCTTCAAGGACGTTAGCCACATCCTCGCACCGGTCGGTTGCTGTTTCCATGTATTCGTATATCTCACGCCATTTGATGACCTGAGCGATGTCTATGTTATCATCAAAAAGTTCGGCCATCGCCGAGCGGAATATCCGGTCGGCGACGTTCTCCAAACGGTTAATCTCCACACACCGCTCAAGCACCTGCTTCAACTCGGCACGACGCCTCAGTTTAGGCAACACCTTCTCTACCTCAATCGATGCCTGGACGATGACGTCGGCCAGTTCCTTAGCCCTTTGTGTAGGACAATCTATTTTATAAATAAGGATGGCATCGGCCGCCGAGTCAATGAAGTCAGTCACGTCATCCAGAGCATGGGCCAGTAGTGCTATATCCTCTCTGTCAAACGGGGTAACGAAGGTGCGGTGTAGCTGAGCCATAATCTGATGGGTAATAGTGTCGCCCTGGTGTTCGAGCTCGGCTATCTCAGCCGCGCTTTTCACGAAATCACCACAGTTATCCATCATGTTATGCAGCTCCTCGGCTGCCTTGACCATATTCCGGGCGCTCTGCTCAAAAAGTCCAAAAAAACTCTCTTCTTTAGGTATAAAGGGGAACCTGACCATTAATATTTCTCCTCCGTGGACAAAGAACGTATAAATAACTTCATTTGAATGATGACTATGATTAGGATGCCAAAAGCCTAGGCACAAAATATGTACTTTGAGTTTAGATGAGGACTGTGTAATTGTCAAGCGGTGGTCTTGTTGACAGAAGTCAGGTGAGTGGGTAAAATTCTCCGAACCGTGGGAAAATAATTCAAGTGGGATGGTAGAGAGCAGGGGACTCACTTGACCATTTCCTAAATCGGTGCCATTATTATGGCTGTGATTTAGAAGCCTGGATCAGAGATGGAGGCCAATGGATACCAAAGGTACGCTACGGAGCGACAAAGAAGATTTTGTTGAGGAATTACCCACCATTCGTCCCGGTGATCGGGTACTGCGCAGGCGGAAAAAGTCTCAAGGAAAATGGAACGCTATCTCGCAAAGTATTTCAAGATTCTTGAGATTGCCTGCCAGTAAGAAGGGTTGAATAGATGTACATTATTATAGCCGGCGCCGGAGTAGTTGGTTTCAACATAGCCTCCTTGCTTGTCCAGGAAAACCACCAGGTAGCGGTAATAGATCGGTCTGAGAAGGCGATAGAGAACGTCCGCCGTCAGCTCGATGTGGCAACCATTCTGGACAATGCGGCAGTACCCAAGACCATAATAGAGGCTGAGATTCATCGAGCCGACTTAATCATTGCTGTCACCGATAGCGATGAAACCAACATGATAATCTGCCTTATTGCTAAGGAGCTGGGTGCCCGTATGACGATCGCCCGGGTTCGTAGCCCCGAATATTCAAGCTATTTTATCAGCCCGGCCACTGATCCCTCTGCCCCCAGAAAGGTGATCCGGCCGAAGACCTTCGGGGTAGACCTCTTTATCAACCCGGTGGTTGAAGCCTCTAAAGAAATAATTGATATACTCTCCAGTTTTTATCCCTCGCCGGTGGATAACTTTGCCAATGGTATCGTTCAGATAAGGGAATTCAGAACGGAAAAGGGGATGGCAATAGACAAACCATTAAACAAGATCACCTTTCCCAGGCCGTGTGTGATAGCCGCTATTCTTCGTGCTGAAGGTATCTTTATCCCGGCCGCTGATGAAATCATCAAAGAGGGTGACCGCGTTTACCTGATTGCTGCTGCTGAGTTTATGGATGAGTTAGGGGAGATGTTTGTCCAACCAAAGCGTCCGGCCAGTAGTGTGGTTATCCTGGGTGGAGGTCGTGTCGGATGCCTTGTTGCCGAAGGGCTGCGCGAACGTAGGGTCCCTGTCAAAATTATTGAGAAGAACGAAGACCGGAGCCAGGAGATTGCTGGCAGACTGGAGGGAACGGCAGTAGTCCAGGGTGATGGTACTGACCGGGATTTCCTTATCGAACAGGGAGTCCCACTAGCCGATGCCTTTGTTGCCAGTACCGAAAGCGACGAAGTGAATATCCTTTCCGGATTGTTAGCTAAGAGCCTGGGAATCTCACGTAATCTAGTGCTGGTCAATAATCCATGGAATATTCCTCTGGCTGAAGCGGTTGGTGTTGATGTGGCAGCGTCGCCGCCTTTACTGACAGCACGTAGAATCGCCCGCTTCGCACTTCACGGCGGGGCCATTTCGGTAGCCATGCTCGGTGGCGAGCAGGTACAGGCTATTGAGTTTGTGACCGGCCCGACAGCACCGATAGCCCAACGAAGTATTAAAGAAGCAGGCCTGCCTAAGGGAGCAATCTGTGGAGCTGTTGTTCGCAACAATACCGTAATCATTCCGCCTGATGACAGCACGGTACAACCGGGTGACCACCTTATTGTAATATCACCGCTTGCGCTCATCCCGGCTGTGGAAAAGTTATTCACCTAAACAATAGATATGAGAGTTAGGGTTGTTCTCCACTATCTAGGACTGCTGATAATAGGGCTCGGTATAGCCATGCTCTTTCCTACGGGTTGGAGTGGCTACTACGGTGAACCGGTGTCCCAGTCATTTGCCATTTCAGCAGGCATCACCGCTTGCTCAGGTCTACTGCTCTGGCGTTTGACTCCGGGTGGTGGGGGGAGATTCAGCCGACGGGAAGCGCTACTCTTCGTCACCTGCGGGTGGCTGCTAGCTTCAGCCTTCAGCGCGATACCTTATCAACTGGCCGGAGTTTTTCCTGGCTATCTTGACGCTTATTTTGAGGCTATGTCAGGCTATACCACTACCGGAGCTACCGTCCTTAGCTCTATTGAAAGCCAACCCCAAGGTATTCTCCTGTGGCGCAACTTCACTCAGTGGCTGGGGGGAATGGGAATAATAACACTATTTGTTGCCTTATTCCCTCTGTTCGGCATAGGAGCTGCTCACATGGTCGAAGCTGAAATACCGGGGCCTCAGGCAGAAAAGTTGACCGCCCGCATCCAGGATACGGTAAAGTCGCTATGGTACCTCTACGTTGGCTTCTCAATTGTGGAGTTCATGCTGCTCTGGCAGGCGGGGAATATATCCGCATTCGACGCTATAACGATTACCTTCGGTACAATGCCCACCGGAGGTTTTGCCGCCAGAAGCCTGAGCATCGGTGCCTATAACAGCGTAATCGTGGAAAGCATCGTTATTACCTTTATGATAATCGCCGGAGTTAATTTCGGACTACACTATCTATGCTTGTGGAAACGTCAACCCGGGCGTCTTTTCGTTAACCCGGAATTCAGATTTTACATCGGTTTGCTTGTCGGCGCTTCCATTCTTATTGCTTTGAATTTAATAAACAGCATGGGGATGTCTGCCGGTAGTGCCTTTAGACATAGCGTCTTTCAGGTTGTTTCAGTCATGACGACAACTGGTTTCAGTACCGTTAATTTTAACAGCTGGCCGGCATTCGCCAAGGCGACTCTGCTTGTTCTGATGATAGTCGGTGCCTCGGCCGGCTCAACGGGAGGAGCGCTGAAGGTGAGCAGGATACTGGTATTGTTGAAGTATACATATCGCCGGATTGCACTCGCCTTTAATCCCCAGGCGGTCATCCCTCTAAAGGTGGGGAATACCGTGCTGTCGGAGCAGGTTGTCTCCGGTGTCATCGGTATGACCGTTCTGTACTTTACTACCATGATTGTCAGCTTTTTGATAATGAGTTCTTTCGGGCTTAGCCAGATAACCGCCCTGTCTTCTGTTATTGCTACCCTGGGGAACGTTGGCCCCGGCCTGGGCATGGTAGGACCGGTGCTGGACTACGCCTTCGTTCCTGCTGCCGGGAAGGTTACCCTGATAGTATGCATGCTGGCAGGGCGTCTTGAGCTGCTCACGGTGTTTGCTCTCTTTGCTCCATCGTTTTGGCAGTGGCGCTAGCTAATATGAAGTTTTAGCTGGTGAATTGCAGTATGGTTGTAGTATCTTGACCGGGGGAGTATAATTATCGGTGCTCAGTAACAAGGTGAGATGGAAGTAATTAGATTTAGCCAAATTCTGTTACCTGTAATTGGCAGTCAGGCCGATGAAGAAGCAATTCTGTTCGCTTGTAGATTGGGTAAGCAGGACAAGTGCCAGGTCCGTGTTATTTATGTTATCACGCTGAAACGTGACCTGCCGCTGGACGCCGAGATCAAACCCGAAATTCAGAAAGCTGAAGAGATACTGAACCGCGTAGAGAGAATTGCTGCGGAGCATAATTACAAGATCGATACCGAGGTGCTCCAGGCCCGTGAAGTTGGGCCGGCCATTGTTAATGAAGCCGTTGGCTGTGAGGTTGATCTGATCGTGATGGGTTTTGCCTACAAGAGGCGCTTCGGAGAGTTTAGCCTGGGTGAAGTTGTTCCTTACGTGCTTGAAAATGCCCCCTGTCGCGTCATACTATATCATCTGGGTCCTATCTCAAATACCTAACTAAAGGGATTTGGTTTATGAAAGTAGTAATTATGGGTTGCGGTCGGGTTGGAGCTAGACTGGCCGGACTGCTGGATGGTGATGGACATTCAGTAACTATTCTGGATACGGATACCTATAGTTTTCGGAGGCTGCCCCCAAATTTCAAAGGCAACGCCTTGGTAGGTAATGGTCTTGATCAAGAAGTTCTTAAAAGATCGGGCATAGAGGATGCGGATGCCTTCGTTGCCACTACCCAGGGTGATAATCGTAATATTATGGCGTCTCAAATCGCCAAGAATATATTCAATGTGCCCAAAGTGGTCAGCCGTATTTATGATCCCCTGCGCCAGGAGTTGTACAGTACCATGGGGCTCGAGACCATCAGCCCGACCACAATATTTGCCCAGATATTGAGAGAAAGGGTGGAAAGCTGAAGCGGAAATATGTATATCATAGTCATCGGTGGTGGTAGAGTAGGTTATTATCTGACTAAAGCTTTATTGAGCGAAGGCCATGAGGTAGTCATTATTGAAAAGGATGCCGGGGTATGCAAAATCATTAACGATGAGCTGGGTGGCGTTTGCATTCGTGGCGACGGCTGCGAAGCGGCAACTCTGGCTGAGCAAGGCACCAGCCGGGCTGACATACTTATTGCAGTAACCGGGGACGATGAAGATAACCTGGTTGCCTGCCAGGTTGCCAAATACAGGTTCAATGTTGTTCGAACCATAGCCCGAATTAGAAATCCCCAGAACGAAATTGTCTTTAGAAAACTGGGGATTGACATTACGGTAGACAGTACCAACGTTATTCTGGAGCACATCAAGGGAGAACTGCCAACATACCCTCTGACACATCTGAAGGACCTCGGCGAGGTGGGTCTGGAGATTGTGGAAATCAGAATTCTGCCCAATTCGAAAGCAGTCGGTAAGAAGGTAAAGGAGCTTCCCCTGCCACCGGGAAGCAGGCTGTCTCTAATTATCCACCAGTCACAAAAGCCTCACATTCCTTCTGCTGACACAACAATCAGGGATGGGGACAGGATAATAGCAATCACTACTCCGGAGCAGGAAGAAGCGCTGCGTACCGTACTCAGCAGTACTTAAAGTACTTAAATGTAAGCGGGATGGTAGTTCCCCTCTATCCATTCATACCCCCACTTCTTCACTTTCCCCGGATAGCCTTCAGCAGGAGGCTTTCTATCAATAAGGCAGCGGATTATTGGCTTTAGTTCGTGTAATCGCGTTTGACATCGTCCGGGTTCCTATTATACTGTTGCCCTAACCATCCGGATGCCAATTATACTTGGTAGATTCCCCTGCATTTATGGCTATCTATATTGTTATGTAAATCAGGACCGGGAGGGCTGATATGGAAAACAGACGCTGGACGCCACTTGCCATTTCGCTACTGGCTATTGTTGTCACGGCGGGTATCTTAGTCTGGTCACGATATAGCGGTAAGCAGGCTACGGAGATTATCATCTCCAGCCCTCCCCCCGCAGAGCAAATAGGAGAGGTCTATATCGGCGGAGCGGTTAAAAACCCCGGGTTGTACCCGTTAAGAGCCGACGATAGCATAGCGATACTGGTTCAGGCTGCCGGGGATACGAATACCGGAATTGAATGTGATAACATCAGCCTCTATATTGCTGAGGCAGGGGAGAAAGACTCTCCACAAAAGGTTGACATTAACCGGGCTGAAGCATGGTTGCTTGAGGCTTTACCCGGGATTGGTAGTGATAGAGCTAATGCTATCGTAGACTATCGTAACCAGCATGGCCCCTTCCGCAATACCGGTGAACTGACTAAGGTAAGCGGTATCGAGACTAGTATCTTCCGGCAGATTGAGCCACTGGTTGCTGTAGTCGAATAAATCCAGGATGACGGACATTGGCACTTATTTATCTTAGCTGTGCTTGGCTAGCCGGTATCTTTTTGGGCGGATGGCTAGAATTTAGCCCACCACCGATCATTCTTCTCACCGGGCTTATTCCTCTCCCTCTGGTTCTTCGGCTCCGCCATCGTAAGAAAGTAATTATCTTAGTCGGCCTCTGTCTGGCCGCTTTTTTCGGGGGTGTCATCAGGTTTGAGGCAAGTCAGCCCGCTATTGATGAAAATCAACTGTGCTTTTACAATAACCAGGAAGCGGTTACGGTCAAGGGAATCGTTGGCGCTGATCCGGATGTCAGGGATAAAACTACTCAAATACGCTTGTCGGTCGAAGAATTGAGATCTGGCGCAAAATGGCACAAGGTATCAGGTACCGCGTTGCTGTTTGTACCGCGATATACCGGCTATAAGTATGGTGATGTACTCCTGATTACAGGGAAGCTTGAGACACCCCTCCCGGTTAATGACTTTGACTACCAGTCTTACCTTGCCCACCAGGGGGTTTATTCATTGATGTCCTACCCTGAAATAGAAATTCTAGCGAGAGAAAAGGGGCTTAAACCACTGGCTTGGGTTTATTCGGTAAGAAACCGGATGTCCCAAACCTTGACCCAGGTTTTACCTGAGCCCCAGGCGTCAATGGCTCAGGCTGTCACTCTGGGCATCAGGGGAAATATTCCCCTATCGATCAAGGATGATTTCTCCCGTACCAGCACTACCCACCTGCTGGCTATTTCCGGCCTTCATCTCAGTATTCTAGCCGGTGTCCTGCTCGGCGCCGGTATTTGGCTCTGGGGGAGAAGGTACTATCTCTACATCTGGCTGGCACTGGCTGCGATCTGGTTTTATACCCTAATCAGCGGGATGCACCCGCCAATAGTCCGGGCGGCAATTATGGCCAGCCTGTTTCTTGCTGCCGACATTCTCGGCAGACAGCGCAGTGCCATCACCGCTCTTACCTTCGCTGCTGCTATTATGGTAGCTATCGAACCACAAATCCTGTGGACGGCCTCCTTCCAGATGAGCTTCGCGGCTATGTCTGGCCTGATCCTGATTGCTCCCTTCTTCCGGACTTTAGGTAGAAAAGCCATCAGAGCAACCATGGGTGAAGACAGGCCGATAGTAACCGCGGCTAATTTTACCAGCGATGGCTTTAGTATAAGCCTGGGGGCTATTATCGGAGTCGGGCCGCTAATCGCTTACTACTTCGGCATTGTCTCATTTGTAGCTATCCCGGCTACCTTGCTTGCTCTCCCCGCCCTGCCCGGTGCTATTACCGGCAGCGCTATATCCGGTGTTCTGGGATTCTTTGCCCTCCCCGTAGCTCAGGTTATCGGGTGGTTAACCTGGCTTTTGTTATTCTACCTCTTGCTGGTGATCAGGGCTTTCGCCGCTATCCCATTGTCCTCCCTGGATATTTCCCTTAACTTAAGTGCGGTCTGGATTTACTACCTGGCTTTAGCGCTGGCTATCTTCTTTAGCAGCAACCGCCGTAAAGTAAGTACCCTCGCCGTCAAATTTCTGAAACCGGGACAGGATCGGGATGAATAAGATATCTGATTTTATTCCCAAAACATATATCAAGTGGGTGCTACTGTCCCTAGCAGTCGCAGCTATGTTATTATGGCTTTTTGAGGTTACTGCACCGGATGACAAGCTCCACGTCAGTTTTCTTGACGTCGGACAGGGTGACGCTATCCTTATTCAGAGAGGTAATCAGCAGGTGCTGATTGATGGCGGCCCCAGCCCGCAGGCAATCGGTTTGGAGTTGGGCGAAAAAATGCCCTTTTGGGACAGGACTATCGAAATGGTAGTGTTGACTCACCCTAGCGCCGATCATGTTACCGGCCTGGTGGAAGTATTAAATAGATACAATGTCGAGCAGGTGCTCTACCCTGATTTAGCCTACGTGTCCGGTATATATAATGAGTGGCTTCGGTTAGTCCGGCAGAAGGATAATAGATGCAGCTTTGCCCGAGCCGGACAGCAAATCGATCTGGGCGGTGGAGTATTACTGGAGGTACTCAATCCTCCCCGGCCTCTTTTGACCGGCACTGAATCCGACATTGATAACAATGGCATGGTATTACGGCTGAGCATGGACGAGATAAGCTTCCTGCTTACGGCTGATACAATGTGGGAAGTCGAACTTGAGCTGATACACGGCCGGGCCAAGCTGAACAGCACGGTACTCAAAGTCGGTCATCACGGCTCCGATACTTCTACTACACCCCAGTTCCTGGCTGTGGTTAATCCCCGAATAGCTGTCATCTCAGTAGGCGCTGATAATGAATATGGTCATCCTGCCGACGGGGTAATAACCAGGCTGGCAGAAAAGACAGGTATGGGAAATATATACCGTACCAGTGATGACGGCACAGTCGAATTTATCACCGATGGTGAGAGGATGTGGATAAAGAAGGGGAAATAGAATCTCGTTTGACCCGTGATTATACAATGTTGGTGGTAGTACCGGGATTACGGAGTAGTGGGGCTATTGCGGCGGTCCTTCTGATATAGAATACTTGTGGTGGAGTCAAGGCAAGAAAAACAACGCAATACGCCCAAGGTGCAGGATTTCAATCCTGTCTCTCTTTGAGCTGTTGCCTCAAAATTTTTCCGGAGCCGGTCCTGGGTATACTGTCCACGAACTCAAACTTCTTGGGTAATTTGAAGTCAGCCAGGTTCTGGCGGCAGAAAGCGGCCATTACTGCTTCGCTGGCAACCTGCCCTTCCTTGAGGACGATAAAGGCGGTAGGAATAAGTTCATCGGAGACACAGCCAACCCCAACATAGGCTGCTTCAGCGACAGCGGGATGACTTAAGAGCACATCCTCGACATCCCATGGGGATATTTTTAATCCTGACTGTGTTACTATTATGAATGATTTCTTTTCTACATATTCAAGGTAGTCATCTTCATCCACACGGACCAAATCTCCGGTATAAAACCAGCCGTCTCTAATGACCTGAGCCGTGAGTTCGGGGGCCTTATAGTATTCCTTCATCATCCAGGGGGCCTTGAAAACAGCCTCTCCTACTTCACCGGGAGCAACCTCCTCTCCGTTATCGGCAACTATCCTGAGATCGCAGATCGGTTTGCCCACGGTACCCAGTTTGTGGTTATCGAGAGTGCTCATAGAAACAACGGAAAGTTCCGAAAGGCCGTACGTTTCGCAGAAAGTCAGATTGAGCTTGTTCTCCAGTATCCCCATGAGATGTGGTGATGACTTCGCCCCGGCTGAAGAGGCAACTCTCAATGAACTAAGGTCGTAATCACTGATGACCTTATCCGGCAGCATGGCTAAAGCATTGTACATTGCCGGAACTCCGAAGAGGATACTACCTTTTTTCCGCTCTACGGCTTCTAGAACGGACCTGGGAGTGAAACGGGGGATTATTACTACAGTAGACCCTTTTATGATCGATCCGAAAAGGAGTTCGCTTAATCCCAGGAGGTAGAAAAAGGGAACCGGGTCGATAACCACGTCGTCTCCGACTCTATGAAGTCCTGCGGATACTATGTCAGGTGTTCCCATAAGAGAAGCATGGGTATGTACTACCCCTTTTTGCCTGCCCAATACCCCTGACGTATATATAATAGTAGCCGTATCATCGTTATTAATGTTGACATCCGGAGATACCGCAGAGACTTTCGCTAGCATTGATTTGTAAGTTTCACTGTCGACATCTAGGACATGCTGTAGCCGTGGGATATCGGGTCGGAAGGTAGTAAGCATCCGGGATAGTCTTCTTTCCGTGATCAGTACCCCGGCATCAGAATCACGTAGCAGGGAAGCAAGCTCGGGCGCTTTCAGCATAGGACTGAGCAGTATGGCTACGCCGCCAGTTTTGATAATGCCGAAGTAGCTAATAACCCAATCGGGGTTATGGGACATTAAGATAGCAACATGGTCACTTTTCTTTACCCCTAATCCAATCAACGTATTGGCTACCCTGTTAGCAGCCGTGTCTAACTCTCGGTAGGAAATTTTCTGCGGGCCAAAAACGAGGGCAGTTCGTTGCGGTACCTCACGGGCGGTAACCTCCAGTACTTTCTTAAGATTCACGGCAAATCCTCACAAATCAGTAAATAATTGATTTACGTATTGACAAACTGTTTCTCTCAATATAATATATTACAAGGCTAGTTATTGTGCAATGACGTTACTTCTAGTTGTAAGGTGCATTCTGTAACGCTGGCCTATTGGTATTTTTGAAAGTGAGCATTTTGGGTCTTGACAAAATGTTGTTCTATATGTAGTATCTTTAGAATAGCTTTTACCGTCAACCTCAAAGTGAAGTAAATATGCAGTTATTATTGCCAACGAACTGGGATAGGGATCTGATACCCCTTCTGAGTGAGACGAAGGCAGATATTCAATTATATGGCGTTTTGCCTACCTCAATGATCGGGAGCGGAGGCTCCGGCCCAGATATTCCCCAAATGACGATAAGTCGTGCCGAAGAATACATCAGGCTGGTGCATTCTGCCGGTTTCAAGTTCAATTATCTTCTTAATGCTCCTTGCCTCAACAATATGGAGTGGCATGAAGACACTCATCGTGAGTTACTGCAGCACCTGGGGTGGTTGAGTGATATCGGGGTGGATAGCGTTACCGTCGCTATCCCGTACTTGATAGAGCTTATCAAACGTCAGTTTCCCAACCTTAAGGTAGAGGCGTCAACCATAACCCACGTAAACAGCGTTGCCCGGGCGAATTTTCTTGAGTCCCTGGGGGTTGATGCCATTATGCTGGACTCTAATGTTAACCGTGATTTCAGGCTTCTTAAAGCGATTAGAAGCTCGGTAAAATGTGAGCTTGGAGTGTTGACCAACAGCCTTTGTCTTTACCAGTGTCCCTACGAGTATTATCATAACAATACCCTGGGGCATGCCAGCCAAGGACAAAACCCGCTCTGTGGTTTCTATATGGACTATTGTGTGCTTCATTGTGCTCTGAGTAGCCTTACCGATAAGTCCCAGCTTATTAAGTCTCGCTGGATAAGGCCGGAAGATATACATATCTACCAGGAGATGGGTATTGATTTCTTCAAAATCGGTGGCAGAGCGATGTCAACAAAGTGGATTTTGAATGCCACCAAGGCATATGCTTCTTTGAATTATCCGGGTAATCTGTACGATATATTAAGTGCCCTCACCTCTAAGTTAAGGAGTGCAGAGTCGAATCTGCCCGGGGCCAGAACAAACGCAATCGCTTCACCGCCGAGAGTGTATATTGATAACCAGTCCCTGGACGGCTTCATTGAATTTTTCAAGAAAAAGGATTGTCTCTCTGGATGCAATAACTGTAATTATTGTCAGGAAGTAGCCGATAAGGTTGTTACTATTGATCATGACGAAGAGGATAAATATATATCCGTGCTCAAGAGTCTGCTGGGTGAGTTGACCAGCAGCAGCATGTTTAGGGCCAGAGAATTTTATGCTGCCAGTAATGCTGGCACAAGAATATAAGATCGGGCCCGGTCTAATCCGCCCGCACTTAGTCCAGATCAGTTCAGTTATGGTATATTCTGTGTAACCAGGCTATCCCGGCCATTCATAACTGCGGAGAGCTTTTCTATTAATCCCTTCGAGCAACCTCTAGCCATAAGATGCGGCTACCGGTCTGCCGTAGTTCAGAGTGAGATAAATACGTAGACTCCCCTCTCACCTCGAGCACCCCTGTAGACTATCTCTGGTTCGGTTCCACAGATAGGCATACCTTTCCCTATCAGACATAATGAGCCACCGTAACCGAAACAGAATCCTTTTCAGGTAGTAGATTGCTTCTACGATCATAATACTGGCTTGCCTCCCGGTTCCTAAAGTGTATAACGCCGGGTATGGGAAAAGGTTAGCATGAAACATCTGGATTGCGTAGAAAGATGGGGAAGTCCGGGTTGTGTTACTATAGAATGACGATATAACGCCGGGGTAAAGATTAGCATGACAGCGAGTAAAAAATGAGAAGAATAACTCTGGTTGTTGTCTCGTTAAGCTTTTTCTTAGCAGCATTTATGGGTTCTGCAGTTAACATAGCTCTGCCCTCGATTGGCAGAGAACTCCACATGGATGCTGTTTCGTTGGGCTGGGTCACTACCTCTTTCATTCTGGCCTCAGTAATGTCCTTGGTGCCGTTTGGGCGCCTCTCTGATATACGGGGACGAAAGAAGATTCTTACCTATGGTGTAATCATCTATACCATTTCATCTCTCCTCTTGTCGTTTGTCCATTCTGCTAATCTGCTGATTTCATTACGTTTTGTCCAGGGTATCGGCAGCGCCATGATATTCGCTACCGGGTTGGCTATCGTGACTTCGGTGTTTCCATCAGGGGAGAGGGGTAAGGCACTGGGTATAAGCGTCGCTATGACATACTCAGGACTTTCTCTCGGCCCTGTACTTGGTGGAATGTTGACTCAGCACTTCGGCTGGAGAAGCATCTTCCTGGCTACTATACCACTGGGCATAATAATAATTATCCTGATTCTATGGAAAATGAAGGGGGAATGGGCTGAGGCAAAAGAGGAGAAATTCGATCATGGTGGTGCTGTAATCTATGGGCTTACGCTGGTAGGCATAATATATGGTTTTTCCCGGCTACCCGATGCCCTGGGCATCGGGCTACTGGCAGCAGGTATATCCGGAGCCTTTTATTTTGTCCGGCGAGGAATAAAGGTCAAGCATCCGCTTCTGGATATAGGCCTCTTTAGAAAGAACAGAGTCTTTGCTTTCTCTAACCTGGCAACCTTGCTTAATTACAGCGCGCTATTCGCTGTTGGTTTCCTGTTAAGCTTGTATTTGCAGTACATTAAAGGGCTTGATCCGCAAAATGCGGGTCTCGTTCTGGTGGCAATGCCTGTGGTACAGGCTGCTTTATCACCGCTCGCCGGCAGACTTTCCGATCGGATTGAACCCAGGATACTCGCCTCGATCGGTATGGGGATTAATGCTATAGGGCTGTCCGTACTTATTTTTGTCAATGAAAATAGTAGTCTGGGTTTTATCATCGGTATTCTGGTCCTTATGGGCGCTGGTTTTGCTCTGTTTACTTCTCCTAATACCAATGCCATAATGAGCTCTGTGAAACAAAGGTTCTACGGGGTAGCTTCAGCAACAATGGCAACCATGCGGCAGATTGGGATGAGTTTCAGCATGGGAATTACGATGCTGCTATTTACCATATATATCGGTAGAGTAGAAATTACGCCGGAACACTACCCGTTATTTTTGAGCAGCACCAAAATAGCATTCATAGTTTTCACTGCCCTGTGTACTGCCGGTATCTTTGCCTCGCTGGCAAGAGGCGATACGAGAAACACAAGGTAGGACGTTTACCATCGTGGAATACTGGTAGCGTACTGATTCTGGCATCGGCGATAAGGCGTAGGTGGATTTTGCACCGTTAAACGCGTTACGCTATACTTAACTAATCCTATCGGTTGGCAAGGTGGGTGGTGAGTTACAGTCAGCTAAAAGCCAAGGTTGAGGAATATCTTCCGGCGGAGAAGCTAGCTCTGATCGAGAGCGCCTATGACTTTGCCCGGAAAGCCCACGAGGGACAGTTACGCATATCAGGTGAGCCCTATCTGGAGCACCCGATACAGACTGCGTTAATTCTGGCAGAACTCCAACTTGATGCTAACTCTGTTGCTGCTGCCTTGCTGCATGATGTCCTGGAGAACTGTGATATACCGCTTTCCGATATTGAGATTACCTTCGGATCCGAAATAGCCAAGCTGGTCGATGGTGTCACCAAGCTGAGCAAACTTTCTTTTTCAGGAACAGGAGCTGGCGTTTCCGTATCCAGAGCAAGTGAACAGCAGACGGAAAATCTGAGGAAAATGCTGGTAGCCATGGCGGAGGACCTCCGCGTAGTATTCATAAAACTGGCCGATAGATTGCATAATATGCGCACTCTGGGTGTATTACCCCCGGAGAAGCAGCGCCGGATTGCGCGGGAGACCCTGGAGATATATGCTCCACTGTCCCACCGCCTGGGGATATGGGAGTTGAAATGGCAGATGGAGGACCTCTCCTTCCGATATCTGGAGCCGGAGAAATATCGAAAAGTGGCCAGGCTGGTTGCCGCCCGGCGTGCCCGGCGGGAGAGCGTAATAGCCCAGGTAATTCAAATCCTGGAGGCAGAGTTTGATCGTATAGGTCTGAAAGTTGAGATATCGGGTCGGCCCAAGCACATTTACAGTATAAATCAGAAAATGGAGAACTATGCCGCCCAGGGGAAAACCTTTGACAATATACATGACCTGCTAGCCATACGAGTACTGGTTGATACCGTACCTTGCTGTTACACTGCTATAGGTGTTATCCATAACTTGTGGCGTCCTTTACCCGGTGATTTCGATGACTATATTGCTAATCCCAAACCGAACGGGTATCAATCCTTGCACACAGTGGTAATGTATGGCGGTACTCCTCTGGAGATACAGATTCGTACTTATGATATGCACCGTGTTGCCGAGTTCGGTGTAGCGGCTCACTGGCGCTATAAGGAAGGCAAAAAGAAGGATCTGCACTTTGAGGAGAAAATAGGTTGGCTTCGTCAGCTGATTGAGTGGCGGCGTGAGCTAAGTGGTGCTGAAGAGTTTCTGGAGTCGGTCAAGACTGATATATTCATTGACCAGGTTTTTGCTTATACCCCCAAGGGTGAGATTAAGGACCTGCCCAAGGGCGCTACCCCACTCGATTTTGCCTATCGTATCCATACCGAGCTGGGACACCGCTGTATAGGGGCCAGAGTTAACGGTAGGCTGGTACCGCTTAATTATCGAATTCAGAATGGCGACATCGTAGACATTATGACTACCAAGGGTGATAAGAAACCAAGTCTAGACTGGTTGAATCCCCAATTGGGTTACGTCCAAACATCTCATGCCAGAGAGAAAATACGACAGTGGTTCAGAAAACAGGAGCGAACGGAGAATATTGAGCGTGGTCGTGAGCTACTTGATAAAGAGATTAGGCGACTGGGGATAAAACTTAGCAGCCGGGAGGAGCTGGCCAAACTGCTCAACTACGACGATATGGGCGAGTTTCTGGCAGCTATTGGCTACGGTGGTATTTCTACCCATCAGATTGCCGTCAAATTATCTGCTCAACAGGAACAGCAGAAAGAAACAACGGGAGTAACGCCGGTCAAACGAACGATACCTACTGTTAATGTACTAGGTTCAGGAGATATGCTGACCCATTTGGCCCAGTGTTGTCATCCCGTGCCCGGAGATAGTATTATCGGCTATGTCACACGTAGTCGCGGAGTATCAATCCATCGTCAGGACTGTTATAATATAATCCACGAGGACGAACAAGAAAGGCTGATTTCGGTGGACTGGGGAAGTACCGCTGCACTGTACCCAGTCAATATCCGCGTTGATGCTTGGGATAGGGTTGGAGTGATGCGTGACATTACTACAATCGTGGCTGAAGAGAAGGTCAACATAGCCGCTGCTAGTTCTGTTCGACATGATGACAATACTGTCACCGAATATTTTACTTTGGAGACAAACGGTCTGGCTCAGCTGAGTCGGATGTTAGGAAAAATCGAGGGGATCAGGGGGGTAATAAACGTTACCCGTGTGGGAAGCGAACCCACCGCAAAAACCAACCCCTCGACTCAAGCTAATCTAAACAATTAGGGAGGTAGATGTTGCCACACAGTAAATCAGCTCAAAAAGAGGTGCGGGCTTCCAAAAGGAGACAGTTCCGCAATAAATCCATTCGCAGTTTGTGCAAGACCAAGATAAGCAAAGCCGAGAAGCTCATCTTATCAGGAGAGCTTAATCTGGGTCGGGAGGCGGTGGTAGACGCGGTCAGTGTTCTGGATAAAGCGTCTGAGAAAGGGATCATACACGCTAATAATGCTGCCCGACGTAAATCACGCCTGACGAAGAAGCTCAATCAGGCACAGGCCATGTCTTCAACGGAAGGTTAACCAAATATTCTTAAGAATCGTAGCCGGTGGTATTGACCATAGGCTATGTTTGGTATTATGGTGGTGTAGAACTGATGTTCGTTTTGTGCGGATTCCCTGGAAGGGTATATGGTAAAGGAACTATCATCTAAACCACAACAGATTATCGACTTTATTTATCGTTTTGTGGAAGATAGGGGCTATCCACCTACTATCAGGGATATTGCCAGTGGATGTGCAATCAGTTCGACATCAGTGGTTAAATATAACCTGGATATTCTGGAAAGGAACGGGTACATTCGTCGTCACGGCGAAATAGCACGTGGTATCGGGCTGGTTGCTCATTCCACGCATTTCAAATATCGGTTGTTGGTACCCGTTATCGGTCAAATAGCGGCAGGGAAGCCGATACCGGTACCTACCTCCGATACTTGGGATACGGCTGCTTTTGCAGAAACTATAGAGGTGACCAGAGACTTGACCCGGGGGCGCGATGGGATTTATGCTCTAAGGGTGAGGGGGTGGTCAATGGTGGATGCTCTGGTCAGCGATGGTGATATTGTGCTGATGGAGTATGTCAATGCCGTGGATAACGGCGAGGTGGCTGCTATTTGGCTTAAGGCAGAGAGGGAAGCAACTTTAAAGAAATTCTACTCTGAAGCCGGGAAAATACGGCTTCAGCCAGCCAATACCAGGATGAAGCCAATATATGTCGAACCTGATAACGTGGAAGTTCAGGGTAGAGTAATTGCAGTTATCAGGCAGCTTGGTCCGGGCAGATAGTCTGATTTGATGTCTATTGCTAAGTAGGTATAAACTAGTAGGTGGCTGATATACACTAAAGTGGTATGGTCTGACAACATCGTAAGGTCGGCACCGGAAGAGAGAAAGGGTGATATGCTCCTAGGCCAGTTTCAAAGTACAGGTCGTGACCTTTGTAGTCGCGGTCTGGTCTGCTCCAACAGCGGGAACCTGAGTGTCAGAATGGGAGACCGCCTGGTGATTACACGCCGTGGAGGTATGCTTGGCTGTCTGGAGGAAAACGATCTGATAGAGACCGGAATAGACAAAAACGATCGTTTTACACCGCTTGCATCGAGCGAACTGCCCGTCCACCGGGCTATCTATCGCGCAACCTCGGCATTAGCCATTGTTCATGCCCATCCGCCGCATGCTGTTGCTATGTCGTTAATGGAAACCGAGATTACCCCCAATTGTAGCGAAGTATCTCCCTTAATGGAGCGTGTTCCTGTTCTCGGTTGGAATATGGAAGTAAAACCGGGTGGATTAGCTGATATCATCGCTGAAGCGCTTAAGAAATATCATATTGTTATGGTTCGTGGTCACGGCAGCTTTGCTATCGGTCAGTTGCTGGAAGAAGCCCATAACTACACCACTCTTTTTGAGGCAAGCTGCCAGGTCCTTTGCCTGTTGCGGTCGTTGAAGGTGAGCGAGGTCAGGGAATAGCCTGTCGGCCTTTTGTTGCCGGTCCGTTTTTATAGACCGGGGTGCACCACTCACAGTATCTGTGGTTTTGTCCCTTTATTACGTTAGAGTAGGCTTTTTGCAATTTCTTGGTTATCTCACCCGCCTTGCCGCTGCCTATCTTACGCCCATCTATCTCAACCACCGGGGTGATATTAGCTGCTGTTCCGGTCAAAAAACATTCGCTGGCGGTGTAGAGTTCGCTGTGGTTGATATGCCGTTCTGTGGTCTCTATACCCAGTTCGTTGTGTGCCATCTTAATTACAACGTCACGGGTAATTCCTACTACCATAAGATCATCGACGCCCGGCGTCACCAGTCCGCCGTTTTGGACCAGAAAGATGTTCTCACCGCTCCCCTCGGAGACATAGCCGCTGGCAGTAAGCATAATCGCCTCGTGATAATCATTCTTGACAGCTTCGGTCTTAGCCAGAGCATTGTTCACGTAAAGGCCGGTAATTTTAGCCTGTGGTGTCTCACTGGGGCGACGCCAGGAAGAAACTATACACTTCACCCCGTTCGTATCCAAATATGGTCCCCAGGGGAAGGCAAAGACCATGAAGGCATCATCCAGATTATGCAACCGAACACCCAGCGCCTCTGAGCTCTTATAGGCTAAAGGACGGACGTATATGTCCTCCTCAAAACCACATTTTTCTATCAACTCCACAGTGATCTGACAGAGCTTGTCAATAGTATGGGACAGATCGATATTAAGCACACGGCAGCCGTTAAGCAGTCTTTGGTAGTGTTCGTTGAGACGGAAGATATAAAGCTGCCGCCCGTCACTATTCCAATTACCGCGAATGCCCTCGAAAACACCGGTGCCATAGTGCAGGCAATGAGTCATAACTCCTAGTCTGGCTTCAGACATAGGAACAAATTGCTTGTTAAAATAGGCATATAGCGGCATCTTAGACTACTCCTCTCAATAGGACTGATTTGACCTATTATATCCATTACCAAGATGGAAACACAAGCAGGCGATTTGTCTAAAATCAGGTTAAGTGTTATATTAGATGCCGCGTAAGTTGATTGGTTAATGATGTTATCAGCGGATGAGATAATAAGTGCCCTGGGTTTGAAACCTCTTCCGGAAGAGGGCGGTTTTTATCGGGAAACCTACCGCTCGGTAGAAAATGTTTCTCTTGATGCGCTGCCGGACAGGTATACTACCGGAAAATCATTCGCCACCGCAATATACTATCTGCTGATACCGGATACCTGTTCCCGGCTCCACCGGCTGCCTACTGATGAGACCTATCACTTTTACTGCGGTGATCCTGTCATTATGCTTAATCTATACCCCGATGGTATGTCCCGTTTGATAGCCCTGGGGACAGCGATAGATAATGGGGAACAGGTTCAGTTCACTGTACCCAGGGGAGTATGGCAGGGTTCCTTCTTAAAGAGAGGGGGAAGTTTTGCCCTGTTGGGTACTACTATGGCACCCGCCTTCGATTCTACCGACTACGAAGCCGGTGAGCGCAACCGGCTGGTACAGGAATATCCTGGCCGTAAAGAGATGATAGTCCAGCTTACCCCTCCTCCTGCCGGTGTGTTTTAGGTCTCTTACTGCGATAGAATCGGCGTATGAAGGGGTGCCTTTTCCTGAGAAACAATACTTTGAGTTTGCCAAGTTGATCATTGACCAAAGGGGGTTAGTAAGGTGTTGCAGTGGAAACTGGATAAAGGGTCTATTCTGTTGCCCAGTGTCGTTCATCTGGGTGTCGCCGTAAAAAATGCCGAGAAAAGTACCAGGTTCATTTCTTCTATATGGGATATCGGTACTCCCGATGTTATCGACTACGAAGCCAGATCTGGAGAGTTGGTTGTTGGTAAACCCTTTAAGGTCAGGCTCGTTTTTATTAGGTTAGGTACGCACTCGATAGAATTGCTTCAGCCACTCGACGAACAATCGATCTGGGCCGATTTCATTAGAGATAAGGGCGAGGGGATACATCACATCGCTTATGGTGTAGCTAATTATGATGAAATAGTGACAAAACTGCAGAAGCAGGGGCACACATTGCTCTTGGCGGCTGTATTTGAGGGATGTCGCTGGTGCTATTTCGATACCAGTCCCGGGGGTATGGTTATCGAAATTCGTGAAGAATGCAGGAGGATGTAGACATTTGGCTGGGTCTACCGGATCTCTCTGCCAGTCGGTTTTAACCCGGCTTTTATCTTATTCTTGTATGAGTATAGCGATGAGTCGTCAGTCTCCCCGGGAAATGAAGGCTACTACCCTGTGCTCGAAGATACTGCGTTTAAGGAGGATGTGACGCTGGCACTTAAGGCACCTGACTCCGATGTCAGCTCCGAGTCTGACTACCTGCCACTCGTAGCTGCCACAGGGGTGCTTCTTCTTGAGGCGAACCACATCGCCCAGTTTTATTTCGATAGTCATTACGCCTGTTCTGGGAAATCAAGGCAGACAGGAATTAATCTGTTCGCGCAGTGATGAGGCCGCCCGCCGGGCTGCCTCCGCAAAATCGTCATTCGCTGAGGCATATATTATCTGCCGTGATGAATTGATAATAATCCTCTCGCTCTGGGCATCGATCCCGTAACGGATTGCCAGGGCGAGGTCCCCGCCTTGGGCGCCAATACCCGGCACAAGGAGAGGCATATCGGGGTGGGCCTCACGGATTATCTTCAGTTCCTCAGGATAAGTAGCGCCGATTACCAGCCCGATATTACCGTACTTGTTCCATATTTCGGCCTTTCGGGCAACCAGTTCAAACAGAGCATGGCTCCCTGTTTCCGTCTCATCAAAGCGCAGTGACTGGAAGTCCAGAGCGCCGGTATTTGATGTCCGACACAGGATGAATATGCCTTTGTCTCGGTAGTTAATAAACGGCTCTATCGAGTCAAAGCCAAGATAGGGATTTACGGTGGCGGCATCACAGTTGAGGTTATCGAAGATAGCCCTGGCATAGGCCCTTGCCGTATTACCGATATCACTGCGCTTAGCATCACCGATAACCGGTATGCCATCAGGGATATACCTGATGGTACGTTTCAGGGAGTCGAACCCACCGTCAGCCATAGCTTCATAGAAAGCGAAATTGACCTTGTAGGCGCAAACCAGATCAGCAGTAGCTTCGATAATCGCCCGGTTAAATTCGAAGACACTCCTGTTCCGGGGCATCAACTGAGAGTCAGGGTCAAGCCCGATACAGACAAGGCTCTTGTTCCTGTGAGCAGCTTCGGTCAGCCTTTCAATAAAGTTCATTTCATTCCTTAAATAAGCGGTTCAACCGCGTAAGGTGATAGTACCAGTAGCCGTTGCTTAGCGTCAAGTGCTATAATGGCGGTAAACTTGGTGGATAACCTCTTAGACTCCTTTCGTCGGATTATAATGGACTATCAACAGGCACTGGACTACCTTTATAGTCATATTGACTATGAGAAGATACCGATGCCGCATGCCCTGGCTCATTATGACCTGAGACGTGTTGAAGAACTGCTGGCACGACTAGGCAACCCGCATTTATCAGCCCGGTCAGTCCATGTTGGTGGTACCAACGGCAAAGGGAGTACCGCTGCAATGATTGCCTCAGCCCTTACAACCTCGGGTTATCGGACAGGATTCTATAGCTCCCCGCACCTTAATACGATAAGGGAGCGCTTCAGGGTTGACGGTACGTTGATCACCGAAGATGAGCTCACCTCCATAGTAAATGAGATGAAACCAGAGGTCGAGCGTGTAAATCAGCAAGCTGACCATGGTCAACTGACTACCTTTGAGTTGTTGACCGCTCTCGCTTTTACCTATTTCAAGCTCAAGGGGGTTGATTTTCAGGTACTGGAGGTGGGGATGGGAGGCAAGTTCGATGCTACCAATGTGATTCTGCCGGAGGTTAGTGTTATTACTTCAATCAGTCTTGATCACACGGCAGTGCTGGGTGACTCACTGGCCAAAATTGCCCAAGAAAAGGCGGGTATCATCAAGCCTGACGGCACGCTGGTACTTGCCCCACAGTTCGATCAGGTGGTACCGGTAATAGTAGCAGCGTGCCGAGATCAGAAAGCGGAGCTGGTTATGGTAGGTAAAGATATTACCTGGCGAAACCTTGGTTTTGATGGTAAGAGACAGCTACTCCGTGTCGAGGGGAGACTGGACAGCTACGAACTAGCCATTCCTCTTCTCGGCCAGTACCAGTTAGAGAATGCTGCTACGGCGTTAGCTTCCTTGGAGGTGTTATCGGTAAGGGGTTTCAGTCTTTCCCGGGATAGTATTACCAGTGGACTGGCAGCGACAAGCTGGGCAGGTCGGCTTCAGATACTGAATCGCCGGCCGCTGCTGGTCGTTGACGGAGCCCATAACCCTGATGCTGCCCGAAGGTTAAGGCAGTCATTGAAAGTATACTTCGACTTCAAACGAAGTGTCCTGGTTATGGGAGCTTCTTCGGACAAGGATGTTGCCGGTGTTGTCTCTGAGTTGGCGCCCGCTTTCGACAGGGTGATCGTTACTCGTTCCGCCCATCCCCGGGCGATGGGGCCGGCTCGCCTGAAGGCTGAGTTCAGAAAATACGGAGTAGAAGCACGATCAACGGAGTCAATTCCCGAAGCGTTATCGCTAGTGGTGAAAATGGCCGGGCCCGAAGATCTCGTCTGTGCTACCGGCTCCCTGTTCGTGGTGGCCGAGGTAATCAAGCAAACCGAATCAGGGAGCGGCTTGATAAGCAAAAGAGAGCAACCCAGAGCTTAGCTTAACCCAGGTTAACGGGCTCCTGAGTGATCCTGGCTTCCTCGGGCAGCATATTGCCCAGAATCTTCTCCAGTGCCATGGTATGACTACAAAGCCCCCAGCTTGAAAAGAAGTGGCAGGAGCAATGCCATTTGCCATCCTTATATCCCGTAGTGTAGCTGTCATTCTCTCCGCGGAATTCTACTGAGAAATCGGAGAAGCTGATTCGGTCGGTTTCCTGGGCATAGCGCTTGGCCTTTTCGATTTTCCCAATCAGACTTGACTGCATAACTACACCTCCCTATAAATGCGAAGAGCACCGACTATCAATTAGCCCGGTGCCTTCTTTATCCGATAATCTTTCGCTGCTAATGCGGTCATAACTACATATACTTATCCACTCCGCTAACCGCTTAAATTTTACACCTTTTTCACCCCGAAGTCTAGGGGGAATCAATTTAATTTTGGCGCCTATTTCGGTCTACTGATCATTGATACCAATGTCGCATCGCCTGAATTTGCCTTTATGGCGATTATTTGTGTAAAATAGCCAGTGAGACAGTGATACAAGTATCCGTGAGGTGATGTAGATGCCCACCTATGAATATAAGTGTGATAAATGCAGCTTCCGTTTTGAAAAAAGGCAGCGGTTTGATGAAGAACCGATAGCTATATGTCCTCAGTGCGAGGGGAAAGTTCGTCGTGTTTTTCACTCTGCACCCATCATTTTCAAGGGGAGCGGTTTTTATGTTACCGACAGCCGCAATACTGATGTTAGCTCAGGAGCGGCGAAGCAACCTGCTAAGAAACAGTAAACGGGAAAGTAGTTGTGAAGGCACTCCTGCAACGGGTTACCAGTGCCTCGGTCAGTGTCAACAATGAGATAGTGGGTAAAATCGGACAGGGGCTGGTAGCCTTTATCGGTATTGCTAATAGTGATACTGGAAAGGATGCGCAGTACCTGGCGCAGAAGGCAGTGAATCTGCGTATTTTTGCTGACGAGGCGGGCAGGTTCAGCCGTTCCGTTCTGGATATTAACGGAGAAATACTGATAATCAGCCAGTTCACTCTTCTGTCAGATACCAGGAGGGGGCGCCGCCCCAGTTTTACCGAGGCAGCACCGCCATCCCGGGCTGAAGAACTCTTCGAATACTTTGTCAAGGAAGTTCGTGATACCGGACTCAGTTTAGCCACCGGGCGCTTTCAGCAATATATGCAGGTGGAGATTCATAATGACGGTCCGGTAACCATTATGCTGGACAGCGGTGATAAACGTTAATGACCCATCTGTATAATTGCTCTTGCATTGTTTGTTGCCATGAATTAATCTCTTGTTTATAATTTGTTCATAGTTGGTCTATCAAGCAGGGTAAAGTCGAATGAGTCAAACTACAGCAATAGGTCGTAAACTGGGTGAGTTAGGCTACCGCCTGACACCACAACGTATAATGATACTAACAGCTGTAGAGGAAACGGATGGTCATATCAGTGCTGAGGAGATATATGCTCAGATCTGTGACCATTATCCCCAGATGAATATCTCTACTGTCTATCGTACTATGGAGCTACTGAAGGGACTGGGAATGGTTACCGAGACTGACCTGGGCGATGGGCGGGTACGCTACCACAGTATTGGGAAAGGCCATCATCATCACCTTGTCTGTGAGAAGTGTGGAAAAACTGTCGACGTCGAAGAGTCGATATTGAACCCGTTGTGGACCGAAATTAGAGAGAAATACGGCTTCAGGGTCAATATGAAGCACCTTGCTTTCTTTGGCCTATGTCCGAAGTGCCAGAAGTAGTGCCGCTTGCCATCTGTATTAATTATCAGTCTCTTTAAGCCGGGGAAGATAAAGGCCGGATATCGCATGTCAAAAAGGTCGGCACGGGCTATTTCGTATGAACTGGCTGGATGGTCTCCGGTTCAAGCTCCAGGCTGATGTCCAAAGCCTTTACTGAATGGGTGAGCGCGCCGATTGAGATAGTATTCACTCCGGACATCGCTATGGCACGTACGTTCGCCAGGGTAATACCTCCCGAGGCCTCTGTCTTGACATGCCCCGGTATTAGTCCCACGGCACGGCGTATTTCATCCGGACTCATATTATCGAGCAGGATCGTATCGGCCCCACCTTGAACTGCCTCCAGGGCTTCTGAAACAGTATCGGCCTCGACCTCCACCGTCAGACCTTCGGGGGCATTTCGTCTCGCTTGAGCCACGATATCCTTTATGCTCATTCCCTGGGTGCGTAGTGCTGAGAGGTGGTTGTCTTTGATCAAGATGCCGTCACCGAGATGAAAACGGTGATTCTTGCCACCGCCGGCACTCACGGCGTATTTCTCCAGTATCCTGAGTCCGGGGGTAGTCTTACGGGTGTCACAGATACTGACTCCAAGCCCCGTAGTCTCGGCAACATAGCGGGCAGTAAGCGAAGCAATACCGCTTAGCCTTTGTAAGAAATTGAGAGCCACCCGTTCTGCCTTGAGGATATCTATTACCCGTCCGTAAATAGTAGCTATGATATCTCCGGGATGAATCAAAGTACCATCTTCTATCAATAGCTCCACCTTAAGTGATGGGGATACCTTGAGAAAAACCTGTCTGGCTACTTCTCCACCGGCCAGAGTTCCTTCTTCCTTAGCCAGCACGATTGCCTTACCCTGAAGTTTGGCTGGTATCAAGGCTTCGCTGGTGATATCACCCTGACTAATATCCTCTGCCAGGGCGAGGTTAATAATGCCATCAATCTGTTCATTAGACGGTCTGAATTTATTCACCAGGCTCACACTCCTGTGCTCCTTTTTCTTCACCCTACCGCAATCATTCTCTCAACAGCCTGCTTTGCCTTCAACCTTATCTCCTCGGGAACAGTTACCCTGTTCCTTCTCATCTCCATCGTCTCGGCTAACGTCGCCAGGGTTGTCTTTTTCATGTCGGTACAGACCTGGCTGTTTGATAGCATATGGAAGGATTTACCGGGGTTCTCTTTACGTAGCGTATGCAGCAGTCCCTCCTCGGTACCGATGATAAAGCTCTTTTGCGAACTTGTTTTGACATAGCGGAGCATCTGCGAGGTGCTGAGGACAGCATCAGCCAGGGCTACTACTTCCGGTCGGCATTCGGGATGGACGATGAGCGTGGCATCGGGATAAAGCTCCCTTGCCATCTTCACCTGCGCTGGCTTAATCCGGTGGTGCACATAACAGTAGCCGGGGTAAAGGATCATCCTTTTTCTGGTCTGAGTGGATATAAAGTGCCCCAGATTCTGGTCAGGGACAAAGAGAATCTCGTCGTTGGGTACCGCATCTACTATCTTGACTCCATTAGCCGATGTGCAACAGCTATAACTCTCTGCCTTGACTCCGGCTGTTGAATTTACGTAGCAGACTACCGACGCCCGGGGGTATCTCAGCTTCCAATCCTTAAGCTCATCGGCACTAATCATATCAGCCATAGGGCAACCGGCACTTCCTTCAGCCAGTAAGACGGTACGTTCGGGACTAAGTATGGCCGCTGTCTCTGCCATGAAATGTACGCCACAGAATATGATGGTTTCAGCATCCACCCCGGTGCACCTGCGGGCTAACTCCAGGGAGTCGCCGGTAAAATCGGCGATATCCTGTATCTCGGGACTCTGATAATTGTGGGCGACAATGACTGCCCTTAGCTTTTCTTTCAGCTCCGCTATCTTCGTTTTAAGGTTATCAACACTATCCATTGCCATCTCTATCAGGTTACCGGTTGCTGTACGTCTCTGTCTCATTGGAATAAGGGAAAGATGCCGGATCGTACTTATTATTTTGCTTTACCGGCGATACTGCTTTTAGCCACTCTCATTGTGGCCCCTGATTCTATTTTCAGGACGACGCTGTCCTGACCGACATCTTCCACCCGCCCATATATGCCGCCGGCGGTGATCACACTGTCCCCTTGTTTCAACTGATTTATCAGTTCATCGTGCTCTTGCTGTCTCCTTCGCTGTGGTCTGATCATGAAGAAATAGAATACTAAACCAAGCACACACAGAAAGGCGATTATGTATATTATGTTGGTGTCCATTATCCCTCCTTGCTTTAATCAGTCCGATTGGTGTTAATACTACCCTGCAGCGCCCATGGACTTGTCTTCTCAATATCTATTTTGACCAGTCGTCCCAGGCAGTTGCAACTGCTATCGAAAAAGACCAGTTTACCGTTTTGAGACCGGCCCCACCACCGCCCCTTTTTCTTACCTTCTACCAGGACCTCAGCTGTCTTACCCAATAGCCGGGCATTAATTGCAGCCGCTATTTCTTCCTGAATCTTTTCCACCCTTTTCAATCGCTCTCTTTTCACAGCCAGCGGAACATTATCGGGAAATCTCTCGGCAGCAGCAGTCCCCGGCCTCACTGAATATGCAGCGACATGGACTACGTCAAACTTTAGCTCGGAGATCAGTTCAAATGTTTTCTGAAACTGCTCTTCCGTTTCGTAGGGGAAGCCGACAATGACGTCGGTGCTTAAGGCTACTCCCGGCACTCTGCTGCGTATTTCTTCTATGAGCCGGCGATAGTGCTCTGCAGTGTAACCTCGTCCCATTGCTTTCAGAATATCATCACTGCCCGACTGCACAGGGAGGCTTATCTCTTCGCAGACCCTATCCAGACAGGCTATCTTATTAATGAGCCTGAGGCTCATATCCTTGGGGTGGTTGGTCAGGAAGCGGATGCGGACCAGTCCATCCACAGTATTAAGCTCACCAAGCAGATCGGATAACTGCGGCTTTTCCGGAAGATCCTGCCCGTATGAGTCCACGTTTTGTCCCAGCAGGACCACCTCTTTTACGCCATGGCGCACCAGCTCCTTCACTTCAGCTACTATTGATTCAAGTGGGCGACTTCTCTCCCGGCCACGACGATAAGGAACGATACAGTAGGAACAGAAATTATTACAGCCTTGAATGATGGAGACGAAAGTGACTGTTGATGGATGTCGGGGTAATATCGGACCTGGTATTGGATCCTCCAGCCAGGGCGGATTTTCTCCGGGCTTAAAGAAATAATCAACGAAAGGGAAGCTCTTTTTGAGTTCGTCTGTCTTTGAGTTTACCAAACAGCCGGTAACCGCCAGTTTAAGGTCAGGGCATGACTTTTTCAGTGTCTTAAGAGCGTTCAGCCTGCCGATAACCCGGTTTTCCGCACTCTGCCGTACCACACAGCTATTAAGTACAATCAGTTGAGCCTTTTCGGTGGCGGTCGCCCTTTGATACCCGTGCTGTTCCAGGCAACTGCCGAGTCGCTCGGATTCAGCCTTGTTCATCTGACAACCGATAGTCCAGATATAATATCGAGGCATAGCCTTACACCGGTTATTAAAATATATGCCCCTTGCTAAGGGGCATTTTATCTGGCGGAGGGAGTGGGATTCGAACCCACGACCCCGGTTACCCAAGGTAAGCGCTTAGCAGGCGCCCGCACTAGACCACTATGCGATCCCTCCCGACTGCGAAACAGAGTTCCAATCCATTCCTTGTACATTTTATCACACCCGTCCAAATATTATAAGCAACCGCATCAGCCGTAATATTTCCCTCTGATAGAAGTAGGGGGGTAGCTATTGACAAACGATTGATATTATGTTAACATCCTATCCAATTGAATATTGTAAAGGCTGTGAACAAGAGTAGTAGCCTTCAAGCGAGGCTCAGAGAGCCGGGTAGGGTGTGAGCCGGTGCTGGCGCAGATGGTGAATGGATTTGGGAGCCGCAGGCTGAAAATTGCTGATTCAGCAATAAGTAGGTCTTGACGCAGGGAAAGCGTTATTGTATTCCAGGGTATTGAGGTAGATTCTTGCTTCTGTACCTGATAGAGATAGTCCTTATTCTCTGATTATGGAGTGAGGGCTAAGAAGGGTGGCACCGTGGAAGTTGAACTCCCGCCCCTTTGTAGGGGTTGGGAGTTTTTTATTGGGAGATAATATGTACTATCCTGCACTGGATGAGGCTAGAGAACTGGCCAGATATGGTAATCTGATACCGGTATATTGTGAGATTATGGCTGATCTGGAAACGCCGGTATCTGCCTATCTTAAGGTAGCTCGCGGGGATTACTCTTTCCTACTCGAGAGTGTAGAGGGTGGCGAGCAACTGGCCCGCTACAGCTTTATCGGTACCGAGCCCGCCCTGGTTCTGAGAGCCGAGACCAATAATTCTGTTGATCCCCTATCCCTTATCGAAAAGGAGCTCGCTCGTTTCCGACTGGCGACTGACAGCGGCTTGCCCCGTTTTCATGGAGGGATGGTCGGCTACTTGGGCTATGAAGTCGCCCGCTACTTTGAAGAGCTACCTTCCCCTCAGTCTGATACACTGGGCCTTCCAGAATCAGTATTCATGCTGGCGGACACCCTGCTCATTTTCGATCATCTCACCCATAAGATAAAGGTGGTCTCGCATGTTCATGTAAACGGCGATGTTGAGGCTGCCTATCGGAATGCAACCAATAAAATTGATGTCCTGGTGGCGAGGTTAAGGCAGCCGATTAGCCCTCAATACCATTTATCTATTTCACATGAACAATCCCCGGCTCCAGCCTCCTCGAACCTTTCCCGGACAGAGTTTGAGGAAAGAGTGCGTCGAGCTAAGGAGTACATCTGTGCCGGTGATATTATCCAGGTAGTCCTGTCTCAGAGGTTGGCCAGACCGACCACCGCCAGTCCCTTTACCCTGTACCGGGCGCTACGCTCTCTCAACCCATCGCCTTATATGTACTATCTTAAAATGGGGGACTGCCACATTGTGGGGGCATCTCCTGAGTTACTGGTAAGGGTGGAAGGCGGAATAGTATCCAACCACCCCATTGCCGGTACCCGTCCCCGGGGTAGAGATGTTGCCCAGGATTTGGCCCTGGAAGAAGACCTTAAGAGCGATGAGAAGGAACGTGCCGAGCATATTATGCTGGTGGACCTTGGTCGTAATGATATCGGGCGGGTCAGCGAACCGGGTACAGTCAAGGTAACTCAGCTTATGGGTATTGAACGCTATTCTCACGTTATGCATCTGGTATCGCATGTCGAAGGCAGACTGAAGAACGGTCTTTCCCAGTTCGATGCCCTGCGTGCCTGTTTCCCGGCCGGGACAGTGTCGGGGGCACCGAAGGTTCGGGCGATGGAGATTATCGCTGAGCTGGAACCGGACAAGAGGGGGCCCTATGCCGGTGCAGTGGGATACTTCGGTTTCTCCGGTAATATGGATACTGCCATAAACATCCGTACCAGTATTATCAAGGATGGTGTTGCTTATACTCAGGCTGGCGCGGGTATTGTCGCCGATAGTATTCCCGAGCGTGAATACCAGGAAAGCTTAAACAAAGCCCAGGCATTAATAACAGCGATGGAACAGGCGGAGATGGTCAGCCATGCTGCTTTTGATAGATAATTACGACAGCTTTACCTACAACCTCTACCAGTACTTGAGCGAGCTGGGAGAAGAGGTATGGGTAGTCCGTAACGACAGAGTAAAACTGGGGGAAATTGATGCCAGGTTACCCCGGCGTATCGTTATCTCACCGGGGCCGGGCACTCCGGAGCAGGCCGGCATATCCAATGAGGTTATCCGTGAATTCGGTAGCAAGCTCCCTATCCTGGGTGTCTGTTTGGGGCACCAGTGTATCGGTTACAGCTACGGAGCTAAGATCGGCCGCGCCGCTGAAATCAAACACGGTAAGTCCTCGCTTATCTATCACGACGGAAGGGGTCTCTTCAAGGGGCTGCCCAATCCCTTTCCTGCTATTCGCTATCACTCCCTGGCGGTAATGAGTGATTGTCTGCCCGACTGTCTTGAGGTCAGTGCCCGGACGGCGGATGGTATCGTTATGGGGCTGCGTCATCGCCGGTTCTCGGTAGAGGGTGTCCAGTTCCACCCGGAGTCGATTATGACTGATGTAGGTAAGGACCTGCTGAAAAACTTTCTGGACTACGTGAGGCAGTAAGAAAAATGATCAGAGACGCTATCGGAATGGTTGCGGATGGCTGTTCGCTCACTTTTGAACAGGCCTCAGCAGTAATGAGTGAAATAATGGATGGTGATGCGACGCCTTCGCAGATTGCCGCCCTGGTCGTGGCACTGCGGGTTAAAGGAGAGACCGTAGATGAGATAGCCGGATTGGCCAGTATTATGCGTGATAGGGCGATACCGGTCAGGACGGCCCTCCCGGTAGTTGATACCTGCGGCATGGGAGGCGATGAGTTTGGAAGCGCCAATATCTCTACGATAGCTGCTCTGATAGCATCCGGAGCCGGGATTAAGGTGGCTAAACACGGGAACCGGGCAATGAGCAGCTGTTGTGGTAGCGCCGATGTTCTGGAAGCACTGGGGGTTAAAATCGACCTCGGGGCAGAGGCGGTAGCCGAGTGTCTGGAGAGAATAGGCCTGTGTTTTATGCTGGCAACTATCTTCCACCCCTCGATGAGGTTTGCTGCTGCCACCCGTCGGGAGATTGGCATCCGTACCGTATTCAATATCCTGGGCCCGTTGACTAACCCGGCCCGAGCCGAATTCCAAGTTGTCGGTGTACCCACTTTAGAATTGAGTGAGAAAACAGCCCGCGTCCTGCATACCCTGGGTAGCAAGCATGCTCTGGTAGTGCATGGTAATGACGGCATGGATGAAATATCTATAAGCAGTGCTACCCTGATCCGGGAGGTCACTCTGGAAGGGGTACTATCTCCCTATGAAGTCTCTCCGAATGATTTCGGCTTTGAAGAGGCGGGGCCCGAGGAGATTAAGGGGGGTACCGCTAAGGATAATGCTGAAATAATACGTCGTATCCTGGGTGGAGAGCGTGGAGCGGGACGTAATATTGCCGTTATGAATGCAGCAGCGGCTATGGTCGTCGGCAAAAAGTCTTCGGACCTGGTGGCAGGAGCACGCCTCGCTGAAGAGGTAATCGATAGCGGTATGGCTCTGGAAAAGCTTAATGCCCTGGTAAAATTAAGCCAGGGTCTGGACAGGGATGTTGTCAATGGTAAATAACGTGCTTAACATGATTGTTGCCGATAAAAGAGAAGAGCTTGAGGCAAGGAAGCTGGAAATGCCACTATTCGCTCTGGAAGAACGGATTGCTCAACGACGTGTGCCACTTGATTTTGGCTCGGCCATCAATCAGAGCCGGATTCAGTTGATTGCCGAGGTCAAGCAATCATCACCATCACGGGGGGTGCTCTGTAATGATTTCAGCCCGGTTGGATTGGCTAACGAGTACGCTGCTGGTGGTGCGGTAGCCATCTCGGTACTCACCGAGGCAAACTACTTTGGTGGTAGCATCGACTACCTGGCTGCTATCAGGATGGAGGTCAACCTACCACTGCTAAGAAAGGACTTTATCTTCGATCCCTACCAGATATACGAGTCATCAGCTTATGGCGCTGATGCCCTGTTGTTGATAGTAGGTATCTTGAGCCAGCAGCAGCTTGATGAGTTGCTTTCCTTAAGCCACAGCTTTGGTATGGGATGTCTGGTTGAGGTTCATAATGAGGCCGAGATAGGCCGGGCCCTTCAGGCTAAGGCTCGGGTTATCGGCATCAACAATCGGGATTTGGGCAACTTTACTGTTGATATTAATACCACCTGCCGGCTGCGGCCGTTACTGCCTGAACCGACCATCGTAGTTAGCGAGAGCGGCATCAACAGCCGTCTTGATGTGACAAGACTGGAGGAGTGTGGTGTCGATGCAGTACTGGTCGGAGAGGCTCTGGTTGCCACTAATGATGTTGCGGGTAAGATAAGGGAGTTGATGTTATGACCCGGATCAAGATTTGCGGCATCACTGAAAAATCGCATGCTCTGGCGGCTATCGAGTCCGGCAGTGATTTTGTCGGGCTGGTTTTTGCTCCCAGTCGGCGGCAGGTAAGCATATCCCGGGCGCAGGAGATAGTCAGTGTAATTAAAGAACATAGCAATACGGTCGAGGTGGTGGGAGTCTTCGTTAATGTACCTGCTCCTGTCGTGAACAGGATTGCCGCCACCTGCAGTTTGGACTGTATCCAGCTGAGCGGTGATGAGCCATGGGCGTACTGCCGTGAGATTACTCGGCCGTTGATTAAGGCGGTGAGGGTAGCCCAGGGACAGGATCCTGCGGTAATATGTGATGCTTTAGCCAGTGCAGACAGGTTGCTATCCAGTCAGCGGCACCTTTACCTTCTTGACTCTCTGGTTAAAGACAGCTATGGTGGAACAGGGATAACCTCCGACTGGAAACTCTTTCGAGAGGTAGCCCGGCAGTTTCCTGTAATTATCGCCGGAGGGCTCACTCCGGAAAATGCGGTCCGGGCTATTGAGATGATATCACCATGGGGTGTCGATGTCTCCTCCGGGGTGGAATCAGCCGGAATAAAGGATGTAGCTAGAATTAAAGCCTTTGTCGATGCGGTAAGGAGGGCCGATGGGAGAGAATAACAGGCAGTTGCCTAACCAACGGGGATACTTTGGCGAATTCGGTGGGAAATTTGTCCCCGAGACACTGATGCCGGCGCTTGGGGAACTGGAGCAGGCCTATCTAAGCGCCCGGGCCGACCCTGCCTTCGAACGTCGGTTTGAGCAGCTATGTCGGCAGTATGTCGGTAGGCCTACCCCATTGTACCCGGCAGAGCAGCTGTCAGCAGAGATGGGCGGCGCTGTCATCTTGCTGAAACGGGAAGACCTGGCTCACACCGGTGCCCACAAGATTAACAATGCCCTGGGTCAGGGATTGCTGGCGAAGCGGATGGGGAAAACACGAATTATTGCCGAGACCGGTGCCGGGCAGCATGGGGTAGCTACCGCTACGGTATGCGCGATGTTGAGCCTCAAATGTATCATCTATATGGGTGAAGATGATATCAAGCGCCAGTCACCTAATGTCTTCCGTATGAAACTGCTGGGTGCCGAGGTGCGCTCCGTAGAATCAGGCAGTCGTACTCTGAAGGATGCCATCAATGAGGCCATCCGGGACTGGGTTACCAATGTCGAAACCACCTACTATCTCTTCGGTACTGTGGCCGGTCCGCACCCATATCCGATGATTGTCCGTGACTTCCAGTCGGTAATCGGCAGGGAAGCAAAAGCCCAGATCAGGACTATGTATAACCGGCTTCCCGACTATCTGGTTGCCTGTGTCGGTGGGGGAAGCAATGCTATGGGACTGTTCTCGCCTTTTTATAACAATAAAGAGGTTAAATTCATTGGCGTAGAAGCCGCCGGAGCCGGGCTGAAGAGTGGCCGCCACGCCGCTTCGCTGTCTGCGGGCAGGAGTGGTGTGCTGCACGGTACCAGGTCGTACCTGCTTCAGGATAGTAGCGGTCAGATAATAGAGACTCACAGCATTGCTCCCGGTCTGGACTATCCTGGGGTTGGCCCCGAGCACAGCTACTATAAGGATACCGGCCGGGCCAGCTATGTGGCGGTTACTGATGCCGAGGCGCTGGAAGGTTTTCGGCTTCTCTGTCATACCGAGGGTATCATTCCGGCACTGGAATCGGCCCATGCCATATACTACGGGGCTAGACTGGCCGCCGGTTTGACACGAGACCAGCTTGTCGTAGTGAATCTCTCCGGCCGTGGTGACAAGGATTTGGCTATTGTCGTTGAAACGATGGGGATGGAGCTATGAGTCGTATTCAGAATATCTTTAGACCGGGATATAGGGTGCTGATTGCCTACCTCACTTTGGGCTATCCATCATTGGAAGCAACTATTGAGGCAGCAGTCCTGCTTGCCGGAAGCGGCTGCGATCTTATTGAACTGGGTATCCCTTTCTCCGATCCGCTGGCTGACGGCGCTACTATCCAGAAAGCAAGCTATCAGGCCCTCAAGCGTGGGGTTACGTTACAGGTCTGCCTTGAAGCAGCGCAGGAGATAAAACGGAGGATAGCAACGCCGCTGGTCTTTATGGGATACTATAACCCGATACTAAACTTTGGACTGGAGGCATTCTGCCACTCGGCAAACCGGACCGGTGTTGATGGTTTGATAATCCCGGACCTGCCGCCGGAAGAAGGAGAAGAACTGGAGGCGAATATGAAAAAATACGGGCTGGATCCTATCTACCTGCTCAGCCCTGCCAGTTCCGAGGAACGTATCTTGCTGGTGGCGCAGAGGTCCCGGGGGTTTATCTATCTGGTTTCCCTGACCGGTGTCACCGGAGCCAGGCAAAGCCTGCCCCCGGGGTTGGAGAGTTTTGTCCAGCGAGTCAGAGGAAAAACAGAACTCCCTCTCTGCGTTGGCTTCGGTATATCCAGCCCGGAACAGGCCGGTAGAGTAGCCAGAATAGCCGATGGTGTTATTGTCGGCAGCCGCCTCATTCAGCTAATCGAAGAAGATAACTCTCTCTCTTCTCTGAAGTCTTTTGTTCGGAGCTTGAGAGAGACTCTTGATCAATATCACTGAAGGAGAAAGGAGGAGACCTTATAGAAGACAGGTTGCTATGATTACAGTGATACTATTATTATTAAGGTATCCCCTTATGTCATAAGGGTAAAGATGCCCCAATAAATGGAAGAATTACAGGAGGTAAAATTGGAAAGAACGAAGTTTATTCTTGATGAAGAAAAGATGCCGACCAGATGGTATAACATCCTGCCCGATCTCCCTGAACCGCTGCCGCCGGTCTTGCACCCGGGAACCAAGCAGCCGGTAACCCCCGACGATTTAGCACCTCTGTTTCCAATGGGTCTTATCATGCAGGAATTCAGCCCTGAGCGCTACATCGAGATTCCGGAAGAAGTACAGGTAATTTACCGTACCTGGAGGCCGACTATTCTGTATCGGGCACACCGGTTGGAGAAGCACTTGGACACGCCGGCTAAGATTTTCTACAAGTATGAGGGAACCAGTCAAGCGGGTAGTCACAAACTTAACACCGCAGTCGCACAGGCGTATTACAATAAGGTGGAAGGTACCAGACGGATAGCGACCGAAACCGGAGCCGGGCAGTGGGGCAGTGCCCTGGCAATGGGCTGCAGGTTCTTTGATATTGAACTCAAGGTATATATGGTCAGGATCAGCTATAACCAGAAGCCCTACCGCCGCGTTATGATGGAGGCCTGGGGTGCCCATTGTGTCCCCAGTCCCAGCCCTGATACCAAGGCAGGACGGGATATGCTGGCGAAGGACCCCGACTGTCCCGGTAGCCTGGGGTTGGCCATCAGTGAAGCAGTCGAGGATGCTGCCCTCCGTGATGATACCCATTATTCACTGGGCAGCGTGCTCAACCATGTTCTGCTGCATCAGACCATCATTGGGGAGGAGACTAGACTGCAAATGGAGATGGCTAATGCCTATCCTGATATTATCGTGGGCTGTATGGGAGGCGGCTCAAATTTCGCCGGGCAATTCATACCCTGGATGAGGGATAAGCTCAGCGGAGCCAAGCCTGACCTGCAAATCATCGGTGTTGAACCGGCAAGCTGTCCTACTCTGACCAGGGGACCATATGCCTATGATTTCGGTGATGTAGCGGGGTTGACCCCTTTGCTTAAGATGTATACCCTGGGTCATGGTTTTATCCCGCCACCGGTTCATGCCGGAGGACTGCGCTACCACGGTATGGCGCCTATTATATGTCATCTTCATAAGCTGGGACTTGTGGAAGCCAGGGCCGAGCACCAGCTGGCTACCTTCGAAGCAGGGATAACCTTTGCCCGTACTGAAGGCATTCTTAGTGCCCCGGAACCGATGCACGCCATCAAAGTAGTAATTGATGAAGCCCTTAAGTGTCGGGAGTCTGGCGAAGCGAAGACTATCCTTCTCGCCCATAGCGGGCACGGGCATGTTGATCTAGGCGCTTATGAGGCTTATCTATCCGGTAAACTTGAGGATTACGCGTTTCCCGAAGATAAACTTAAAGAGTCATTGGCCGAACTGCCTGAGGTGTGAAGCGAGACCGGGCCATAAATTGACTCTGGATAGCGTTGTTTCTGGAGAAATGCCCCTGACACAGAGTGTCAGGGGCATTTATTACCGGAGCGTTTGCCTGTACCGGGGCAAACATTATGTTAACCACTCTCCGTTTTAGAGGCGAATAGCTTATCAGACAGTTCTTTAAGGGGCTATTGACAGAACCTATCGGTCGGATTAAAGTTTCTATTATCTGCGTTTGGTTATGATAATAGTAGTACCGATACACCGTAGTACCGATACACCTCGCCTGTTCGGAAAATGGATGGTAGGAGCGTATGCCGCAAACACCAGTTAATAAAAATGTCCCGTTAAAGCCAATCAAATGGTATAAGATGCTTGCCACCACCAAGGGGCGGCAGGAAGCCGGGGTCTTTCTTATTGAGGGAGACAGGGCAATCAGGCAGATTATCGAGAGCTGTCCGGATGAGATAACCGAGATTATAACCAAGGAGGAACTGGCTCCTGTGTATTCTAATTATCCCCGGCGCGAGGTTACTGAGGGCCAGTTCCGCAGGATCTGTCTTACTAAAACACCCCAGGGGCCTATTGCCGTTGTCCGTATCCCCATGGGTATCTATTCCGACCTGCTGCCCAAAGGCAGCGGCGGTAGGGTTCTTTTGCTGGAAGATATCCAGGACCCCGGTAATGTGGGTACTCTTATCCGCAGCGCTGCCGCCTTTGATTATGCCGGGGTTGTACTCAGTGAAAAGTGTGCCGATCCCCTATCGCCAAAGTGTGTCCAGTCGACAGCCGGTAGTATTCTATCGCTATGGATAAGACGAACTCCCCATTATCTGGAGCTGGTGAAGAGACTAAAGGAAAGTGGCTACTCACTGATCGTTGCGGCACTTGAAGGCACCGATAGGCCCTCAGTTCTGCACGGTAAGGATAGTCTTTTACTGGCGTTGGGCAATGAAGCTGTCGGTCCCTCGCCGGTATTGATGGATATGGCAGACTACAAAGTCAGAATTGCCATTACACAGAGTAAGGCAGAATCGCTGAACGTAGCTATCTGCGGGGCAATCTGTATTTATTTAAGCGCCCGGCAATAGCACTTCTATCGTCATAACTCCGGTCCGCAATGATAAATCGGGGTCGGTACAGGTTATATGAGTAAATTACTCGTAATTGCTTTCAACATTTGCGCGTGCTACAATGTTACCTAGTGGAAATGATAAAGCTGAAATACGCACTAGTTGTATTTCTTCTCTCCTCCTTTGTTATGCTGAGCAGCGGCTGTAATTGGATAGATATAGCCGGTGACTGGCTGACGCAAGAACCTGAGGTGGAAGAACCCCCGGCAGTTTCTATTCCCACACAGCCGGCGGCTACTCCTATCGACCCCGCCTGGCAGCCACCGCCCTGTGATGAGGGCGAGCCGCCTCTTCCCGATTTTGTTGATGTTGTGGCTAAGGTCAAGCCCTCGGTAGTATCGATACAGACAGAGGCGGGTGCCGGCTCAGGCTGGATTATCGAGGAGGATGGGATTATCGTGACCAATAATCATGTGGTTAGCGGTGCCAGGGATATTGCCATACTTCTGGATGACGGCAGGACGTTCCCGGCTCAAGAGGTACGTACCGATCCGCTTACCGACCTGGCCGTGGTCACTATTGATGTCCAGGACCTGCCCGCAGCCGACATCGGAGATTCTTCGAAGCTGCAGCTGGGAGAGCCGGTGGCAGTAATCGGTAATGCCTTGGGGGAGGGGATAAGTATGACCGGAGGCTGGATCAGCCAACTCGAGGTTACCCTGCCGGTATCAGCAGGGCAGACGCTAGATGACCTTATCCGTACCGATGCTGCCATTAACCCCGGTAACAGTGGCGGACCGCTGGTTAATATGGCGGGGGAGGTGATCGGCATCACCAGTGTCAAAATTGCCCAGGTTGGTGTCGAGGGCTTCGGCTATGCTATCAGCATCAATACTGCTAAAGATGTCATCGATCAGCTGATTGTGAGGGGTTACGTGCTCCGTACCTACCTGGGAGTCCGGCTTTCCGACGTGAACCCGGTAGTGGCTTTCTTTAACAATCTATCCGTAGATAAAGGGGCTATGGTAACCTTTGTTTCTCCGGATAGCCCGGCGGATAAAGTCGGTCTTAAAGAGGGAGATGTCATCGTGGGTCTGGATGATGAGGAAATAGCCAATGGCCGGGACTTAATCGAGGGTATACACTCCCGCCAGGTCGGACAGGAGGTCAAGATAGTCTACTGGCGTGGTACTACTGAATATACCGCCTATGCTACTCTGGTGGAAAGCCCGCCACCATACTAGTCCAGCCGGCTCACTCCCAGTACCATATCGTGTCCCCCCAGTCTGTAGCTCTCGGTAAAGGCGTCTTCCGAGGGGGCGCTTTCGATGAGCTCTTGGGATAGTGTTTCCTGCTTGATGTAGCCGGCAAAGCCACTCATTACTTGCCGGACATAAACCCCACCCTGATAATAGGTTGTAATATGGTCGGTAATATCAAATCCGGCGGAGCGGCGCATCGTCTGTAGTCGGTGTACTATCTCACGTGCCATCCCCTCGGCAAGAAGTTCCGCTGAAATTTCAGTGGGGACAGCAATCGAATAGTCACCCTCCGCACTGATAACGTAGCCTTTTTTCCCCAGAGCGGTCATATTATCAATAACCTGGAGTTCTTTTATGTTAAGCTCTTCCAGTACCTCGGGCTTAACTCTCTCCAGTTCCTGACGCTCTGATGTTGAAGCCAAGCCAACGTAATTGATTGCCAGCGGCTGGCGGACCTTTATACCCGCTTTGCTGCGGGCTGCCCGCCCCAGGCTTGATATCTTCATCGCCAGGCGGGTATCGCTGGACAACTGGTTATCGATCAAGGTCACATCAGACAAAGGAAAGTCGGCCAGATGGACGCTTGAGGGAGCCTGGGGAAATACCGTGCCGACCAGGTTCCGGTACAGTTCCTCGGCCAGGAAGGGTGTAAACGGGGCCAGCAGCTTGGAGAGTGTAGCCAAACACTGATAAAGGGTTTGGTATGCCGCGAGCTTATCGGCATCATCCTCACTCTTCCAGAACCGCCGGCGGCTGCGGCGTACATACCAGTTAGAGAGAACGTCCACAAAGTCTTCTATCTTACGACCTGCCTCGGTAGGGTTGTAAGCTTCCAGTGCCTGATCAACATCAATGATTAGTTGATTAAGCTCGGAGATAACCCACTTATCGATTCCCGATGGTTCCGACATTCCTCCCGTTCCGGGAGTGAAATGGTCGATATTGGCGTAGGTTACAAAGAAAGAATATACATTCCACAGTGTGAGCAGGAAGCGGCGGCTTATCTCGGAGACCAGCTTTTCTGAGAAGCGGCGCACGTTGCCCGGTGGTGAAGCCGTAAGGCAGTACCAGCGTAGCGCATCGGCACCATATCTATCTATCATCGCCATGGGTTCGACCACATTTCCTTTCGCCTTACTCATCTTTTCACCCTTATCGTCCAGGATATGTCCCAGACAAATGACATTCCTGAAACTGGGCTGACCAAACAATAGTGTAGAGATAGCATGCAGACTGTAAAACCAGCCCCGTGTCTGATCGACTGCTTCACAGATGTAATCGGCCGGGAAGCGGCCGTCCTTTATTAGACTTCCGTTTTCAAACGGGTAGTGCCATTGAGCAATAGGCATTGCGCCGGAATCAAACCAGCAATCAATTACTTCGAGTTCCCGCTTCATCTGTGCTCCACACTGGCAGCAGCGGAATGTTATTTCATCAACAAAGGGACGGTGCATGTCCAGGGGTTCCTTAAATCCACTCGCACCGGGTTTATTCTTCAGCTCGTTGATGCCACCGATACACTCACAGTTGCCACAGGACTCGCAGCGCCACACCGGCAGCGGCGTACCCCAGTAGCGCTCACGGGAAAAAGCCCAGTCAATATTGTTCTTAAGCCAGTCACCGAAACGACCGTACTTGATATGCTCGGGGTACCAGTTTATCTCCTGGTTCCCCTTAATAAGCTCCTCTTTTACCGCAGTGGTCCGGATATACCAGGTCTGCTTGGCATAATAGAGCAGAGGTGTTTCACAACGCCAGCAGAAGGGATAGGTATGGTGAATTGTCTCGCTGCGGAATAGCAGCCCCTTTGTCTTGAGGTCATCCAGAATAAGAGGATCAGCCTCCTTGACAAACCTGTCTGAGAATGGGTAACTACCGGTAATCTTACCCTCCAGGTTAACCGGGTGGACGAAATCAAGGACATTATCCAGCCCTGCCTGGTAGTCGGTCTCACCATAGGCGGGAGCAATGTGAACGATGCCGGTACCGTCCTCCATGGTAACGAACCCGGTAGTAATCACCGGGTAGTTTAGAGTCCCTCCCCGCTTCCATATGATGTCTGCCGAAGGCCTTCCCTTCTTATCCAGTTGTGTCATTGTCTGGACAGTTATTCCATAATCATGCGGGTTAAATAGAGGCTCGTACCTCAAATCGACCAAATCGATACCCTTCACCTTGGCAATAGCGGACATATTATCTAACCCGACCTGCCCCATCCGGGCAGAAGATAGAATAAGGTATTCATTATCAAGTTCTACAATGGAATATTCAGCGTCGGCGGACACTGCCAGAGCCGTATTACCCGGTAGTGTCCACGGTGTGGTTGTCCAGGCTAGCAAGTAAACCGGTTTGCTTCCCACCAGGTCAATAAGCCACCTGGCAAAATCTGCTGCCCTGTTGCCATAACCATCGCGTAGTTCCTCGAGGAATCCCGGCTTTTTATATAGCGACTTTGCAATTTCAAACTTTATGTAAACCGACGGGTCCTCAGTATCATCCTGATAGCCCTGGGCAACTTCGTGAGAGCTTAAGGACGTACCACAGCGCGGGCAGTGCGGGGTAACCCGATGGCCCTGATATACTAGTCCCTTGTCCCACATCTGCTTGATCGCCCACCAGACAGTCTCAATATAGTTATTGTCCATGGTGATATAGGGGTGCTCTAGATCAACCCAAAAACCGATACGCTCGGTCATCGTGTTCCATTCCTTGAGATATCCCAGAACACTCTTACGGCAGAGGGAATTAAAACGGTCGATGCCGTATTCCTCAATCTGGGCTTTGTTGGAGAAACTCAGCTTCCTTTCCACTTCCAGCTCTACCGGCAGTCCGTGGGTATCCCACCCGGCGATACGGGGGGCATAATAGCCTTTCATTGTCTTGTAGCGAGGGATAATGTCCTTAAAAACACGGGCCAGCACGTGGTGTATCCCGGGACTGCCGTTGGCGGTGGGCGGGCCTTCATAGAAGACGAAGCGACTTTCCCCTTTCCGGTTATCAACGCTTCGCTTAAAGATGCAGTTTTGTTGCCACCAGGTTAATATAGATTTCTCCATCTCCGGGAAAGAAACCCGGCTGGCTACGGCGCGGAACATAAACAGACCTTTCTAGCAAAATAGTGTTCGATATAAAAATCCCGTCCTCCCGGACGGAACTGAGACGATGCGGTAACTACTGACCTGTCCGACCGGATAACTACCACACTAACAGTATAATCCCGGAAGAACTTTTACAGCTTCGGGCGAATAACGACCTTACGAGCCTCACCCAGGCCGATGCTTTCAGTGGTAACATCAGGGTGGTCAGCCAGGGCTAGATGGATAACACGTCGCTCATATGCTGGCATCGGCTCCAGGGTAAATGGCTTTCTCCTGTCCTTGACCTGCTGGGCCAAACGACATGCCAAAGCCTGCAACTTTTCAAAGCGGCCTTGCTTGTAACCCTCGACGTCAATAACGATGGGCAGCCAGGTTTTCGTTTGATGGCCTACGATAAGCCTGAGGATAAATTGCAGGCAGGCCAGGGTTTGTCCCCGCCGCCCGATTAAAATCCCCAGGTCATCGCCTTCAATATCAAAGACAACCGGAGCGGGGGAATCTTCTTCACCAACATCTTCATTAGACTGCAGTACCACTGAAGCATCCAAGCCAATCTTTTCTATCAGTGCTTCCAGGACACTTCTGGCTACTTCAGTAATATTGGTCTCTTCTCCGCTGATAGACACTGATGACTCCCCCCTAATCTAGTTTGCTTTCCCTGCACACTAAGCCCGTTTTACCTCCCCCTGGAACGATGGCCTTTGCTTCGTTTCGACTGATGCCGGATCGTTTTCGCGCCTCCCGGGTAGCTTATGCCACGGAGCTTATCCGGAGATGATTCGTCACCTGTTTTCTCTTCGGGAGTACTGGCTGGTATCACAATGTCAGCCTCCATAGCCGTAATACTGGCTGACTGCTCCGCCTGGGCGATACGTTTCTTAAGATCACCACCACCCTTGCCGACACTGGTTTTGATCGTTGTCTTACCGTCTTTAGAGCGGGACAGACCTCCCCATCCGCCGGTAATAAAATATTGCATTATGATTGTAATGACATTAGATGCCACCCAGTAGAGAGCCAGACCGCTGGGGAAGCTCATTGCCAGAAAACCAAACATCAGCGGCATCATCCACAGCATCAACTGACTCTGCGAGCGTTGCTGCGGGTCGGTGGTGTCAGGTGTTACCATCTTTTGTTGGAGCCACATGGTAACGCCAACCAGAACGGCCAGAGGTGTGTCGGGATTTTGCAGACTGAACCAGAGAAAGCTGTTGTCTAAAGGAACCATCGTATAGACTACTGGCCATGACCAAAGGGATTTGGATAGGGTTAGTAGGTCCTCGGGAGTTACGGCTAAAAGCCGGATAATCGACTGGTAGAGGGCTATCCAGATAGGCATCTGGATTAGCATGGGTATCCCGCAGCCAGCCGGGCTTATACCCGACTCCCGATATAGCTTCATCTGTTCTTCAGCCAACCGCTGCTTATCCCTGGCATACTTTTTCTGCAGCTCGGCGATCTTAGGCTGAAGATCCTGCATTGCCTTAGTAGAACGAAGTTGCTTTACGGTAAGGGGATACATAGCGAAGCGAATAATAATGGTCAAAATAATGATAGTCAGTCCCAGGCTGCCAAACAGGTAGCTGGACAACGCGACCAGCGAGTTTAGCATCAATGCTACTGGACCTGCATACCACCATTCCATTAACTAAAGCTACCTCACTTACCTAACTTAGAGAGACGGGTACCCATATCTCTCTCCCCGTCTCGACATCAACCGCATAAAGAGTATCATTCTTCGAGGTCTGAGCATGAATATAGATGACTCCCTCACTGGCAACCAGGGGAGCGAATATCCCTTCATCGTCGTTCTTTACCTGAAATATTGAGGTGGGGACCCGATTGCTGCCGGCATCCAGGGAAAACACCCTGCCCTCCTGAGAAGCAATAATAATCTTATCGCCAACCACTACCGGCGATGAGGTTATCGGGCTGTCCAACTCGATGGGGGCAGCTAATTCGTAGCCGTTTTCGGCATTTAGTACATAGACCTTACCGTCAAGATTCGGTGCATAGATGACATTATCATAGGCCGCCGGTTGTGCCCAGAACCATTTGCCGGCTTCAATTTCAGAACGCCATCTCAGGCTGCCGTCAGCAGCATCAACGGCATAAATATGCCTGTCAAAGGAGCCGAAATATACCGTATTGTTATAGACAAGGGGCGTCGAGGCAATGGCACCATCAGCTTCAAAGTGCCACTTTTCAGTGCCGTCGGCAGCATTCAGAGCGTAGACCTTTTTGTCAAAAGAGCTGATGTATATTGTCTCCCCGCTGATCACCGGGATTGACCAGATCTTATCTCCGGTCGAGAATTCCCACTCCTTACGGAGTTCAGCTGTATTGATGGCATAGACCTTACCGTCATTACAGCCAAAATAGACCTTCCCCCCGGATAAAAGCAGGCCGCCGATTATAGGCTCAAGATTCTCATCAGGAGGATATACCCACCCCCGATATCCCGTGGTAGAACTGACGGTGTAGACCCTGCCGTCATAGCCGCCGATATAGACCAGATCCCCTTCCGCTGCCGGGATACCGTAGAAAGCCGTTGTCCCTTTCGATGTCTCCAGAGAGCAATCTGGCCATAAGCGGTTACCATCCGATTTATTCAGGCCGACCAGTTCTCCTTCGAGAGAAGCGACAAAAAGAGCGTCATCTGTTACTGTCACCCCTGACCAGCCTATCGGCTTTGACTTTACAGTGCAGCCGGAAAGTAGTAGGCCACCGAGAACCAGTATCACTGCGAGCAGGAGTAATAGCTTGCCCGGTAGTACCTTATCTTTAATCTGCACTTATCTACTCACACCCCACGAAAATATCATTTATTGGGCACTGGATCATAACCACCCGGGTATAGAGGATGACATCGGGCTATTCTCTTTGCTCCCAGCCAGATCCCTTTGAAAACCCCGAACCTCTCAATAGCTTCGTAGGTATATTGAGAGCAGGTCGGGTAATAGCGGCAGGACGGGGCCCGGGCCGGCGAGATGTATTCCTGGTAAAATCTGATCAACGCTAAAGCTAACTTCTTCATGCTCCTCTAGATCAGGGTGGCTACGTACTAGCCTGCTTCTTTATCTTCATCCCCGGCAACATATCTTGTTGACGTAATTTTCTCTTTAGCCGTCCTTAGTAGACCGGCTCTCAATAGTAAACCTCTTGTTGCTTTGCTGAGGCTATTATAATCGATGGCGACATTTGCTGACCGAACGATGATAACAACATCCCACCCTGTTTCAATTGACTCTGCGCGTGATATTTCACGTAGCAGGCGTTTTACCCGGTTCCTGGTTACTGCTTTACCTACCCTTCGACTGATCGAAAAGCCATAACGTGATAAAGTAAGTCCGTTAGGTATAACCTTTAGCACCAATAGCTTGTTCGCCCAAGACCTCCCCTCCCCGTAAACCGCAGCAAACTGCGCTGACTTTCTAAGCCATCCTTCACCCCTCATATCCCCGCTCCTCAATTTGCCAGGAAAGAGGCTATTCACAAGATAATGCCGAACCCCTGTCCTCTAAAAACCATTCTTTAATCTGCGCTTTTAGGGAAGTTATTGTAAGCTCAGGTTTCCCGGATAGCGCTATTACCCCAAAGGCAATATTTTTTAAGTTAAGAGCAATAATGAGGATGTGTTACAAGAAGAGGAACTAAAGGCATCTTGAGAGGCGATACATGTAGTATCATACTACAGTCAATCTCTTACGACCCTTAAGGCGTCTTGTTTTTAAAACAGCTCGCCCCCCCCGCGTGCTCATTCTCGCCAGAAAACCATGCTCACGCTTCCTCGGGATTTTCTTTGGCTGATAAGTCCTTTTTGGCACTTCGACTCCTACAGTAAGTTGAAGTAATTATACTTATCTTGCTCATTGCCTGTCAACTATGCACTATAAGCCGGGGCATTATTCCGGCATTTAAGGAAACGGCTATCCTGTATTTTGCTACGATTTTCCCTTGACAAAGAAGTGCTGAAAATGGTAAATTTAGCAGTAATTAGCAATCTCGAGTCTAGACTGCTAATCGAAGTGGAAGAATACCAATGTTATCAATAAGAACAGAGACGATTCTCAAGTCTATAGTAGGTCAGTATATCATGAGGGCAATACCGGTGGCTTCACAAAGTATTGTCAGCGATCACGAGTTGAAGGTGAGTCCGGCTACCATTCGTAATGAAATGGCAAATCTGGAACAGGAAGGCTACATCAAGCGTCAACACCATTCGGCAGGAAGCATTCCTTCCGACAAGGGCTACCGCTACTATGTGGAATCACTGGGTGATATTGAGCTTCCTTTAACCGAACAGCGAATGATAAGTCATCTCTTCCACCAGGTGGAAGGGGAACTGGAGGAGTGGCTGAAGCTAACCGCTAAACTTATCGCTCAACTGGTGCAGAATATGGCTATTGTCACACGCCCCAGGCCGGTTAACTGCCGATTCCAGTATCTGGAGATAGTTGCTCTCCAGGAGTTGCTGGCACTAGTTGTCCTGGTCTTGCGCGGCGCTAAAATAAAGCAACAGCTGGTAACTTTCGATCAGGCTATGTCTCAGTCCGAGCTTAGTACTATTGCCAGGAAAATGAATACTGAGTATTCTGGCCTGACCTGCGCACAGATTCAGGCTAAAGAGATAGAGCTTTCCCCTGTTGAAAAGCAACTGACCGGATGCCTGGTGAAGATCATGCAAACTGAGTGCCAGCAAGACTATGAAGAGCCATACCTTGACGGCCTGCATCTGATGATCAACCAGCCGGAATTCGCCGACAGCCAGCGGCTGCAGTCCTTGATGGAACTCATTGACCAGAGAAGCATCCTCAAAAGTATTATCCCGGAGGGATTGGCTAACCAGGGAATACGGGTAATTATCGGCAGGGAAAATAAGGCGGCTGAGATTCAGGACTACAGTGTAGTAATCAGCCGGTATGGTTTACCAAATGAAGCGACGGGTGCCATCGGTATTATCGGGCCCACCCGGATGCCATACGCCCGTGCTATTTCTACCATAAGCTATCTTTCTTCGGTATTGAGCAGCCTGGCCAACGAGTTATACGGAGAGGAGTCCCTCCACTCCGATGATAATTAACAGAGAGGTAATTGATAATGGATCAGCAAGAATCAGCAGACCTGAACAGTGAAATGACAACGGAGTTTGCTGAAGTAGAGGATATAGAGTTATTAAAGCAGGCCCTGGCTGAAGAAAGAGATAAATCGTCAGCTAATCTGGCTGGCTGGCAGAGGGCTCAGGCAGATCTGACCAACTATAAACGTCGTGTTGAGCAGGAAAAGGAGGAGATTGGTAGATTTGGTAATACTGCTATTATACTCAGTCTCTTGCCTATTCTGGACGATTTTGAGCGTGCTATTGCCTCTGCCCCCGATGATCTGGTAAAACATAGCTGGGTAGATGGAATTATGCTGATCGAACGTAAACTCCAATCAAATCTAAAAGCACAGGGGCTTTGCCAGATCAAGGCGCTCGGCGAATTATTCGACCCCAACCTTCACGAAGCAGTAATGCAGGGTAAGGGGAAGGAGGGAATAGTGGTTGAAGAGATAGAAAAAGGCTATAAGCTAAACGGTAGACTCATTCGCCCATCCAAGGTAGTTGTGGGCGGTGGAGAAGAAAAGGAGGAATAAGTACTATGGGAAAGGTTATCGGAATTGACTTAGGTACAACTTTTTCTTGCGTTGCGGTAATGGAAGGAGGAGAACCGAAGGTCATCCCTAATTCCGAGGGGGGACGTACCACTCCTTCAGTAGTGGCAGTAAGTAAGTCCGGTGAACGACTGGTAGGACAGGTAGCCAGGCGACAGGCTATCACTAATTCGGAAAACACGATCTTCAGTATCAAGCGATTGATGGGACGCCGGTTCGATGAACCCAGCGTAGAGTATGATAAGAAGCTGTTGCCGTATAAGATAACTAAAGCAGCCAACGGTGATGCTAATGTCAAGATGGGTGATAAAGATTATAGTCCGGCAGAAATTTCGGCGATGATTCTGCAAAAACTCAAGGTTGATGCGGAAGCCTATCTTGGCGAAAAGGTTACGGAAGCAGTAATCACGGTACCAGCCTATTTCAACGACAGCCAGCGTCAGGCAACCAAGGATGCCGGTAAGATAGCCGGACTGGATGTGCTCAGGATAATTAATGAGCCAACTGCGGCTGCTCTGGCCTATGGAATGGATAAGAAGGAAGATGAGACCATCGCCGTTTACGACCTTGGAGGCGGTACCTTTGATATATCCATCCTGGAATTGGGTGAAGGTACTTTCCATGTCAAGTCGACTAATGGTGATACCCACCTCGGTGGTGACGACTTCGACCAGAGGATTATCGACTGGTTGTGTAATGAATTCAAGCGCGATCAGGGGGTAGATCTCAAGCAGGATAAAATGGCTCTTCAGCGGTTGAAGGAGGCTGCTGAAAAGGCTAAGTGTGAGCTATCTACTCTCCAGCAGACTGAGGTAAACCTTCCCTTCATCACCGCCGATGCCAGTGGTCCCAAGCATCTTAGCATTAATCTCACCAGGGCTAAACTGGAGCAACTGGTCATGGATCTGGTAGATAAGACTATGGGACCCTGTCGTCAGGCCCTTCAGGATGCCGAAAAGACCGTATCCCAGATTGATGAAGTTGTGATGGTCGGCGGGCAGACCAGAATGCCTCTGGTCAATGATAAGGTGAAGCAGTTTTTTGGTAAGGAACCACATAAAGGGGTTAATCCTGATGAGGTAGTAGCTATCGGTGCCGCTATTCAGGCCGGAGTCCTTAAGGGTGAGGTCAAAGATGTGTTGCTGCTTGATGTCACTCCGCTTACCCTTGGTATTGAGACTCTAGGTTCTGTAGCTACTCCGCTCATCCCGCGTAATACTACCATCCCGACTTCAAAGAGCCAGGTTTTCTCTACGGCGGCTGACAACCAGTCTACGGTTGAGATTCATGTGCTCCAGGGAGAACGGCCGATGGCGAGCGACAATAGAACCCTGGGGCGTTTTATTCTTGATGGTATTCTCCCGGCGCCAAGGGGCATACCCCAGATTGAGGTTACCTTTGATATCGATGCTAATGGCATCCTCAATGTCAAAGCTCATGATAAGGGCACCGGTCGGGAGCAGAAGATTACTATTACCGCCTCCAGCGGGCTTTCTAAGGGAGACGTGGAGCGGATGCAGAGGGATGCAGAAACACATGCCGCTGAAGACACCCGGCGGCGGGAAGAGATAGAGGCGCGCAACAGCGCTGACACGCTGGCCTATACTGCCGAAAAAACGTTGCGGGAGCATAAGGATAAGATACCTTCCGATCTGAATCAAGAGGGAGAAGGCAAAATAGCCGCTGTCCGCTCAGCGCTGCAGGGAACCGATATCGAGGCTATACGTCAGGCGACACAGGAACTAAATAGCGTAATGCAGAAGATAGGGTCGGCCGTCTATCAACAGCAACCACCGCCACCGACGGGTGCTCAGTCGCCCCCGCCCGACAGTGAGGCACCGCAGGGTAAAGGTGAAGATGAAGGTACTGTAGAAGGGGAATTCCGCGAAGTCTAACGTAGTCTAATTTATCAATCTATGATTCCCCCATCTTCTTGCTAAGGAGATGGGGGAAAGAGGTTTATATCGTAATATGTCAACAAAACGGGACTACTATGAAGTCCTTGGTGTTAACAGGGATGCTACCGATGAAGAGATACGAAAGGCTTTTCGTAAACTGGCCTTCAAGTATCACCCTGATCATAACCATAGTGACAGCGGTGCCGGTGATAAGTTCAAGGAGATAAATGAAGCCTATGAAGTTCTCTCGGACCGGGAGAAACGCGCCGCCTATAACCGTTTCGGACACGGTGCTACCGAGGGGTTCTTCGGACGTGGCTTTGAGGGATTTGGTTTCAGTGGTTTCGGGGATATCTTTGATGCATTCTTTAGCGGGTCTACCACAACTACCCGCCAGGGACCCCAGCGCGGCGCTGATCTGAGCTACAATATCCCCATCACTTTCGAAGAAGCTGCCTTTGGTTGTGAGAAGGATATTAGCATTATGCGCACTGAGAGCTGCTCTCAGTGCCAGGGTACCGGTTGCAGGACAGGTAGCCAGCCTGCCAGATGCCCTAATTGTAATGGCAGCGGCCAAGTTCGGCGTACCCAGCAGAGTATCTTCGGAAGCTTTACCAATATTGCTCCCTGCCCTCAATGTCATGGTGAGGGTAGAATCATTACCGATCCCTGTCCCCAGTGCCGGGGGCAGGGTAAGGAAAAACGGCAGCGCAATATCATGGTCAAGGTCCCGGCTGGGGTTGATAACGAAACTCAAATACGTTTGAGCGGTGAAGGTGAGACCGGGGAGAGGGGTGGTCGCCCCGGTGATCTTTACGTTACTTTAGCAGTGAGTCGTCACGAGTTCTTTATTCGTGATGGTAACGATGTGCAGTATGAGTTGCCGATCAATTTTGCTCATGCGGCTCTGGGTGCTGAAGTGGAGGTGCCTACCCTTGAGGGTAAGGTAACCATTAAGATACCGGCCGGTAGCCAGACAGGCCAGGTTTTTAAGCTTAAAAACAAAGGTATTCCACACCTTCAACGAAGAGGACGCGGTGATCAGTTCGTCGAGCTGAAAGTGGTTACCCCTGATACATTAACTAAGAGGCAACGTCAACTATTCGAAGAACTGGCGGAGACGTTTTAACCTCTTCCCGACAGGCAGTAAGAAGGATACTCCCCCGGCATATAGAATTGTTTTGGCTGGTATCCCCGGCGAGCGGTCAAACATCAGGCATGGTTACGGTGGTTGGAAAAAGAAAAGAGCTCCCAGTTATGCCCGTCTAACTCATGACTGGCCTCAACCGATACCACTTCGGCTACAACTTGATGGGGAGCAGCACCTTCAAATAAGACCTGGTAGATCTTTTCTGTGACCGGCATCCCCAAGCCGAGCTGCCGGGCCAGATTCCTGGCTCCGATAGTAGTATTTACCCCCTCTGCCACAGCCGTCATTGATCTGGTTATCTCGTTGAGTGAGTGTCCCTTAGCCAGTTCGACTCCGACATGGTGGTTACGGCTTAGTGTGCTGGTGCAGGTTGCTATCAAATCTCCCAGACCGGCTAAGCCGGAAAAAGTAAGCGGATTGGCGCCGAGAGCAACACCGAGAGCTGCTATCTCGGTAAGCCCCCGGGTGATAAAAGCCGCCCGGGTATTATCGCCAAAACCCAATCCGTCAACCATACCCGCGCCCAGAGCTATGATGTTCTTTAGCGCGCCACCCAGTTCGACACCGGTGACATCGGTGTTGGTATAAACACAAAAACCGGGGCTGGTGAGCAGCCGGCGTGCTCTTACGGCAATGGCCTCGCTTTCGGCAGCTACTACGGTGGCTGCCGGTAGGTTGCGGATAACCTCACAGGATAGATTTGGTCCGGACAGTACACAGATATTAGGCCGTAAATCATTAGCTATCTCTTCGGCAATTACCTGCGACATACGCTTGTTGGTGACCAGCTCCAGCCCCTTAGCAGCACTCACCACCAGCATTGAACTGCTAAGATATTCTCCGGCCAGCCGGATGTTAGCTCTCATTGTTTGAGATGGTACGGCTAGTATTACTGCTTCTGTTTCAGTCAAGGCCTTCCTGAGAATACTGGTAATGAATACCCGGTCGGGAAAGCTGCCACCGGGAAACAGGTTCGGGTTAGGCCCCTCATTCCGGAGCTTAATGGCCTCCTGCTCGGTCCGGGCCCATAGATTGACCTCCAGCCCATTATTAGCCAGAATTACACACAGCGTTTTTCCCCAGGTGGTGGTACCGATAATAGCAATCCGGGACATATGCCTACCCCTTGATTATTTTCACAAACAGAAATGCTCTTATATGATACCGCTAAGGCAATTCCTTTATCTTAAGCCTTATCGCCCAGCTTGCGTTCCTTACCTGCCAGCAAGCGGCTTATGTTACCCCGGTGCATTGCAATAATGACTATGGTGCCGGCTAATACATAAATGAGATACTCGATAGGGAACTTATTGATGATGGTCAGGGGGATAAATACGCAATAGGTACTAACCGCAGCAGCAATGGAAGCCAGGGAAACAAACCTGGTTAGTCCGGCCCCAAGAATGAAGACTTCGCCACCGATGAGTGCTGCCGGTGGGAAAAGGACAACCAGCCCGCCGAAAAAGGTGGCTACACCACGCCCTCCGCCACGAAATTTAAGGAATACCGACCAGCTATGCCCAACCATAGCTGATAATGCGGCAATGACCTGGGCGACCAGCATCCCCCAGGCAAAATTACCTATCACCAGATAGTCCCGACCGAATATCAGACCGGCAATTATTACTGCTAGTGAGCCTTTCAGCAGGTCAAGGCAGAAAACAATGGCTGCTGCCTTACGACCGGCGGTCCGCAGGACGTTGGTTGCTCCCAGTTTGCCGCTACCCCTGTTTCTGACATCAACGCCGGTCATCTTTCTGGTCACCAGTAAACCAAACGGAATCGCCCCCAGAAGATAACCGACTACCGCTACGATAATAAATTTGGTAATTACCATTATGCCCCTCTTGCTTTAAAAACGAAACGGATCGGTGTGCCCATGAAGCCGAATGACTGACGTAACCTGTTTTCAAGATAGCGTTGATAAGAGAAATGTATCAACTGAGGGTCATTAACGAAAAAGACAAAGGTCGGCGGATTCACCTCCGCCTGAGTTACGTAGAGAACCTTTAGCTGGAGATTACCCTTACGGGGTAAGCTATGGGCGGCGACTGCCCGCTGGATAATACTGTTAACGACAGCGGTGGGTAATCTCTTCAGCCTCTCCTGATATATCTCAAGCAATTGTGGCATTATCTTATCTACACCCCATCCCAGCCGGGCTGAAGTATGAAGCACTGGCGCATAATCCACAAACTTGAAACAGCCTTTCACATACCGGCTGAAATCAACGGTGCCCCCGCCTTCAATCCTGTCCCATTTATTGACCAGCAGCATAATCCCTTTGTAAGCCTGGCGGATATATCCTGCAATATGCATATCCTGAGCTGTTACCAGTTCCGTGGCGTCAAGAACCAGCAGGGCAATATCGGCACGGTCAATAGCACGCAGAGCGCGGATTACGCTGTAGCGCTCTACACCTCCCTCTATCCGGCCCCGACGCCTGATACCACCTGTATCAATAAGTAGCACACTTACCCCGTCTAAGTCAACCAGGGTATCTATAGCGTCACGGGTGGTACCGGGAGTATCATCCACGATAGCCCGCTCATTCCCCAGAATGGTATTAAGCAGTGTCGATTTGCCCACATTGGGCCGGCCGACAATGGCTACCTTAATCGCTTCCGGTGCTGCCGGCTCAGGCTCAACCGGTGACGGTGTCGGTAACAACCGGATAATCCTATCCAGTAAATCGGCTATACCCCGGCCATGATAGGCGCTAATTGCCGTTGGTTCACCCAAACCGAGTTGGTAGAACTCCGCGACCATGCTCTCGGATTTGGTACTGTCCGCCTTATTGGCCGCCAGTATTACCGGGTTACCTGTCTTACGGAGGCTGTCCGCTATCTCCAGATCGGTAGATATAACGCCGTCCCTGCAATCCAGCAGCATAACGATAACATCAGCCTCTTTAATAGCTGTTGCGACCTGTTCATTAACCTCCCTGGCCATAGCAGAATCAGGGTTTAGTTCCAGTCCGCCGGTATCCACCAGAATGAACTCGCCCCCCGGATAGGAGACACTGGCCAGTATCCGGTCACGCGTTGTCCCCGGGAAATCATCTACAATAGCTATCGGCCTACCCGCCAGACGATTGAAGAGGGTAGACTTACCCACATTTTGCCTGCCGACAATAGCGACTACAGGCTTCAGAACACTCATTTTGAGATAATTACCTCGTCTCTCCCTATTAATATTTTCCCCCTCCCTTACGATAAGAGAGGGGGACGTGTGAATGTTAATCGATAAGCCGTTATCACTCCGCTAAGGGCAGCTCTTTGGCGAACCTAACACTGGGAGGCTCAATTTCAGTCCGGGTAATCTTCTTGAGGTGACTGATATTATCCCGGAACTCCTGTGCAAAGGCATTATATTCCATAACAAATCGATTGTACTGCTCCGTTGTCTCGCGGGGCAGTACAACCTTCTCCGCTATCTCATAAAACTGCTCGGTAAATTCATTATAATGGTTATTCATCAGCCACAGCTCATTGAGATAGGTGTGCAGATAGGTTTCAAGCTGACCGCTTCGGACATCGCTTTCTACCCTATCCTGAAAGCTCTTACACCAGGTGTTAAATATCCTCCGTGACATATCGCATGCCCGTGCCCAGTCCCATAACCGGGGGTTATCAACCCTGAACAGGCTATCGATAATAGCAAAGATGGAAAGTGAGGACTCACCCATAAACCGGCGGCTGAAATAGCCCGCTATCTGCCTCAATTTCAGTAAGGAAAGCTCCAGCTCCTTCTTTCTGGCCCCGCTGATGGATAGCGTCAGCCCGATAACCAGAATAGTAATCAGCACTGGCGCCATAGCTGATATCGGCCAATCGTACCTGAGAGCAACCAGTGCCAGTACGGTGATGATAATAGGGCACCATATCCAGTTAGTTATGCTTTTCGGTACATTCATAATTATGTTGTCCTCTGAACGTCAACCGGGCAGCGGTATCTCCTGAGCCCCCAGCATCATCGCCAGCAGCGCCTTCTGCATATGCATCCTGTTCTCGGCCTGGTCGAAGATAACCGACCGTGGGCTATCCGGAATGCTTGCCGATACCTCCTCGTCCCGGTGTAGCGGTAGGGGGTGCATGAATATGGCATCCTCCTTAGCCAGCGAGAGCAGTTTATCGTCTATCTGATATCCTGAAAATGCTTTACGACGCTCATCCGCCTCGTTCTCCTGTCCCATACTCGTCCAGACATCGGTATAAACAATGTCTGCCCCGCTTACCGCCTGCTGAGGCTCTTCGATACATAATACCTCTGCCCCGCTGTCGAGTGCATAGCCCTGGGCCAGATATAGTATATCTTCATTGATCCGGTAACCGGGTGGGGAAGCAATCCTGAAGTTCATCCCTACCATCGCAGCAGCCAGCATCAGGCTCTGTGATACGTTATTACCATCACCGACGAAGACCAGCGTCAAGCAACCCAGCGCCCCCTTCTTTTCATAAATGGTAAGCAGGTCGGTCAGAGCCTGGCAGGGGTGCTCCAGATCCGATAGTGCATTTATTACAGGTACGTCGGCGCAGCTGGCCATAACCTCGAGTGTCCGGTGGGTATAGGTACGGGCGGTAATAACATCTACATAGCGACTGAGCACACGGGCTACATCGGCTACCGACTCGCGTTTGCCCATACCAACCTCAGCCGGTGAGAGGTAGATCGCGTCCCCGCCTAATTGCCGCATCGCCATTTCGAAACTCACCCTTGTTCTTAGGGATGGTTTCTCAAAAACGAGAGCAAGTGTCTTTCCGTTAAGTGAAGTCAGCCGGCCCCTGTTTTTCATATCGATGGCATCATGAATCAGTGAATGAACATCTTCACTGCTAAGATCGGATACGGAAAGCAAATCTTTACCCTGCAAAATATCCTCCCATTTTATATAATCCATAGTATACCACGAAATGAAAATATTTTTTAAGATTGTTAAGATATATATTGACAAAATCGCTTGATGCTGGTAATATCACAACGATAATTTATTTTATCTACCGTGAGATGTCCTGATGCAAACACATTCATATGATTCGCCCAGCTGATAGCTGTATTCGTTAAGCAGACACGTCCTTCGATGTCTCTTCTTTTTGAAACTCTGTAGACCCGTCGAGTATAGTGGTTCTTGGTATAGCGGATATAATATGGAAAACCAATAAATAACCAAGTAAGGAGGGCAAGAATGGTTTCCAAGCAAGATTTAATCAAGAAGGACCAGGCACACTGGTTCCACCCGCTGGGGATGCCGGCGGAAGCTCCCCACTTCATCTTTACCAAGGGAGAAGGTTGCTATCTGTGGGACATTGATGGCAACAAATATCTCGACTTTTCCTCCGGTGGTGTTCATCTCTGCAACCTGGGCCACTGTCATCCCAAGCTGATTGAGGCTGCCACCAAGCAGATGAACGAGTTCATCTACTATTCTTCGGGAGCACCGGTAGCGAGCAACATACCGGCCATTGAGTACTGTGATGAGCTGGCGGGGGCACTTCCTGCCGGAATGGATCATGTTTACCTGACCGTCACCGGTACCGAGTCCACCGAGTCTTGTATTCAGATAGCCCGGGCCTACTGGGAGTCGGTTGGTGAGCTGGGCAAGTACAAGATTATCGTTCTGGACCGTGCCTACCATGGTTCCTCTCAGCTTTCCCGGAGCATGACCGGGGCGCACATCGGGCTATCCTGTTTCTCCCGTCGCAGTCCGGAAGTGGTCAAGATGCCGAACTTTGTTACCGGCATTGAGAACTGTTTCAAGACTGATGAAGAGAATGCCCGCTATCTGGAGCAGGTTATTCAGCAGGAGGGAGCCGATACCATATCCTGTGTTATGGCCGAGGTAGCCCAGGGCAACGGTGGTGTGGTCTGGCCCGGTGACAAGTGGTGGCCGATCACTCGTGAGATATGCAGCAAGCACAACATACTGCTGATTGCCGATGAGGTACAGACTGGTTTCTGCCGTACCGGCAAGTTCTGGGGAGTGGACCACTATGGTGTGATCCCCGATATGATCAGCATGGCCAAGGGTATTAACGGTGGCATCCTGCCCTTCGGAGCGGTTGGTTTCAGCAACAAGATATTTGATGCCATGGTCAACAGCAAGAAGAAGCTGATGAGCTACACCACCTCCGATGGTAATGCCGTTGTGCTGGCGACGGCGCTGGCAGCCCTGCGGATATACAAAAACGGAATGGCGGACCGTGTTGCCAAGCTGGGATCTCTGCTCAGCAAGCGTCTTAACGAGTTCACCAAGCTGCCTGTTGTCGATGCTCCGATGGGGAAGGGTCTCTACCAGTCGTTCCTGATTTCGCTCAATAAGACCACCGGGAAGCCCTACAATGCTGCGGCGACCGTAGCGGCCAGGGAGAAACTCAATGCCGAGTGTCTCAAGCAGGGGCTGATGCTGACCTACTGTGACGGCTACCCGCACCGTCAACCGATTGTACCGCCCTTTATCATCACCGAGGAAGAGCTGAACCACGGCCTCGATATCATCTACAGCGTCCTCAAGGATATTAAGCCGGTATAGTTGCCTGTTTCTTAGAGAGTCAGGAGCCAGTTCTTCGTACGGCAGGTTCTCTTGAACTTGACCTGTTGGGTACGTAATAGTAAAGTAAGTAAGAGTAAGTATAGTAAGAAAACGATAATTGAGGGGGTGTTGCCTATCGTAAAAAACCATAACCCGAACCTGGAATTGGAGAGAAATTACAGTAAGGAGATTCTATTTGAAAAAGAGCAAAGGACTACTAAAGTTAATCGCTGGTGTTAGTCTGGTAGCGGTGCTGGCAGTCAGCATCCCGATGCTAAGCGGCTGTACGACCCCAACACCGACCACACCAGAACCGACGCCCACTCCTACCCCGGGAGAACCAACATCAACACCAGAACCAACCACTCCGGAACCGGCTGTCGAAGGACAGACCTGGCACCTGAGAGGTATCTCACCGCAGGGCGCATCCATCGTACAGAGGGACTCGATCGAGCAGTGCTGTGATATCATAACCGCGATGAGCGGTGGCCGAGTCACCTTCGACTGGTATGCCGGTGGTCAGATTATGCCCTCTGAGGAAGAGATTCCCGCCCTCAAGGCCGGTACTATCGATATGTTGCAGTGGTACCCGCTGATGGGTACGGCCACCGAGCTGAGGACCATTGAATGCGGTGCCCCCTTCGCCACCAAGAATGCGATAGAGTTCAGGGTGCTCATCTACCACCGCGGCTTGATGGACCTCTTCGCCCAATCCTACGAGGACCAGGGCTTGGTCTACATCGGCCCCTCGCTGCATGACCCTCTGGAGATTTGTTCCTCAAAACCGGCCTACTCTCTTGAGGATATGAAGGGACAGAGAATACAGCTGCTGGCCGAGCATGCCTACCCTTACGAGCAGGTCGGTGTTGCCTGTATGCCTACTCCTCCCGCAGATGTCTACCTGGCCATCCAGACCGGTGCCATGGACGGTTTCGGCTGGTCCGGCGCCGATGAGATCGTACAGTTCGGCAACAATGAGGTTGCTCCGTACCTCTGGGACCCGCCCTTTGTTGATGTCTGTAATGTTGCCTACCTGATTAATCCGGATGTTTGGGCCAGCATGCCCGACGACATTCGCCAGATCATTAAAGAGGGAGTCATGCACCTTGATGTGTGGAACGAAACGATAAGGGCCCATGGCGAGTACAAGTACCGAACCGACGGCTCCTTCCAGGAAATCTGTTTCCTTCCCGAGGAAGATATCGAGGTATTACGGGGCCATGGTATGGACTATCTGGACATCGTCGCACAGAGGGATGCCTTATGTGCCCAGGCAGTTCAGATAATCAAGGACTTCCGTGCTGAAGTGGAAGAAGCAGCATGGTACGGCCATTAATACTGGCCAGTTAGCTTAACCTTAACAAAATAATTATCTCGATTTTTTGAGATAGACCCCACCCCCGGGCTTAGTTGGGTCGGGGGTGGGGTGTGGTTGTGTTGTAATCCTTTGAGGAGATCTTGAATGCCAAAACCGTTGATTGCTTATGTAATGACTGTTGAGTCGTTCGTGTGGAAGATGTGGACAGGATTACGGTGGACTTCGATAGCAATCATAGTTATCCTGGCCTATGCGGTGTTCGTAAGGCATGCCATGAATGCCCCCAGTATTGAAGCCTACGAACTGGCCATGTTCACGATGACGGCAGCTTTCATTCTGGCCGGAGGGCCCCTCTTGCTTCAGGATGAGCATGTCAGAATGGATGCCTTCTATGCCCGGTGGTCTCCGCGGAAAAAAGCCATCATGGATATATGTACCTTCGTCCTCTTTATCTACATTGCTGTGATGGCGGTAACTGCACTGACCTCTACATTCGACTCTTTTGTCACTGGGCAGCATACCAAAAGTATATGGGGTCCTCCCCTCTGGCCCCTTAAGGCCTGTATCGCAGCAGGGTGTATCATCCTGCTGTTTCAAGCGGTAGCTAACCTGATCCGGGACATCGCTACCATCCGGGGTAAACACATCCCTACCCGGGCTGAGATAGCAGAAAAAGAGCACGACCGGTTCGGAAAGGCGGACGCCTGAAATGAATGTAATGCTGATTACCATTGTGATGTTTGCCGGCATGATGGCGCTGCTTACCACCGGTCGTCAGGTCTTTCTCCTTGTCGGTGCTGTCGCCACTGTCGCCGCCATGGCCCTCTGGGGCACCGGCGGCATAATGATGCCGCACTTTAACACCGTTGGCATGATATATTGGGATGTCATGCTCTCCTTCCCGGCCTTTATCTTCATGGGCTACATGCTGGCCAAGTCGGGGATGGCGGATGACCTCTACAACATGATATACAAGTGGGCCGGAGGTGTTAAGGGCGGACTGGGGATGGGAAGCATCGGCATTTGTGCTCTGATCGGGGCGGTACAGGGGACCTGCGTATCCGGTCAGGTGGCCATGGGACTTATCGCCCTGCCCTCGATGCTCAAGCGAAAATACGACAAGTCAATAGTAACCGGCCTCATTCAGGCCGGCGGCGGACTGGGCTATCTCATCCCTCCCAGTCTGGTCTTCGTTCTCTACGGAATGCTGGCCAGGGTGCCCATCGGTCAGTTATGGATTGCCGGGGCAATACCCGGTTGCATATTAGCTGGCATGTACGTTGCTTATATCGGCATCCGCTGCCGCGTCCAGCCGCATATCGGCCCCCCCATACCCCTTGAGGAGCGGGCCGGCTGGAAAGAGAAGTTCGTCAGCATGAAGGCTGGTGTTGCTCCTTTGGCCCTGCTTTTCACGGTGATGGGGTTGCTCCTGATGGGAGTAACCACGGTAACGGAAAGCTCCGCAATCGGAGCACTGGGTTCCATAGTGGTTACCCTGATTTATCGCAGATTCACCTGGAAAAATCTGGTGCAGGTGGTGGATCAGACCTGGCAGCTTACCAGCGTCATTATGTGGATCTTCGTCGCTGCCATTCTCTTCGGCGCTGTCTATCAGGGGCTCGGTGCAGCGGCCGCTTTTGACATCATACTTTCCGGTACGATAGGCCAGAACCCGACCATGATAGTGGCTACGATGATAGGTATCTATATATTACTGGGGATGGTGATGGATGACTTCGCCATGCTTATCGTTACCGCCCCCCTCTTCCTGCCCATATTACAGGGCATGGGAACAAATATGGTCTGGTTCGGCGTCCTTTACTGCGTTACCGTCCTGATCGCCCTGATGACGCCACCCTTCGGCTTTGCCCTGTTTATCATGAAAGGACTGGTCCCCAAAGATTCCGGTATAACTATGGTGGATATCTATAAGTCCATCATTCCTTTTGTGATCATAAACGCCGGTCTCCTGGTTGTACTACTGTTCTACCCTCAACTAGCCTTGTGGTTGCCTAGCGTAATTTTTGGCTAATCGGGTTATAGAGGGGATTGTAAAGAGAAGATACCCTGCTCCGGTTCGAATATGACCGGGGCAGGGTATTCTGTTTGGGATCCCTCAGTTAAGGTAGCAGCATGAGGTTATGACATCCCTAAACAAGCAACGAAATGGGCTGGAATTCAGTAGTCCAGCGGCCGTAAAGTCAGCAGCATCCGGGCAATCTTGGGATAGTCGTAAATGAACCTCAACTCATCTTCAACGAGGGGTTTCTGTGCTTCTACATTGGCATACCTGACCAGCTCCAGGATTTCCTGGGCTTCCTCGGTACTGGTGAAGGATACCGCTGATGCTCCCATTATCTCATTCAGGACGTGCCGGAAACCGGATATCCCGCCGTACTCCCCGGTACATATCTCCCTGCCCGTCTCGACTTCCTCAGGATCGCCCCTGCCCAGTTCCTTGAAGTTGTACAGCTCGTAGTTGTCGGGGTCCTTCAGAACACCGTCGGCATGGATACCGGAGGCATGGGCAAAGGCATTAGCCCCGACGCCGGGCTGATTTATTGGGATGGGAACGCCAAAGGCATAGCTGGCGAATTTAGCCAGCTTCCAGGACATAGATAGATTAACCGGGCTGCCAAGACAGTAACCCTGGGCAAATCCCTTCGACTTGGTAACGGCTAGTATTACCGCTAAAAGGTCGGCATTACCCGCCCTTTCGCCGATGCCGTTAACGGTAGTATTGATATAGGCGTCCTGGCCACCATCGATAACCCCTTTAGCGCCGGCGATAGAATTGGCTACCGCCATACCCAGGTCGTTATGACAATGCAGCTCAATCGGTAGGCCTACCGCCTCGGCAAGCTTGCTCACCGTGTCATAAATGGTAAAAGGATTGTCATAGCCGAGAGTATCACAGTATCTTATTCTATCTGCCCCGTTATCCTTAGCCGCCAGGCCGAATTCAATCAGGAAATCTATCTCCGTCCTCGAGGCATCCTCAGCGTTTACTCCGATACTCTCCGCACCGCAGCCCCTGGCTGCTCTAACCGCCTCAACCATCATCTTGACGATATCAGACTTCTTCTTACTGCCCCGGAACTTGCCTTCTATCATCTGGTTTGATGTGGATAGCGACAGGTTAAGGTGCTTGATGTCGGGAACCATTCGAAAAGCAGCCTCAACATCCGGAACGGTAGCCCTGACCCATCCCTCCAACCGGATCGGCTTGAGTACTCCCATCTTTACCAGCTCCAGGTTGGCCTGGAGGTAACGCGACTCGTGATGGGTAGTAGGGAAGCCAAACTCTGATTGAAAGACCCCCATCTTATTCAGGTACAGGTTTATCATTGTCTTCTGCAGCTTGGACAGCCCCAGTTTCGCTGTCTGTACGCCGTCCCGGTTGGTCACATCGATAAGGTAGATTTTTCCCATTAGTTCCTCTCTCCTGCCATCGAATATGGCAAAAACACAATTAACTCCTTAAAGAAAGCATATCATTTTTATAGCATAAGGCCGGGCCACAATTGAAAAAAGCGGCAGCGGCAGTTATCCTTCCGTTATCTGAGTTTTTCCACTACGGCATCAGCCACCTGTGCGGTACCGACCGCGGTACCCGGAAGGCGCCTTTTCAAATCATAGGTAACGCTCTTACCCTCGGCGATCACTCCGGCTATTGCCCTTTCCAGCCTGCCGGCAGCCTCCACTTCCCCCAGATAGCGAAGCATCATCACACCGGAAAGCATCATGGCCATGGGATTGACTTTATTTAACCCGGCATACCCGGGGGCACTGCCGTGCGTCGGTTCGAACAGGGCTATCTCATCACCCAGGTTAGCTCCGGGGGCCAGCCCCAGTCCTCCCACCAGTCCGGCACAGAGGTCGGAGAGCAGATCGCCGTAAAGATTAGGGGCGACCAGTATGTCAAATTCGTGTGGCTTCTGCACCAGCTGCATATTCATGTTGTCCACGATCCTGTCCTCAAAATCAATATCGGGGTACTCTCGGGCGACCTCCCGGGCCGCAGCGAGAAATAACCCGTCGGAGAACTTCATGATGTTGGCCTTATGTACCGCGGTGACCCTTTTACGATGATTGCTTCGAGCATATTCGAAGGCAAAGCGAACAATACGCCGGCTGCGCATCTCGGAAATCACCTTGATGCTGAAACCCGAGTCCGCTCTAACCTGCTCGAATTTAGTTTCCGCGATAAGCTCTATCAACCTGGCTGCCTCAGGGGTCCCTTTTTCAAATTCGATGCCGCTGTAGAGGTCTTCTATATTCTCTCGCACCACGACAATGTCGATGTTATCATAACGTGTCGGTGCACCGGCATAGGACTTGCATGGACGCAGACAGACATAAAGGTCCAGACTCTTACGCAGAGCGACATTGACGCTGCGAAAACCGGAACCGACTGGTGTGGTAACTGGTCCCTTAAGGGCCACTCTGTTCTCCCTAATCGACTCCAGCACCGATTCGGGAAGCACGGTACCCAGTTTATCCTGGGCGGCAGCCCCGACACAAACCACATCCCAGTTAAAGGCGATGCCGGTAGCTTCCAGGGCTTTCACCGTAGCCTCGGTAATCTCAGGTCCTACGCCGTCACCTGGAATAAGAGTAATCCGGTAAGCCATCAGAAACTGTCTCTCCTCATTTTTTTCAGTAGAGTTACCTAACCGACGGCAATCTGAAATCGCCATATTTACTAAGGTAAGGCAGCAGCCCGCCTTCGTTAAGGATCTGGAGCATTATCCCGGGAATTTTAGCAAAGGTAAGCCGCCTGTCATTGGTGATATCTCTAATAGTACCCTCTTGAAGGTCTATCTCTAATTGATCACCTTCGTTAATGCTGTCGGTATCGCATAATAAGACGGGGAGTCCCAGGTTAATCGCATTTCGGAAGAATATCCGGGCTACCGATTTGGCCAGTACTGCCCGTACCCCGGCCATCTTTATAACCAGCGGGGCGTGCTCACGGCTGGAACCAAGCCCGAAATTACTACCGGCAACGATGAAATCCCCCTCCTTTACCCTGCTGACGAAGGTAGGGTCGGCATCTTCCATGGCATGTTTGGCCAGCTCGGGCAGATTACTCCTCAGGTAAGCAAATCGACCCGGTATAATCTGATCGGTCGAGATACCCGAGCCAAATTTAAAAGCACAGCCCGTGATCAATTCTAAGGTTCTCCTTTCTACGCTCGCCCGCAGGTTCTAATTACAGAAACTCCCTGGGGTCGGCAATTTCTCCCCTGAGCGCGGTAGCAGCAGCAGTAGCCGGACTACCTAAATAGATGAAAGCATCCGGGTTACCCATTCTACCCTTAAAATTACGATTAGCGGTAGTTAGGCAGTTTTCCCCGGCACCCAGCACTCCCTGATGCAGGCCGAGGCATGGTCCGCAACCCGGCGGCAGAATAACAGCTCCGGCTTCAAGCAGGGTCTGGATATATCCCGCTGCCACTGCTGCCTGTAATACTCCTCGTGATGCCGGGGCAACTACTAGACGGGTTCGGGAACAACGCCGCTTACCCTGCATAATATTAGCTGCGACTGCCAGGTCATCGAGACGGCCGTTGGTGCAGGTACCAATAACCACCTGCTGAATCTCGGTGCCCCGAAGTTCTCCAGCCGGAGCTGTGTTATCCACAGTGTGAGGTTTGGACACCATCGGCTCAAGCTCAGTGACATTAATCTCAATAGTATCCTCATAGATGGCAGACTGGTCAGGCGACAGAGGTCGGTAGTCGCTAACACGCCCCTGTGCTGCCAGGTAGTCCCGCGTCATTTCATCGGCCGGGAAAAGCCCCACCTTGGCTCCGGCCTCCACCGCCATATTGGACACAGTAAGGCGCTCTGGAACGCTCATAACGCTCACCGTATCGCCGCCGAACTCCAGTGCCCGGTAGGTGGCACCATCAGCACCGATCCGCCCGATCAGATAGATGATCAGGTCCTTGGCATAGACACCGACAGGGAACCTGCCCGAAAGTCTCACGCTGATGCTTTCCGGTACGCGGAGCCAGGTTTTACCCAGGCCAAGAGCAATCGCTCCATCTGTAGATCCCATGCCGCAGGCAAAAGCCCCCAGACCCCCGGCAGTCACCGTATGAGAATCGGTACCGAGAATCAAATCACCGGGACGGGCAAGAGACTCCGCAACTATTTGATGACAGACGCCGTCGCCAACATCAAAGAGAAAACAACCGGTCTGCCGGGCAAATCCACGCAGGAAACTGTGGTCGTCAGCAAGTTCGCGGTTCGGACTGGGAGCAGCATGGTCCAGAAAAAGGGCGGCCTTTATTGAAGAAACCGGACGCTTAAAGCCGGCGGCCTGAAACTGCCGCACCGTCAAGGGACCGGTAGTGTCCTGCACAAAAACCAGGTCGACCTGAGCGATAACGATATCTCCCGCCCCGGCTTGACCACCCGACTTATCACTTAATATCTTTTCCGCCAGAGTTCCACTCGCTTTAATCACAGTTAACCCCGATGCCACTTTCTTTCGCCTGGTAAGAATATGGTAGTGTCTTGAAATATGTAATAATTGTAGCAACAAGATACCTTAGACGCAACTCCGGAGCAGACCGAAGCTGTTGTGATATACAACTTGTCTCTAGTATGGTATTATTTGTCTTCCGGGAGGAGAATATGACACACGGATATGAGATAGATGACCTGGCCAAGGAAGATTGCTGGCGGATGTTCCGCATTATCGGGGAACTGGTAGAAGGCTTTGACAAGCTTGCCGGCATCGAGCCGGCGGTAACGATATACGGTTCGGCCCGGCTCAATCCGGAGGATGAACTTTACGCAGAAACGGAGGAGATAGCCTATTGCCTGGGACAGATAGGTTTCTCTATCATTACCGGTGGTGGTCCCGGTGTGATGGAGGCAGCCAACAAGGGAGCCCTTAAGGCGGGAGTGGCCTCAGTGGGTTTGAATATCGAGCTACCCGAAGAACAGCGCTGTAATGCCTATACGACCAAGTCAATCACATTCAATCACTTTTTCGCCCGCAAGGTGATGCTGGTCAAGTATGCTACCGCCTTTGTCATCATGCCCGGTGGATTGGGCACGCTTGACGAGTTAACCGAGGTGCTGACTATGATGCAGACTCATAAGATAAAGCCGTTCCCGGTAATACTCTTTAATAGCGACTACTGGAAGGGGTTTCTGGAATGGCTGCGGGTTTCTGCCCTGGCCAGAGGGTTTATCTCTGAGGACGACTTCAAGCTGCTCAGGGTTTGTGATGCCACCAACGAGGTTGTTGAGGCTATCCAGATGTGGTATCTGAAGCAGGAAATCGGCGGCAGGGAAGCTTTGCTGGAGTAAGTGTTACATCAGCTTTATTTTCCCGCAATTAACGATAGAACCCTTCTTGCCGGCGCAAGAAGTAGCCCGCTACCAGACCGAAGACCAGCCCCCCGAGGTGGGATTGCCATGCCACATTCGGGAAAAAGGATATTATCACAAAACCGCCGATAACTGCTGCCCAGAGTGGCACCGGAACCGGGATGGGAAAAACGAGTACCCTAAGCTTTGGTCTCATTACAGCCAGTACGCCTCCGACGGCAAAGACAGCTCCCGAAGCACCGATACAGATGGATAGGGGCGGCGCCAGCAATACATAGAAAATACTTCCCAGTATCCCACCCAGTAAGTAAACGATGAGAAATCTCTTGTCTCCGACCAGTGTGCGCAGAGCTCTGCCGAAGAAGTAGAGGGTAATCATATTACCCAGAATATGTCCTATACCGCCGTGGAGGAAAAGAGAGGTCAGTAATGTCCACGGTCTTGATGCTAAATCAACCGGTATTAACCCGAGGAATAGAACAATCCTCGGGGTTGTCAGGGTAACGATAAAAAGCAGTACGTTTATTCCTATTAAGATCCAAACCGGATTGAGACGGGATCTTTGATAACTCCTGTACATCATCACACCATAGTTTCTGTAATCGTAAAAGCCGGAAAAGCTACCCGGGGAGCTCGCTTGAACGGAGCAGTGCTGCGGTGGCAGTGAATAACAACCGTAATATATTTATAACAGACACCCAAGGTTAACATTTCCCGTGGAAAAACGCCAGTATAATGAATACACCTATGAAATAATAAGGCTAATCAGTTATATATCATTACTATAATATGGTGATTAGCAACCGCTTGACAGAATAGCAGGAAGTAGCTATATTTAGCTAGCTTATTGCTTTCCCCGGGATTAGTTATGGAAAAGATTAAAGTACTGATAGCGGATGACCATCTCCTGGCTCAACAGGGGTTGCGCCGCATCTTAGAGAAAGAAGCTGATATTGAATGCGTGGCGATGGCCAAGAATGGTGAGAGGGCTATTGAGCTTGCCCGTAAGAAGCTGCCCGATGTAGCCTTGATTGACGTCGCTATGCCGGTCATGAATGGCATCGAAGCTACCAAAGCGATTAAAGCAGCCTGTCCCAACACGGCGGTTATCATACTCAGTGCCTACGATTATGACCACTACGTGCGTGCTTGTGTCGAGGCCGGGGCCAGCGGATACCTGCTCAAGAGTGACCTGCTCCCCCGCAGGCTGGTCAACGCTATTCGTACGGTTTACGGCGGAACCAACGTATTCGACCGCAAAGCGGGTGAGATTATGCGTAGAATGGCTATCAGCAAGGGTAAGAAGGGACAAGACTCGAACGAATTGCGCAGTCGCGAGCTACAGATACTGAAGCTGGTTATCAAAGGGATGAGCAATAAGGAAATCGCCTCGGAACTTCATATCAGTGAGCAGACGGTCGGCACACACCTCGCCAATATTTTCAAGAAGCTGGGAGTTCAATCGCGGGTGGAAGCGATGCTGTATGCCTTGAAGAGGGGCTGGGACAGTTTGAACGAGCCCGGTTGCGAATAGCATAACCGGTTAAGGACAAGCAAATACTATCCAGCCCTCTCATATTCTTTTCGGGCGGATTGATAATATGTCAACGGCACAGTCATATATTACCGAGATTACCCGGGCACAGGAAGCGGAGCGAAAGCGAATTGCCTGCGAACTGCATGATGAGACAATTCAGGATTTATTCACTATCATTACCAACATCGAGGAGATAATCGCGGGGAATGACCGGTTATCGGCAGAAGATACCCGAAGGCTAAGGTCGCTTCAGAGCGCGGTTAACCAAGTGATGGGTGGAATACGACGTTTCTGTTCCGAGCTGCGTCCCGGTCTACTGGATTCGTTGGGTCTGATGCCGTCACTGGAGTTGCTGGTTGAAGAGATAAATAGAGATGAGAAGCTGGATTGTCGTCTGGAAATCTTGGGCTGTCACCGGCGCCTGCCATCCGAGATTGAACTGGTGCTTTTTCGGGTTAGCCAGGAGGCACTTCGTAACATCAGAAAGTACGCCGGGGCGACGGAGGTTATCATCGGATTTGATTTTGGCCACCGTAAGGTTACCCTGGATATCAACGATAACGGATGCGGGTTCGCGCCGGATGAAACGCTGGAAAACTATGCAAATGCCGGTAAACTGGGTCTGTTGGGTATACGTGATCGGATAAATATGGTTAGCGGCACTTTTTCCGTAGAATCGGAGGCCGGTAAAGGGACCGGAATAACCGCTGTTATTCCTATTCCTTCAAATTAAAATTAGTATCCCACACCTCAAGCACTTGACAGGTTATAGTATAATGGTGTAATAGTATAACGAAGTAGCTATATAGTAGTATATATGTAGTAGTATAAAGAACATAAAGAAGTACTACTAACGAAATAGATAACGATATATATTCCGGTGTCATTTGTACTTCACTTTGTTAATAGGAAACAATACAAAATATAGGAGGTGAGCATAGGTATAGAGCCCCGCCTAGGCCAGAGTGATAAACCCGATGTTTCAAGAACAAGATCTTGCCAGGTAAGGAGGAGATTTAGTGAAGAAAAGTGGGTTACTAAAGACAATTATTGGTTTCGGTTTAGTGACAGTACTGTCACTAAGTATACCCTTAATGACCAGCTGTACTACCCCGACACCGACTCCAACTCCAGAACCGACTCCAACACCAGGACCGACTTCTGAACCTGAACCGACCCCTGAACCAACTCCAGAACCAGCAGAGCCCTGGAAATGTGGCTACATCGGCGCTTTCGACACCGACGTCGGCCGGAGTGCCCTGAGAGGAACCGAGGTAGCCGTTGAAGAGCTGAATGCCAACGGTGGCATCCTGGGGCGGCAGATTGAGTTTTATTCGGCTGATTCCGCGGAAAGCATTACCGTAAGGTATCAAGGCCTTGGAATACCTCAACGAGGATATCGGTGTTGATTTCATGGTTTCCGGTTGTATCGATGACGTCAGCCTGGGCTGGTTCCCGCGTCTTGCTGAGTACCAGGTTCCCATCATGGAGACATGGGCCTCGGCGATCAGGGCTATCGAGCAGGTACACGACGAATATGACAAGTACAAGTGTTATTTCATGGACCACATGAATGACTATGATCAGGGTGCCGAGTACGTTGCCTACGCCAATGACGTTCTGGGACCGAATGGCGACATGGGCTGGGAAACCTGTGTGCTGTTCTTTGAAGATACTGCCTACGGCGGTGGGGTAGCCGAATACATCCGCGATGAGATTGCCCCCGGCGCCGGTATCGAGGTTATCGGCGAGGTAATGTACGATATCGAAACTTTTGATTTCGCCCCGGTTTACGCCAAGGTAGTAGATTATGACCCTGATTTCATCTACCACATTGCCTCGGTAAACTGTATTCCACCCAGTGCCGCTTATGTTGAGCTGCAGATCCCCTATCCCATTTCCGGTGTTAATGTCGCTGCTGCCAGCATGGAATTCTGGGACGACATGGGTGGTATGGCCGGTGGTTTCAATTCCACATCACCGCCACCGTGTCTGGGTATGGATTGGGATCCCACGACCCAGAAGTTCCTCGATGCCTACGCCGCTAAATACACCACCCGCCCGATATTCCCGCACTTCGACGGCTTTAACGCCTACTGGGGGGTCATGATGATGGCAGCGGCTGCCGAACGGGCCGGTGGCTTCGAGCCGCTGGACGATTGGGTTGCCGAGATGGAGAAAACCGACCTCAAGCTCTATAAGGAAGGCGGTTTTGAACCCGCTGGTCCGGATGATGTCCTCTGGCAGAACTACAAGTTCTACGGACCGGATCACCCCTACACCCACTCTTCGGTACTCGACACTACCGGTGAGGCCGGGCGCCCCGGCGGCATGGTCATGCAGTGGTACCCGGATCAGACGGTGAAGGTCATTCACCCCTACCGCTGGAAGAACGGTGAGTTCTACTTCCCGGAATGGATTCCTGAATCAAAGCGGGCTCGCTAGACAACGGTCGGTCTTAGACTGCTGTTTCCCGTAATCTGGTTGAAAACGGGGGGGAAGGGGAAAAACCTCCCATCCTCCCCGTTTTCTAGAACATAAGATCAATTTAGAATAAGGATAGATTATATGTTAGCTCTAGCGCAATCCATAGCAATCAATGGTGCTCTCCTGAGCGGTTTGTATGCGCTGATTTCGCTGGGATTCACTATGATATACGGCGTGGGCAGAGTGCTCAATCTCGCCCATGCCGCCTACGTCATGTTAGGTGGTTATGTATATTTCCACTGTCTGCAGATAGTGGGAATACCGGAACCGATATCGATGTTAATTGCCATCGCTGTCTGTGCCGGTGCCTCTCTGGCAACCTACGTAGGTCTGGTACGCCGCTATCTGTACAATCCTACCATTGTATTTGTCTCTACCTTTATTCTAGCCCTGGTAATAAATTACCTTGTGGTACTGATCTGGGGGATGGAAACCAAGAACGTATGGCCAGTCGTATCAGGCTTAACCCAGGTGATGGGACAACCGGTATCGAATAATATGATCGCTTCATTGGTTGTAAGCTGGGTTTGCATCAGCGGTGTCCTCCTTTTCGTTCGCAAGACCCATATGGGCAGAGCGATGCGTGCCCTGGCTATGGACCGGAAAGGGGCGATTGTTTCCGGTATCAACCCGGATCGGGTCAACCTGCTGACCTGGACGATGGCAGGAGGGCTGGCCGGAATTGCCGGAATATTCTTCGGCAGCTATACTTACCTGGTTCCTGCCATGTGGCATATGCCGATGGTGATGTCATTCGCCATCGTGATCATCGGAGGTCTGGGCAGCATTGAAGGCACCCTGGTTGCCGCCCATATCGTGGGCTATATGCAGACTACGACCACACTGGCCATAGACGAGAGGTTAAGGGGAGTATTTGCCCTGATAATCATGATTATCGTACTTGTAGTACGTCCTAAGGGCTTATTCGGTAAGTAAACGCAAAGGGAAGATATAAAGTGGTTAATTGGATAACTTCAGTCAAGTCGTTTCGCTGGTGGTTGATTGCCATAGTGGTAATGATGGTGCTTCCCTTCATCGTACCGCCCAGTTTCCTAAGGATTTGTATTATGGCCAACTTCATGGCAATCTTTGCCATAAGCTGGGATATGATGTCGGGATACACCGGCTATGTCAGCTTCGGTCATCCCTTTTTGATCGGCCTGGCCGGATACGTTAGTGCCATGTTATCCCATCAGGGTGGATTTCAGCCCCCCCATATCGTGCTACCGCTCTACCTAACCATGCCGCTGGGAATAGCCGCGGCAGTAGGGGGTGGCATGTTATTCTTCCTGCCCAGTATGCGAATTCGGGGGCCCTACTTCAGCCTGATCAGTCTGGCCTTTCTGATGATACTGAGCCGAATCATGATTGCCGCCGGTGCTATGACCGGCGGTGACCGCGGATTGACCTCGCTACCCTACGTGGTCACCGGGGCAGTCAACAACTACTGGCTTTCCACCGGCATCATGTTCGCTATCGCTATCGGGCTGTGGCTGGTGGCCAGGTCTGATGTCGGCCATGTTCTGAAGGCAATACGCATGGACGAAGACGTGGTGGAGAGCAGCGGACTAAGCACCTACCGGTTTAAGAGGTTCGCCTTTATTTTAAGCGCCGTCACCGCCGGTATCGGGGGGGTATTCTATACCCACTACATGGGTTCGATATCACCTGGGGGTGCTTTCGACTACGTCTTCCTGCTCAATATAATCGTTTCCACGGTCGTCGGTGGTATGGGTACTATCATAGGGCCCATCTTCGGCGGCTACTTCGTCACCTTCTTTACCGAAAGCACCCGTACCTTGCTGGAAGGGGCATGGCGGTTTATGGCCTACTCGCTGGTGGCGCTGGCGATAGTCTATTTCAGACCCGGTGGATTTTACGGAATAGCTCATGACATAGCAGCATGGTTCAGAGTGAAGCGGAGAGGAGGTATGCAGTATGACCAGGTTGCTTGAGGTGAAGGGGCTTACCAAGAAATTCGGCGGTGTCGTCGCAGTAAACGACCTCAACTTCCACGTCGATGATGGCGAGATTCTGGGTTTGATGGGACCCAACGGCGCCGGTAAGACAACTACCTTTAACCTGATTATGGGAGACTATAAACCTGATACCGGGCAGATCTCTTTCAAAGGGCAGGATATCGGCTCTCTGGAAACCTACCAAAGGGTGAAAATGGGGATTGCCCGGACTTATCAGATACCCCGGCCGTATCACGACCTGCCTGTTATTGAGGACCTTCGTATCAGCACCGTACCGGATAGCATTACCAAATGCCTGAGAGGAAAAAAGAAGAATATTGAAGAGGTGGAGCAGATTGGTATTGGTGTCGGTTTGAAGGACCGCCTCATGAAATACCCGCACGAACTGTCCCTGGGTGACCTGCGCCGGGTTGAGCTGGCCAAGGCAATCGCCACCGACCCCAAACTTATCATGCTCGATGAGATATTCGCCGGTTTGACCGTTCACGAGATCAACGAGCTAACCGAACTCCTGATGGAGAAGAAGAAAGCCGGCCTAGTCTTTATCGTGGTCAGCCATGACCTGAAGGCTCTGGCCGCAGTGATAGACAGGGCGGTGGTTATTCAGTTCGGTCACCTCATTGCCGAAGGTACCTATGAAGAAGTTGCCCATGACACAAAGGTCAAGAAAGCATATTTCGGCATGTAACAATACCCGGAACCAGGCTTCACGATGGCAATAAGGGTAGTAAAGAGGAGATGCACAGATGGCTTTTCTGGAAGTGAAAGACCTCGAGGTTTACTATGGTAAGGCCTGCGCCATAAGCAACGTTTCTTTCAGCATCGATGAGGGAAAATGTGTCGGAATCATCGGCTCCAACGGCGCCGGCAAAACGACGCTATTGGACTCAATTCTCGGTATAACCGACTGGCGCGGTGAGATTATCTTTAACGGTGAGTCGCTCCGTAAACTACCTCCCCGGGAAATAGTGAAGCGAAAGGTCGGTTATGCTCCGGAGAGGGGCAGCATATTCCCCGGTATGAGCGTTAAGGATAACCTGCTGGTAGGAGCCTACCTGAACCGGAGCAACATCGATCAGAATCTTAACAATGTCTTCGAACTATTCCCCCGGCTCGAAGAACGCCAGGGGCAGCAGGCGGACACCTTAAGCGGCGGGGAACGGCAGATGCTCGCGCTGGGAAGGGCCTTTATGCTAGAACCCAAGCTGATATTACTGGATGAGCCTACTCTCGGCCTTGCTCCTATTGTTATCGGTCATATATCCGAGGCGGTACGAAGCTTGAAGAAAACAGGGTTTACCATCCTCATTGCCGAGCAGAATGCCAGCTTTACTATCGAGCATGCCGAGACGATACACATTCTGGAGCGAGGTGCAATAACCGCGTCAGGCACCGCCGAAGAGCTGGGTAAGGAAGAATACATCAGGGAAGCCTACTTCGGCGAGTAATACTCCCGTCCGTAATACCGCAATAATATCAATGAGCCCGGGTGCTCCGATACTGAGAGATATATCCTACTCAACTTCTCCGGTAGAGGAGCACTCTTGTATTCAGTAATAACCTTTTGTTTACCGGATAGCTTAGCAGGGGGGTGAGATAATAAACAGTACTGATAGCTTTCGCCTCATCAAGACCAGCCCCGGCAGTTCTGCCCGGACCGGTGAGTTGATTACACCACACGGGGTGGTGCCGACGCCGGTCTTCGCACCGGTAGGCAGTCAGGCCACAGTCAAAACGATAGCTCCCGAAGAGCTGAAAGAGCTGGGGGTAAATATGCTGCTGGCCAATACCTACCACCTCTACCTGAGACCGGGAACAGATGTTATTGAAAAAATGGGCGGGTTGCACCGTTTTATGTCCTGGGAGAGGGCGATACTTACCGACAGCGGCGGCTACCAGATATTCAGTCTGTCCCGGCTCCGTAACGTCAGCGACAAAGGAGTTCTGTTCCGCTCCCACATCGACGGCAGCCAGCACCTGATTACTCCTCAGTCAGCAATTCGGTTCCAGGAATCGCTGGGGGCGGATATCATAATGGTACTTGACGAGTGTCCGTCACCCACGGATTCATTTGAGGCAGTCGAACAAGCAACGGAGCGAACTTACCGGTGGGCTGAAATATGCCAGAGGTCACAGACCCGTAAAGACCAGACCCTGTTTGCTATCGTACAGGGAGGGCTATATCCCGATCTGCGTCACCGGTCGTCCAACCGGCTGACTGCGCTGGGGTTTGCCGGTTACGCCATCGGCGGCTTGAGCCTGGGGGAGCCCAAGGAACTAACGCTGGCTATGGTCGGGGAAACAGCTGCCCGGCTCCCTTCCGACAAGCCGAGATATCTTATGGGTATCGGTTCTCCGGAAGATATCATCGAGGCTGTCGCCAGGGGGATTGATATCTTCGATAGCGCCCTACCCACCCAGGTAGCACGAAAAGGGGCCCTCTTTACCCGGCAGGGCAGGTATAATATTCGTAACGCTGCCTATAGACAGGTAGAGGCTCCCCTTGACCCTGATTGCGACTGCTATGCCTGTCGCAACTTCTCCGCCGGCTACCTGCATCACCTCTTCAAATGCCGTGAAATGCTGGCATATCGGCTGGCTACCATTCATAACCTTAGTTTCATGAATCGGTTGATGCAGGAAATAAGGAATGCCATCGCTAGCGACAACTTTGAAAGTTTTCGGGATACCTTTATTGCCGGTTATGAGCCTACCGACGAAAAGACACGTCTCGCCCAGAAGAAAAAGTGGTTGGCTGCCCGTAACCGGAAGGGTGTAAAATAGAGCCCGAAGGAAGATTGAAATGGACTCCGCGAATCTCTCCAACAGTCTGCTCTGGATCGGTTTTGTCTTCGCCAACCTCGGCATTACAGTGCTCGCCTTCCGCTTCTTCGGCCGATACGGACTCTACGCTATCATTGTTGCTGCGGTGATCACGGCCAATATTCAGGTTTTGAAAACGGTCGAGGTATTCGGACTGGTCTCGACACTGGGCAATATACTTTACGGAGGTATCTTCTTTGCTACCGACATATTGACCGAGGTGTACGGTAAGAAAGCAGCCCGGCGCGGGGTGTGGCTTGGCTTCATCGGGATGGCGCTGATGACGCTGTGGATGCAGTTCGGCCTGCATTTCATTCCCCATACATCGGACTTCTCTCAAGGATCACTGCTGACCATCTTTAGCCTGATGCCCAGGATTGCCGCCGGCAGCATGACTGCCTACCTCGTTTCCCAGCACCACGATATCTGGGCTTTTCTCTTCTGGAAAAGAAAGACCAAAGGGAGGTTTCTCTGGCTGAGGAACAACGCTTCGACCATGGTCTCTCAGGCGATTGACAGCGCGATCTTCTGTACGATAGCCCTCTGGGGTGTTTTCGATAGCAGTACCTGGCTTCAGATACTGGCCTCAACCTACCTTATCAAACTCTTTGTTGCGGTTATCGATACTCCGTTCATCTATCTGGCCAAGCGATTGAGTAATACGGTACTGGCCAAAGAGGTTACCGCCGACCTCGATTAGTTTTACCGCTTTCCTTGCATACTATAGGCACATCCGCAGTAATCCTGCCGGTAGAGGCCCCATTTTTTAGCCATCTCAATAGTCTGCTTAAAGCCGTCCTTCTTCTTAAAATCCCGGACTAAAAACCGGTCTCCCCCAATCTCCACCCCCACCCGATTGATCACATCGGCAGACTTATGGGGACTTATGGTAAGAGTAGTCGTAAAGGCGTCGTAACCCCAGTCTTTCATATAGAGACATGTCTTCTCAAGTCTGATCCGGAAGCAGATTTCACATCTTCGGCCACCCTCAGGCTCATCTCCCAAAGGGCCGGTTGCTGCTGACCAATCCTGCGGCGTAAAAGGAGGTGCCTCGAAGGGAAAATCGAGCTTATGGGCTACCATACGGGCAGCCGCCAATCTTTTCTGATACTCCGCTTCAGGGTGGATATTGGGATTATAGAAGAAGCCGAGGACCTGATGCCCTTCCCCGGATAATCTCTCAAAAGCTCCAGGAGCACAGACACCGCAACATATATGCAGCACTATTCTCATTTTATCAGACTCTAACCAACGGCTATTTTCTCACAGTATCAGCATCGCATCACCAAAACTGTAGAAGCGGTACTGCCGGGCTATAGCTTCTTTGTAGGCGCACTTGATAATATCTTTACCGGCGAAGGCGGTTACCAGCATCAGTAGTGTCGACCGGGGCAGGTGAAAATTGGTAATCAGAGCATCGACCAGCTGGAACCGGTATCCCGGTAAGATGAACAGATCTACCCAGCCCTGAAACGGCTGTACTAAAGGCAGTTTGCTTGCTTGAGCCGCCGCCTCGATCAATCTCACTGTTGTGGTGCCCACACATATGATGCGGCGGCCTTCTTTTCTGGCCAGAGTGAGCTGACTGGCGGTCTTCCGCTCCAATACTCCGTATTCCCGGTGTATCTTATGCTCAAGCGGGTTGTCTTCACGTACCGGCCGGAAGGTATCAAGACCGACATGCAGGGTGGTAAAAAGGCAATGCACCCCCTTGCTTCTTATACCATCAATCAGCCGGGGAGTAAAGTGTAACCCCGCAGTAGGTGCAGCCACACTCCCGGCGGCATCGGCATAGACTGTCTGATAGCGCTCCGGACTGCTCAGGGGAACGCGAATGTAGGGTGGTAGGGGTATTTCCCCAACCCCATCAGGGATCATCCCATCGGAGAAGTTTATTACCCGTATCCCGTCCTCTCTTATCTCAATCACCTCGGCAATAACAGTTTTCTGCTCTTTAACGTGTATGTTACTGGCTGTTATCTCCATTCTGCTGCCGACCCTGGTGCGCTTCGCCGGTCTGACCAGCGCCTCCCAGACCCGGGAGTCAATCTGACGGAGGAGCAGAATCTCCAACCGTCCGCCGGTATCAGCTTTTCTGGCACTAAGACGGGCCGGGATAACCCGGCTATCGTTAAAGACCAGTACGTCGCCGCTATGCAGATAATCCGTTATCTCAAAGAACCTGTGATGGCTTAAGGAAGCAGCGCTTCGTTCAACTACCATGAGTTGCGAGTGGTCTCTCGGCTCAAGCGGAGTCTGAGCAATAAGCCCCGGGGGTAGGTCATAGTCAAAGTCACCGGTTCTCATAAAATAACCGCCATATAATAAGCAGAATTAGTGACAAGAATCCTGTATGGATTTTAGCCCACTGTAGATTACGAGAAAAACCAATAAGCAGACTTTGGATGCTGTGGATAACCGGTAATCAGTTTTTACGCTCCTGTTGGCACCGCCAGGGCTGGTGCACCCGTTCGCTGTAGGGCGATGCTGCGACAATCACCTCAACCGCAATGCCGGTTACCGTTTCGGTGCGGTCGGCAATCTCTTTCAGCTTTTCCTCCGTTACCTCCACAAGTCCTGATGCCGCCGGGGGTCTATGTAGAGAGTAGATTTGAATATTAATCGGCCGTATTTCAGAAACCCTCTCGATCCATTTAATTATTTCTCGCTTGCTAACGTTTTGGATCTCCCCGTCGACGAACATCGCCTGCAGGCTGACGTTATCCATTGATTTCAGACCATCTAATATTGCGTTATAGTCCACCCCCCGGCAGGGTCTGTTGATTCGAGAAAAGGTCTCGATATCACCCGCATCAAGCTTCATGATCCGAAAATCAAGCTTGGCTAGAGCACAACGTACTCCTTCACTGGCAACAGAGGATGAGTTCGAGAGTATCCCCAGCCTGGCCAGAGGACGGTAGTTTTTCTTCAGCGCCACGGTGATGTCGACCAGTTCCGCAAACTGAGGATGAAGCGTGGCTTCACCATTGCCGGAGAAGGTGATGTTATCGATGGGCCTGTCCTGCCTCAGGGCATTCTCTAACGCTTTGGCGAAATCATCCGTGCTGGGGAGGTCCTGAAATCTGTCGCCAATATCGAGGGTATGGACTGCGGTCCAACCGTACTGACAGTAGACACAGTTGAATGAACACAGCTTATAGCTTATCGGAGAGATATTCAGGCCTAAAGACCATCCCAGTCTCCGTGATCTGACCGGCCCATAGGTAGGACCGGGCTGCAGGGGGATATTATTCATTTCTATCCAGACTCCTCATTACTAAGCGTAGTTAACAATTACTATAATGATACACTATGCTGTCGCCAGCCGTAAATTTAGCCCTGTCTTCAGCAGGCTTGGCTAACCCATACTCCGGATGTTAAAATCGTTGCAATAAAGACAGGAATACGATAGATGGGCAATATCCTGATTGGTACCTGCTCGTGGACCGACCCGACTCTTATAGAATGCGGCCGCTTCTATCCCAACCCGTCACTCTCTGCGGAGGCACGACTGCGCTACTATGCCAGCCAGTTTCCTGTCGTTGAGGTAGACAGCTCCTACTATGCCCTGCCCGGTGAGGGAACCAGCGGACTATGGGTAACAAGAACCGGGGCCAACTTCATATTCGACATCAAGGCCTTCCGGCTCTTTACCCAGCACCCCACACCACTATCATCGCTGCCGAGAGATATCCGGGCATCCCTGCCCTCAAGGATAGGGGTTAAGAACAGCCTCTATTACCATGACCTCCCGGATGATGTGTTACAGGAGATATGGCATCGTTTCCGTCAGGCCCTGCTCCCTCTAGACAGTGCCGGCAAGCTGGGCGTAGTCCTCTTTCAGTTTCCGCCGTGGTTTTGCACCGGGGAAGGACAATGTGCTCATATCCTCTCCTGCCAGCAAAACCTGCCCCAGTATACCATCGCAGTGGAATTCCGCCATAATTCGTGGTTCGATCAGGTTAATATGGAACATACTTTGAGCTTCCTGCGGAGGCATAATCTGCCGCTCGTATGCGTCGATGAGCCGCAGGGGTTTTCCTCCAGTGTGCCACCGCTTGCTGAAGCTACGGCTGATATCGCCCTGATCAGATTCCACGGTAGAAACCGGGAGGCCTGGGACAAAAAAGGGATCGGTGCCGCGCAGCGGTTCGACTATCTCTATAGTCAAGAGGAGCTGGCCGAATGGATCGATAGAATTAAAGATCTGGCGACAAAGACACATCAGCTGCATGTCCTGTTTAACAACTGTCAGCAGGACAAGGCAGTGCTAAACGCCAGTCAGATGCGCCTGATGCTGGAATCTTACCGTAATGAATAGTCAACCCTATCGAGCCCAACACCCTCTCTCAACTTCTTGAGGCTGTCCTAGTAACTCAAATAGACCGTCATCGTGTTTCGCATACGGCGGATGGGTAGAACTTGGGCATATCACTGACGGTTGAACTCGACATGTTACATTATGTCATCTAGTTCAGCTAAGTGTCAGGAGATTTCCGTGGTTCAGATACTGATACTAAACCCCCCCATAGACCAGTGTGATACCTTTACTCTTTCCCCGAACAGGCTCTTGAGTATGTTCACCTCGTCACCGGCATGTCCGTCGATATTATATTTAAACTCACCAATAGTAGTATCTATCTTAATCTCGGTATAAGTCTGGGAAGCTACGTCATCGCCACGGGAATCATCTTTGCGCTTCACCTTAATCTCCCGGATGTCCCCGTTGTCAATAGCGAAATTCCCCGGGGTCTCACGAAGGATATCTTCCGGCGGGATGTTCCAATAGCGCTGAGAATAGTTGAAGGTAGACCTTAGTTGATCGGCCCAGCGTGAGAAAAACCCTTTTCCTTCCTCCTTCCCCTTGCGCTGGGCTTCAACAACGGCCTCCTTGAGCATCTGGCTGGTGATTTGTGGGAAAATGCTACGGCGGTCGGTAATAACCATGGCGTAGGTGTCCCAACGCCCAAAGGACTTCGGTTTTTTCAAGACCGGTATTATACCCATCGTTTTTTCGCCTGTGGGTTGCGTCATTTCATATTCCAACTCAACACCCGCTGTTTCCACTTCCACACTATCTGCGGACATTTCGACATCTACAGCACCAGTAGCGTCCGAGTACGAAGCCACCGCAGTACCACACTCATCACAGAAGCTGCTGTCCGGTGCTAATTCCTTACCACACTGCCGACAGAACATCTCTCACCTCTTATTCGCTATAGTCGTTATTCGTGCTGAGTTCAAGAGATGGTGGCGTAGCTATCGCCACTTCTTGACCCGTCTTCCTTGGCCGTCCTTCATATGCCCGGAGACAACCACTATGAAATCGACAAAGGCCCAGATACTAACTATCATGAGGGGAATTAAGGCAAAGCCCAAAGCCCATAGGTTCATCATGGCAAGGTTAGGCTGAAACATGATGCCGGTACCGGTTACGCCGGCTATTATGAAGTAGATTATAGTCAAAACCAGCATTCCCGCCGCACTGCCGTACTTACCCAGATAGAAACGGTGAGCGCCGAAAGCACCCAGAAAAACTGCCAGCAATGTGGCTGCGAGTCTCGATTTGGGTGAAACATCTCTTGCTGCCGCATAAGCCGCCGCATTCACAAAGTCTGCTTTCGCTCTGGCTACCTCGGCACCAGCCCTGGCCACTTCCGCTCCTGCCCTGGCAATATCGCCTTCGGATTGGTAAGCCGACGGCCTGGCCGGAGGCGTAGCTACCGGCGAACTGGACGATAGTCCGGTATTGATAGCCGTACCACACGTATCACAGAATTTACTATTATCAGGCAATTTACTACCGCACTTCCTGCAGTACATAAAAAACCTCCTTATTTACCACCTTAGCACTTTTGGCCACCAAAACACGACACCTTCGTTCTAGAGTGAACCAGGATTACTGCTGTATCTACCTATTTATTTTTATCAAGCGCCGCCAGGCACTTGTCCGCCAGCCCTGCGAATACCGGCACCCGGTAGACTTTGTTGTGATATGTTTTGTACATCAGGATAGCCCACCAGACCCACCACAGGACAAAGAAAATGATGAAAACTACCATCCCGGCAATAATACCCGGACCCAACATGCCCAATCCTAATCCCCATCCCATGCCACCAACCCATCCCCAACTGACGGTGTTGGCGATACCCCAGATAATATTGAGGATACCAAAAGTGACCAGGGACTGCATGGCATGCCAGCGGATGAGTTTGTCCTTCTTTTCTATGACGAGAAAGATGATACCGGTTACCCAGAACCCGAGGTAGCAGAGCAGGCCTCGGGTATTTCCCTTGGTCTTGGCCGGGGCATCCTGAGCTTCTTCCTGATCTCTTGACTTATTTCCCGTGGCTACCCTTTCCTCCCGCGGGACTGTTTTCGGTGCCTTTGCGACTGGCGCAGCTGCTTTGGCCTTCGCACCGGTAGGAGCAGCAGCATCCGCAGTCACCAGAGCACCGCATCCATTGCAGAATTTACTATTGGCAGCTATCTCTTTACCACATTGCCGACAGAACATATCTCACCTCTTTCTGAATATGATCACCAGTGGCGCCTACTCAATCGACGCAGACTATTTAGTATACATACTACACTACCGCTTTTATATAATCAATAGATAAAATTCCCACCTGATAGCTGAGACTTTCCTTACAAATGATATGCCGGTGCCCCTGACTAGGAACGGAGTGTCCTAATCTGACTTTTCAGCGCTTGCTGAACTGGTTATGTCAAATTAGCAACAGTTGAGTTAGTGCAGGTTGATTTTTTTGCGAGGTAATATTAAAATCGTGAACGGCGTCCATTAATTTTTGCCAGACATTCTAATTGCGGTTTGATTGTTATGAAGATAAAAAATAGGGTTAAGTGGAGACTTCTGATAATCCTACTTGCTACTGCGATGCTCGCCACAATAATGGGTTCGGGACCCCTTACGCCAGCGGAAACGCTGCTGGCAGCGGAAGCTCCGCCAGACTCTCAAGAAGCAACAATCAAAAAGACCCTGACCGAAGCCGGTGCTGCGTTAGGCTGGGACATCGGAGATTGTATCGACCACACCAACCCGGTTGAGGGTGCCACCCCGGTCCGCCACTGCACGAAAATAGACGGCCCACTCGCTTTGCATGAGAAGCAAGGCGATGCATGGGTAGCCGTGCCCGGGGCTACCTACAGACTAATGGTACCATACATTGCCGACGGATGGTTACTCGATGACGTCCCGATAGTGGTTTTTGCTTATCCCACAGAAGCAGCCGCTAAGGCTTCCATGAACCGAACCATCGCAGATGCTGCTAATCTAACCGGCCAGGGATTTAATGTGACTACATTTCACGGTCAGCCAACCGTCACCGTGGGAGAACCTGTCGCCATGGTGCTTTGGCAATCCGGGCGTTTCCAGCTTGAAGCAATGCCACACAATTCGTTGGGTATTTCTACCTATGATGCTGCCGAGGCCTTATACGCCAGTGCTGTCAGGAATGGCCTGATAGCAGGAGACGGAGGATCCGGTCAGATCCCAGACTCGGATAGTGATGGAGTTACCGATGATAAGGACCAGTGTCCGGGAACCCCGGCAGGCACCTCCGTGGATGCCAGCGGATGCCCCGTTGGATTGAATATTACTATTACGACCGAAAAGACGGAATACCTACCCGGTGAGACGGCGGTTATTCAGGGCAAGGTATCTGACGGCAGTGGTCCCGTGGCCGGTGCCAGCGTCACCGTAGATGTTGGCGGCTGGAAAGGACCCGCAACGGCTGATGCTTCCGGCAATTACCGGGTGGAGTATCCCATACCCGCTGATGTCGGGCAGCTTTCCTATGTTGCCACTGCCAAGGCCTCCCACGGGGGTAAAACCGGCACCAGTTCAAGCATCACCTTCAGCGTTGGGCAGGTAGGACTGATAGTTACCATGACCACCGACAAAGGCCATTACCTTATCGGGGATACTGTCTATTGCACAATAACGGTCAAGGATGCCCAGGACCAGCCTGTTTCCGATGCCGATCTTCAGATCACGGCAAAGCGACTGGATTCGGGGAGGACGACTAACCTTTCTAACACAACGAACGCCCTGGGCGAGAGCCAGTGGGGCTTTACCTGGGGGCAGGATGATAGCGGCCGGACGATAGCAGAAGGTAAGCTTCAAATAGATATTATCGCCAGCAAAGATGATACCCAGGGTAGAACCACGGTTACCATCTGCGGCTGTGGCGACCTGGAGAAGACAGATGGAGGAGGATTGCATCGACTGTCCGGAGGATTGTCAGTGTGCATCGGACAAAGTCTGTGATCCCTCCAGCCGATTGCAAGATCCCCAGACCATGTGCGGACCCAAGATGGCCTACATCTTTATCTCCGACGGTCTGAGTGCATATCACCGCTGGTGGGCCTCAGACGACATCAGATATGCACGGAAGCTTTTCCTGGCGCTGGGTTATCAGGTAGAGCCGGACATTACCGTTGGTCATATCAACGACATCGCCAAGTACCTATCACGGCCTTCAACCAAGGCAATCGCCTATTTCGGGCATGGTGAGGAACCGGGTGGTACCCCGATGATAGAGGCTGCCGAGGCGACTGCGGGCGGCTATTCCATAAAGACGGCCATAACGGCTGCCAGCAAGCAGGACGGAGGATTTCTGAACATCTGCCAGTATAACACCTATGCCGCCAAATGGGTGGATACTCAAGATAAACTGGAGAAGATAGCCCGGGGGCAGGCCGACCACCCCAACCTGGAAAATGCTTTTATCTTCGCCTGTTATTCCCTTGATAACTACAGCCTCCGTGACTATCTACTAGAGAGTGGTGGGGCCTTCTGGGGGTACCAGGGCAAGTTACCGGGCAGCGCCTATCTCACCAAAACCTATAAGCCGTAGGAGATACTATGAGTAGAATCTTCAGTAAACGACGAAGGCTGACCAGAATAATCCTGCCTCTACTGATGGCTGTTACTGTATTCACTATGATCGGCAGCGCCGCCATCGTGCTAGCCGGAGAAGAGAGTCTGGAGAGTCGCTTGTCCGGTTATGGACTTACCGGGTTAAGCGTTTCCCTTTCCGGCAACGAGGTCATAATAGCTTACAACCAGCCGGTGTCCGAGATGGGCAGTATAAGCGATCAACTGGTCAAGATAGCTACTATTCTGACATTCGTTTCAGAAGAACTTCCCGGGGTGGTTCTGGCCAGAGTCCGGCAACACTTCGATGACGGACAGATAATGGAGATTTCTGCCATTCCCACCGATGGGGTGGCCTTTATAAGCAGTCATCTCTCTGAAGATGATTTTATGGATAGACTGGAATTCAATCCGTTGACACGGGGTCCATTGATTGTAATAGGTGAATGCGAACCCAACCGCGGTGAAAATTGTGGCAACTGTGCGGAGTGCGGCTGCTATCCTAACGAGCAATGCGATCCGACCAGCGCCAAAGCCAACGCTCAGGGCTGTGTGGAAATCTCGTCTCCGCCCAATGCACACCTTGAAGGTTCGCAATATGTCTGCAATGATGGCTACGAATGGAACGCAGACCTGTCCGGATGTGTGCCCAAGCTGGAATGCCCATCTCATGCCTTCAAGTTTCAGGGCGAATGCTACTGCGACCCCGGCTACGAGTGGAATAGTAGTGGTACGGAGTGCGTACCAGCTCAGGGGACTCAGCCTGAGCAACCAGGTTCCGGGGCCGGCAGCGGCTGGTTAGACAAATTCAAGAGTATGTGGGATTCCTTCATCAACTGGGTTAAGTCCCTGTTCTCTTGATCATAATGTTGAAGACGCAGGAAATAAACACGCTTTTATTGTTAAGCGACTATGATTTTAGCTGGCCTGACACGGCCTTGTTGAGCCGGTCCTGTGCCTCGACAGTCTTGCGGTACTTCACCTCGGTTTTTTTCAAGTCCTTATCTAGTATTGCCTTCAGCAGGTCTCCCTCTACTTCGGCAACATCAAGACGCTGGTAATAGTCCATCGTCTCCTTGAGATGGGCCAGGACTATCTTGCCGGTTAGCACAGGGTGGTTGTTGGTTACATTAGCATCTTCATACCTGGTACCATGCTCGAGCTCCACCTCCAGGCCCAGCCTGAAATCCTCAACCGGGATATCCATGCCTTTCAGATTAATCACCCTTAGAATCGTGGCGGCATCTTCATCAGTAACCGAAATGGTACTCTGAGTCGACCAGTCAGCTAATCCGAGCTCTTCGCATACCCGCCTGACCTCGTCTTTTTTCACGTATTCGATATTTCCAGAAAATGTCTCCGCCTCCGATTTGCGTGGGATTGGCTTGGTAGCCGGTTTATCTACCGGTACCTCAGGCGCCGTATTTGAGTGTAAGCGCATGCCGCATCCGTCACAGAACCGGCTGTCGTCCAGCAGTTTCTTTCCGCAATTAATGCAATACATGAAAACCTCCTTAATCCATGACTGAAGACCAATTTGGATAACCTGTCGCTCATCAGATACGAACTCCGTCACTGGCCACTATAATTATGGCTAATTATCGGTAGTTTTACAAGTTCGGCAGTACCGGCATAATCAATATAACAAAGGAGTTCAATTGACTATATTTCCGGTCTAATATAATATTGGACTAACCCGACCAAGAGTAATGAAGTAAAGGAGGAAATCATGGGACACCAACTACCGGAGTTGCCTTATGAGAAGGATGCCCTTTTACCCCATATCTCTGCAGAGACCATCGAATACCATTACGGAAAACACCATAAAGCGTATGTCGATAACATAAACAGGCTTATCACAGGCACAGAAATGGAGAAGCTGCCTCTGGAAGATATTATCCGTAGATCGTCGGGCGGCATCTTCAACAACGCTGCGCAGGTATGGAACCATACTTTTTACTGGAACTGCCTTTCTCCTGATGGCGGAGGTCAGCCTGGTGGAGAGATGGCAAACGCCATCAATAAGCAATTCGGGACGTTCAATGAATTCAAAGAGGCCTTCACCAGTGCTGCGGCAACGCTCTTTGGTTCCGGATGGGCCTGGCTCGTGCAGGACGCCGAGAACAGGCTCTCGATCGAAACTACGAGTAATGCCGGCAACCCGATTAAAGAAGGAAAGAAAGCTCTGCTGACCTGTGACGTATGGGAGCATGCTTACTATATTGATTACCGTAATGCGAGAGCCAAGTATATCGATGCGTTCTGGAACCTGGTAAACTGGGAATTTGTAGCTCAGAACCTGACGAAATGACGCTAATAATATTTGCCGCTCACAGATATATCTCCCGGCATTACGTTAGTCTATCAGCTTAAACATTTTTTTCGGCGCGCCACAAATCGGGCACCTTTCCGGAGCCTCTCCTTCCACGGTATAACCGCAATACTGGCAAACATAGAAAGGCTCCAGTTCCATAGACTCGCCCTTTTCCAGCCGGTTAAGAGCATCCTGATATAAATCATGATGTATTTTCTCTACCTTGTTGGCCATATCAAAACTATCAGCCGCCTTCTTTTCGTCATCCGCTTTTGCCTGTTTAATAAAGGCAGGATACATTTCAGTAAACTCGTGGTTTTCCCCGTCAATGGCAGCCCGCAGGTTCTCTCGAGTTGATTTTATCCCCTGCATAACCTTCAGGTGATTGCGAGCGTGTGCCGTCTCCGCGTCAGCAGCGGCACGGAATAGACGTGCTATACGTTTCTGTCCCTCTCCTTCTGCCTTCTCCGCAAAGAAGAGATATTTACGGTTTGCCTGGCTCTCTCCGGCAAATGCGCTCCCCAGATTTTCCATCGTTTTGTTCAAGGTTGTCCTCCCGCTGGAATATTTGTAGCTAAATGTTATTGTAACGCACTGATTGTTACCAATAAAGTATTCACTTCAGTACCGTCGGGTTTCAGACACGATGTACCTTGAGCAGATTGGTACTTCCCGGGAGAGTCAGCGGCAGCCCGGCTGTAATTACTATCAGGTCGCCTTTTCGAGCTGATTCCGTCTCCAGCGCCGCTTCACCTGCCATACCAAAAACCTCCTCAAGATTTTGCGGATCAGGCTTCCTGATAGGAAAAACTCCCCAGCATAGCGAAAGGCGTCTCATGATATGTTCGGACGGGGTTACGGCCAGAATAGGCTGGCAGGGTCTATATTTCGATACCCTCAAAGCTGTGGTCCCACCGGCAGTAAAGGCTACGATAGCCCTGGCTCCTACTTGATCGGCAACCTGACATGCCGCTCTAGCCGTGGCATCATTTACCTCGGGAGGAACATCCTGCCACCTCTCATGTAGTATCTGAGCGAAGTGCAACGATGCCTCGGCTTCCAAAGCTATTCTTGTCATTATCTCTATGCTTTCGATAGGGTAATTTCCAACAGACGTTTCTTCTGAAAGCATCAGCGCGTCGGTGCCATCGAGGACGGCATTGGCTACATCAGCAGCCTCCGCCCTGGTTGGAGTAGCCGATCGTACCATTGATTCCAGCATCTCAGTAGCTGTTATCACCGGTTTACCCAGGCGATTAGCTTCCTTGATGAGACGCTTGCTGGCCATTGGCACTTTCTCAATACTGATCTCAAGGGCTAGATCACCCCGGGCTACCATTATCCCGTCGCAGACCCCGAGTATCGGGCCGCTTTCCTGTAAAGCTTTTGCCCGCTCTATCTTAGCGATGAGAGATACATCAGCATTCATTTCATTAAGTAGTTTTCGGACCTCCTCCACCTCTCTCGCTGAGGAAATATAGGAGAGGGCAATAAAATCGGCATCCTGAGAGAGAGCAAACTCGAGATGCTTGCCAAAGGCGCTTTGAACATCGCCGGCATGGCGTTTCGACCCGGGGAGATCGAGGAGGATACCGATACCTTGTTTGAGTTTTTGGCTGGCCAGGCGGACTGCCGAAATAAGCTGGCGATGTCCATCGAATGTGCCGTGAGCCAGATTGAGCCGGGCAATATCCATGCCGGCTCCCAACATCTTCGCAATGACTTCAGAAGAACTATTGGCAGGACCCAGCGTGCATACTATCTTGGTATGACGCGGTGCTCTTGTTTTATCCATTATCACACCTATTATATATCATTTTCATCGACCGAATGAACTACCATTATATGGCAATTGGGTTTATAAAAATTATTGTTTTCTTAATTTGCCAGTCTGACTAAATATAATCTATGACTTTTATGATAGCACCTATCGGACTTTTTAGTTATTTGACAATCGGTCTTTTTATTTAATATACTTAATGCTTAAATCTGGACTTGCTTGCGATAAGTCAATAAGACAAAATTTCAAAAAGAGGGAGGGAGAGATAAAAACATGTGGAAGACGCAGAGTAGCGGGGGCAGTCATGTTGAACCGGCAATGAAGCAGTTCTTGCCGCCCTGCCAGCTCAAATGCCCCATCAATGAAGACATCCAGCGCACCAATGTACTGATATCACTACTACCCGAAGACCCTGACGCCGCCAGAGAGCCGATTATACAGATCGGCAATTATCTCTATGAGAAGAACCCCTTTTTCAATATCTGCGGTTATATCTGCGGCTTGTGTGAACTCGAATGCAACTATAAAACCAGGGGTGGCGCTATAAGGAGGCGGATGCTCAAGCGCTTCCTGTCCGACACCTATACCGACTACCTCAAGGATAAAGATGACTTCGATACTATCAAGGATAAGGAAAATGTGGCTGTCGTCGGCGGCGGCCCCGGCGGTCTCATGTGCGCCTACATTCTCAGTAAGAAGGGCTACCGGGTAACTGTATTCGAAGCTACGGAACGCCTCGGCGGTGCCCTCTGGCTGATACCGCAGTACCGTCTGCCGGAAGCCGTCCTGCAACAGACCCTGGATAATTTGGTAAGAGTGGCCCATATCGATGTCAAGCTTAATGCCAAGGTCGGTGAAGGCAAGCTGACCTTTGAAAGACTGCGTAACGAAGGCTACCGGGCCATATTTCTGGCCAAAGGCACGCCCTATGCCAGGGTACTGACGTTCAATGGAAAGCCGGTAGAAGGCCAGGACCTCTCCGGTGTCATTTATGGTCTCAATTTTCTCTACGAGGTGAGCCATGGCAACCTCCCCCCGGATTACTTCAAGGGTAAGAAGGCTGTAGTCATCGGCGGTGGCAATGTTGCCTTCGATGTAGCCCGTATTGCCAAGCGTCTTGGCGGCGACGTCACCATCGCCTGCCTGGAGTGTGAGAATAAGGAGTGTAAAGACGGCATCCCTGCCGATGAAGAGGAAATTGAGGGCTCCTGGGAGGAAGGCATTAAGATAGTCTACTCACGTGGCGTACAGAAAATCGTCGGCGAACAGGGTAGATTTAAAGCCATCACCTCGCCGCGGTGTACCAGCGTTTTCGATGAGAATGGCTTCAATCCCCAGTTTGACTGTACCGATGCCATCAACCTTGAAGGTGATGTGCTGATAATAACCGTAGGCCAGGGACCGGACGTAGCCTTCTTAAGAAAGGAGGACCTTCTCGATGAAAGAGGTAAACTGGCCGTTGACCAGTTCACCCTGCAGAGCTTAAGGCGGGGCTATGTTTTCATCGGTGGTGACGTACGGCGTGTCGGCTTTATGGTGGAAGCGATGCAAGAAGGCGTGATAGCAGCGGATTCGATCGAGAGATTCCTGAGGGGACTGGATATGCACGAAGGACGCAAGCGGGATTTTGAGACCTTCGGGCTTCCGCTACGAAAATCCTACAAACCGGAACCAGAGACCTTCTGGATGCCCCCGGAGAAGCGTTTACACTTCCAAATTTTCGAGAAGGGTTTTACTCTCAAAGAAGCCCGCGAGGAGGCGAAAAGGTGTCTTACCTGTGGTCCCTGTCTTTCCTGTAAGGCCTGCGTTTCCATTGGCTTTGAGAAATCATTATATGCCGTCGAGGTGGATGAAGAGAAGTGCAGCGGTTGCCGCATATGCGTTTATGCCTGCAACTATGAAGCAGCACAATTGAAAGAAGTAGAGGAAAGGCTGGTATCTACCACCGATATGTTCCGTTGCAAGTCATGCGGCATGTGCGTAGTAGCCTGTCCTTCGCATGCCCGGAAGCTGGTCGAAGATGACACTGAAAAGAGGATAGAGACGGCACTGGCCACTCTGTAAAGAATTCGGGAAAGGAAGTTGACATGAAAGAAAAAGAACCCAAAATTGTCTGTTTTTCGTGCCGCTTTAGCTGGGGTTATCTGGTAAGCGAAGAGGATATTGCCGCTCGCTTAGAAAACTGGATTCCCATTATCTGCACGGGCAAAATTGATCCGGTACATATCCTGACTGCTTTCCGTCAGGGAGCGGAAGGAGTACTGATACTGGGTTGCCCCGAAGGAGACTGCCACTACCAAGATGGTAATATCGAAGCCCGGAAAAGAATAACACTGCTGTATAATGTGCTGCAGTCATATGGTATAGAGCGGGAGAGACTAAAGCTGCACCTGGGGGCAGACCCCGAGGGTAAAACCATGCCCCAGCTTGTTAAGGAGATGGCCGATACCGTTCGCAAGCTCGGCCCTCGCTCCGGAGATACTCCTACACAGAAAAAATCGGCAACCCGGACGAAATGACTGCAGCAAAGAAGGGGAGAAAAATGACGGATAAAAAGAAGGTCGCAATTCTATGGCTGGGTAGTTGCGGTGGCTGCGATGAGACTATCGTAGATATAAATGAACTGATACTCGGTGTGGTCAATTCCGTTGATCTGGTGCTTTGGCCGGTAGCCCTCGATTTCAAATACCATCACATCGAGAAAATGGCTGACGGCGAGATTGCCCTGGGTATAATCAACGGTCATGTCCGGAACTCGGACCATGCCGAAATGGCTAAACTTATGCGCCAGAAGTCTCAGGTGATACTGGCCTTCGGTGCCTGTGCCTGTTTCGGCGGCACGCCGGGGCTGGCTAATCTACGATCCAAAGAGGATATCTTTCGCTGGGTGTATCAAGAAGCTCCTACGGTGATAAATCCCAAAGGTGTCTGTCCTCAAACTACTACTAGAGTGGACGGTAAGGAACTCACGCTGCCGGAAATGTTTGAAAGCGTACACTCTCTGGACCAGGTAATTGATGTGGACTATTATCTACCCGGCTGTCCGCCGCCGCCATATCTGGTATTAAAGGCGATCACCGCTTTCCTGGAAAATACCCTGCCGGCCAAGGGCTCGAGCCTGGCGTCTCACAAGGCCCTGTGCGATACCTGCCCGCGCAATGCCAGCAAGCCGAATAAGGTGGCCATAACCGAGATTAAGAGAATACACGAAGTAGAGGCCGATCCGACCAAGTGTTTCCTATCGCAAGGCATCATCTGCATGGGGCCGGCGACGCGCTCGGGATGCGGAGAATCCTGCATCAATATTAATATACCGTGCCGGGGTTGTTTCGGACATATCGAACTGGTAGCTGATTCGGGCGCTAAGTTCCTGTCCGGTCTGGCATCAATGATTGATGCCGACGATGAGGCGGGACTGGAAAAAATTTCCGACCAGGTCCGCGACACTATCGGTTACCTCTACCGCTTTTCGCTACCAATATCAATCATGAATCAGAAAAAACTCCAATCAGACGAGGTGAAATCGGATGACTAAAAAAATAACCATCAATCCCATCACCAGACTGGAAGGACATGGGAAAATTGATATTTTCGTTGACGACAAGGGCAATGTCGAAGATGCCTACTGGCAGGTGGTTGAGCTACGCGGCTTCGAGCGGTTTTGCCTGGGGCGTCCTGCTGAAGAGATGCCGCGTATCACCCCCAATATCTGCGGCGTCTGCCCGACACCGCACAACATGGCTGCAACCAAGGCCCTGGATGACCTGTACAGTGTGTCTCCTACACCGACTGCCAAACTTGTCAGACAATTACAGTACAACTCCTTTATGCTGGAAGACCATTTTATCCACTTTTTCTTCCTGTCCGCACCGGATTTTGTGGTCGGCCCTCTGGCCGATCCGGCGTTACGAAATATTGTTGGCGTCATTCAGAAAGCCGGGATTGACGTCGGTAAAAAGGTCATCGATATTAGAAAAAGATGCCGTGAAATAATGGCCCTGATCGGCAGCAAACCGGCACACCCGGAGGGTGGCGTACCCGGCGGTGTCACGCGCGGTATCACGGAAGAGGAGCGGGTGTGGATCAAAAAGACAGCAGACGATGCGGTTACCATGACCCAGTTTGCCCTCGATCTCTTCAAAGACGTGGTTCTGAAGAATAAGGAATATGTGGACCTTATCCTGAACGATGCCTATAAATTACAGACCTATTACATGGGTCTGGTCGATGAATCCGGCAACGTGAGTTTCTACGACGGTAACATCAGGATCATCGACCCTGCCGGCAAGGAGTACGCCTACTTCCATCCCCGTGATTATATCGAACATATCGGCGAGTGGGTGGAACCATGGACCTATGTTAGACTGACCCACCTGCGCAAGGTGGGTTGGAGTGGCTTAATTGAGGGTGAGGGCACTTCCCTATACCGGGTCGGACCGCTGGCCCGTCTGAACGTGGCCAAAAACATGGCAACGCCGCTGGCTCAAAAAGAATACCAGCAGATGTACAGCGTACTGGGTAACAAACCCAGTCACCACACGCTGGCTTTCCACTGGGCCAGGCTGATTGAAGCGCTCCAGGCTGCCGAAACCATGCAGCAAATCGCCAACGACCCCCTGCTTACCGGTACTAACATCCGCAATATGGACCTGAAGCTGAAGAAGGTCGGCATCGGCTGTTTGGAGGCGGCCCGGGGGACTCTCATTCACCACTACGAAACGGATAGTCAGGGCCTGCTTACCAAGGTCAATCTTATCGTGGCGACACAGCATAATGCGGCACCGATTTGCATGTCGGTCAAGAAGGCTGCCCAGGGCTTCGTCAAGGGTACAGATGTAGAAGAGGGCTTTCTCAATATGGTGGAAATGGCTTTCCGTGCCTACGATCCCTGTCTTGCCTGTGCCACTCACTCCCTGGATAAACCGATGCCCTTGGAGCTAAATATCAGGGGGCTAGACGGTAATATAATCCGGACCGTACGCAGAGAATAACACCTGTTATTCCGATGCAGATAGTAGATTACCGGCGTTAACCTATTGCCTTACAGGTCTAGCTGGAAAATATCAACCTGCCGTGTCATAATTAATTATAGCTGAGGATAGGTGACTGGCTATGGCAACTTTAGCGAAATACCCGAAGGCAGAGGTAACTAAATGGGATGGCGACGGTCTAACCATGGGCCCCTTTACCGGTGGTAACGAGGCGGAGTGGGTCCGTTACCTGGAAAAACTCCTCAAAAATGAGCGCGATCAGTTTATCGCCATGCTCGACTCCATGGACGAAGGCGTTGCCATTATCGATCACGAAAGTAAGATACGCTTCATGAACCCGAGCATGATCCGTGACTTCGGTAACGGTATAGGTGCCAAGTGCCACAAGCACCTTTTCGGTCGTGAAAAGCCGTGCCGTGATATATGCCGTCGATCCAGTGTACTACGCGGGAACATAGAAAGGTGGGAATATGCTTTTCCGGACGGACGCACTTACGACGTCGTTGCTTCACCCATCGTCAGTACTGATGGCGAGCCATGTGCTCTAATCACCCTGAGAAATATTTCGTTACGCAAGCAATTCGAAGTCGACCTGGTCAAAGTCACCCAGTTGAAATCGGAGCTACTGACTCAAAAGGCGGAACAGCTCGAAAAAATATCCCGTGAGGTCGCCCGTCTGGAGGAAGAAAAGGTGCGTTTCGTCCGTTTCCTGGGTGTTGTGGCCCATGACCTGCAATCGCCGCTGGTGGCTACTCAATCATTCCTATGGCAGATGCTGGATGGCTTTACCGGGGATATTACCGATGAACAGCGGGACATGCTGGAGAAGAGCACCCAGCGTATCGACAGGCTGATGCGGCTAATCAAGGATCTGCTGGACATACCGCGCATAGAGACCGGGCAGCTCGTTTACGAGATGAAGCCAATCAACCTTATGGAAATAATTCGGGATTCGGTAGAAGAGATGGAAAGTCTGGCTAAAGATAAAGGCATGACTATCCGGATAGAGGCACCGGTAAAGCTGGGGCGGATTCAAGGGTCCGGCCCACGGCTGCAACAGGTAGCCGAAAACCTGATCAGCAACGCCATTAAGTACTCCGCTACCGGTGAGGTGGTGGTTAGAGTGATTGATAGCCGTAACGAAGTAAAGGTGGAAGTTATCGATAACGGTATAGGGATTTCTGCCGGGGACTTACCCCATGTCTTTGACGATTTCTTCCGCAGCAAAGGCTCTCTGGAGCGCGGTACCGGACTGGGGTTATCCATATGCAAGCGTATTATTGAAGCTCACAATGGTAAAATATGGGCAGAAAGCCCGTGTTCTGAAACCGGTAAGGGTAGCAGATTCAGCTTCACGCTACCCAGGAAGAAACAGGCAGGTACCAGTGATCGGCAAGCCATCAAACAGGAGGCTATTAAAAAATGAAAGGAGTAATGCTATGAGTAAGACGCCAAAAATTCTGATTGTCGACGATGATGCCGAACTAGTCCAGGTCATGAGTAAGGTACTGAGAAGCAAGCTCTATGAAGTAGTGGTGGCCTATAATGGTGACGAGGGTTTACAAAAAGCAAAGAAAGATAAGCCTGACCTGATTCTTCTGGATATCATGATGCCGGTACGGGACGGATTCAGCGCCGCAGAGCAATTTAAGAAGGATGAAGCCCTTTCCGGAATCCCGATTGTAGCTATAACCAGCTTTTCTGAATCGCTGGGGCAGCCTTTCGACTATCAGTTTGACGAGTATGTTAGTAAGCCTGTCCGTTCCAAGGACTTACTGAATATAGTGGAGAAATACTTCAAGAAGAAGAGCGCTTAATACTATCCATTATGCCGCCTGTAGCACTTTGCGCTTGTGGAAAGGGGCAACTCCACCCGATTGGAAACGAGAGGGAAACAGAATATGGCCAAAAGAAAGGTGATGTTTACCTATCCCAGGGAAGTAATATCGGAACCGGTCATATATACGCTGAGCCGTAATTTCAACCTGGCAACCAATATCCGTCAGGCCAATATAACCGGCGACCGGGGCTGGGTTATCATTGAGATCGAGGGCCAGGAAGAAGATATTGAAGCCGGTATTGCCTGGGCTATTTCCAGGGGGATACAGGTAGAGTCCTCCTGAAACCATTCGCTGGCGGGTATACTGCTTCTCCACATCTGAAGGGTAACATTTAAGACCGGAGCCTGCTTTTCAACGCACTAATTGCTCAATTCCGGAAGGCAGGCTCCGGGGATTATTAGTAATGGCCGGGGATATTATGGGATGGTCGTTCGAGGTCATTATCCCCTGCCCTTCCGGTCCCAGAAGGAACTTTACGAATTCAATCCCGAGATCAGGATTAGGGGTGGTATAGCCATCAATCAATGGCAATCATCACATTCGAGGCTTTGATGACGGCGTAGACACTTTTACCCGGAGCCAGTGATAATCCCTCGGCGGACTCCTTTGTAATGATCGACGTTACAATCTCCCCGCCGGAGAGTTCAATCACCACCTCCGTATTGACCACACCCGGTTTGACGCTCTTCACCTTACCCTTGAGTATGTTCCGTGCACTAATTTTTATCTCGCACCTCCCTGCCGGATGAATCGGTCCGGCGTAGGGCTACAACATAGCACCACTATCGCCTATTGTCAATATACTAATTGGACGGAAGGGTACCCGACCCGGCGGACGGATCAGATACCCTTCAATCCCGGCTGAATACAGCTCTCAACTACATTATGTAGAGCTATCGCAGTAAATTCGCTAATCGAGATATATTCGAAGCAGCTCGGGCACTTTACCGGCGTCGTTAGTCTGGGCGGGAACAACGGCCGGCTGACCGTATGCTTCCATAACCGCTACACCCGCGTCGCTGAGAAGATAATCGATCCAGGCTAAGCCCAGGTCGTACTCAGGTGAGCCGGTAGGTATGGTAACTCCATAAACGATAGCCGTCCCCCTCTGTTCGATGGTAGTCCCCGGCTCGGTACCGGCGATTTCCACCACGGCGGTATCATAGAATTCGCTGTAGGTCTCGTCGGACAGGTTTATTTCAGACGGTAGTTCTACGTATTCCAATCCTTGCTCGGCAGCTACCGAGGTGTATTCAAAGGCGTAGTCCAGATCGCCGGATTCCAGAAGAGCAATCAGGTCGACAGACTTCGGGCGCATTAAATCCCCTTCAGCCTGATAAAGTGCATCGTATAACCCGGGTACGTCATAGTGTTCTTCCGCCAGCTGCCATACCATCAGTGTCCGGTAGCCGCACGGGTCCTGGTCGGGATCACTACGCCCATAGGTGACCCCTTCTCTCTGCAGTATCTCATACCAGTTGTCGCCATCTATCTCATCGGCATATTGAGAACCGTCGTTATAAGCAATGCACATTTGATTGGTGGCAAAGATAATGTACCAGTCGGCATAGTCGGGAAACATGAGCTGGGGAATCAACAGGTAGTCTGCGGAACCAATCACTCCACAGTCTTTACCTAGTTCGGTGACCTTACGAATAGTGGTGGCGCTTCCGGCTCCTTCAGCCAGCACCTCTACGTCGGGATAGAGTTCATTGAACCCTTGTGTTATTTCATCGAATGGCGCCGCTAAGCTCCCCGCATGAAATACGTGCAGCGTTCCTGACAGCTCCGGTTCGTCAGCCGGCTGACGGGTACATCCTACCGCCAGACTCAGTGCAAGGCTTGCTGCCAGACAAAGAACGACTACAGAAAATCTTTTTTTCATCTTACCAACCTCCAGATAGATATTGAGTTATGGGAAAAAGGACTCATCAGACATTTAATTTATCACATGACAATCCCCCTCTAGAAGATATTGACCGCAGATGCCTTGAAAGTGATATAGACTTTATCACCTATCGACAGATCCATGGCATCGAAAGAATTTCGGGTAATAAGGCAGATGAAATCGGGAGGGACCCTTACCGTAAGCAGAAGAGTGGAACCTTTATCGGCAATAGCGGTTATCTGCCCCCCAAACGAGTTGCGGGCGCTTGAGGGAAAGGGAGCATGGGAAACGATGATATCCTCGGGACGGAGTGAAGCATGATAAAATCCGCGGTAGCCGGTGACAACAGACAGACTCACCCCATCGACGCAGAAGAGGGCATCTCCATTTTCACCTTCAATTACCTCACCTCGAAAGATATTCCTCACCATGGCGAAGCGAGCGACGAACTCCGAACCGGGCTGGCGGAATATCTGCTCCGGAGTGCCTACCTGCTGGACACAACCGTCTCCGATTACAGCAACACGATCAGCCAGAGCAATCGCCTCCTCAAAATCATGAGTAACGTGGACCGTAGTTACCCGGTACTCTTCATGTATATTACGTAGTTCACGCTGGAGTATCTCACGACTGTTTGGGTCTAGAGCGCTGAGCGGTTCGTCCAGCAAAAGCAACTTAGGCTTAACGCTCAAAGCCCGGGCCAGGGCCACCTTCTGCTTCTCTCCGCCACTGAGAGTATCCGGCTTGCGGCCAAGCAGGTGATGTATATCCAGCAACCCTGCCAGCCAGCTTAAAGTACGCTCGATTTCAGCAGGTTTCATCTTGCGGATTCTCAGACCGAAGGTAATATTATCCCTGACCGAGAGGTGGGGGAAAAGCATCTGGTCCTGGTAGACGATGCTGATGCCACGCTTTTCAGGTTCAAGTCTCGTAACCTCTTCATCGTTAAGCCATATGCGACCCTCCCTGAGCGGATAGAGGCCGGCGATAGATTCGAGCAGAACCGTTTTCCCGGCCCCGGTAGGCCCTAAAATGACGAAGTACTCCCCCTGATTGATATCCATGTTCGCATCTTTCAATACGAATTCACCTAGATCTACCCAAAGGTGCCTTACCCTGATCATCTTTGCTTCCCTCGCTGCACCAGAGTCCTCAGTACGACAAAGATAATCAGACTTATTATAATCAGTAATACCGCTACCGGTCTTGAATAGGTCAGGCCATAGGTTTCAAACCGTTCGTAGATTAGCGTCGGGGCAATCATGGGGTGATAGGCAAGAATGATAACCGCCCCGAACTCGCTTATGCCGCGGGCCCACATCATTATATTTCCGGAGAGTATGCTTCTCCAGGCCAACGGAAAGGAAACCATGAAGAATGTCTGCCAGGATGAAGCACCCAGGGTACGGGCTACCTTCTCCAGTCTAATATCTACCTTTTTGAAACCATCCTTAGCCGAGTCTATCAGGAAAGGCACACTGACAAACAGCATAGCTACCACGATACCGGCCATAGAATCGACAAACTGAATGCCTACTGAACCGAAAATACTGCCCATAAAAAAGTTGCGACCAAAGACAAAGAGCAACGCGATACCGGCAGCGGTATGGGGGACGACTATCGGGACATCAATCAATCCCTCGACTATTCTCTTGCCCCGGAATTCATAACGGGCCAGTAGGTAAGCTAAAGGCACCCCGAGTACGAAACCAATCCCGGTGGCGATAAGAGCCGCCCACAGGGTAAGCAATATCGCTTTGGTTACCTCGGGGTCGAACAGGGTTTCTCTCAATATGCCCGGGTCGGAGGCAAAAATCATACGGAATAGAGGCACGATAATAAACAGGAAAATGATCGCCCCGAGTAGTATGAAGGTCAGCGTCAGTTTATTGGATTTCAGCCACTGTTTTACCAATCCAACCTCCGGCTGTCGGTAAAACAGGGTGCGAAAAATGAAAATCTGATATCAGGATGGTTATCATAAGGTGAGAATATGATGGCCGACATAAATCTCCTTTCCTAACACGGGAGGCATCACCATTTCTAGTGATACCCTCACGGCTACTCACCATAGGATGACCTTTAGGTATAAAGTAGCTCGGAGATTAGTTTTTTCGAAATATATTACTATAGCTACAGCGTTTATGTCAATATATCTTTAGAGATTATCTGATCGGTGGGTTCCTGGTTGCCAGATTATGTTGTATAATACGTCCAAACAGAAAATAGCTGTCCTCGCTGAAATCAGCGCACAAAGGGTGATATGGATAAGATATACCTGGTACCTCATTCTCATTATGATGCTGTCTGGGCTCTGACCAAAGAAGACTACTTTTATATCAACATCGATCTTATTATCAAACAAGCCCTGGATCTGGTCGAAAACAGAGACTACAAATTCCTCATCGAGCAGACTGCGCTTCTGGAAGAGATTGAGAGGAGAAATCCACACCTCTTCAACAGACTGGCAAAATGCATCAAAGCCGGCAAGATTGAAATTGCCGGCGGCGAATATCTCATGGCAGACACGATGATACCCAACGGGGAAACCCTGGTCAGGGAGATAATGCTGGGCAAGAGGTATGCCAGAGAGAAATTCGGCACCGACGTTCCCGTCATGTGGGGGGCCGACAGCTTCGGTTATAATGCCCAGATGCCCCAGATCTACCGAAAATCGGGGTATAAGTATTTTGCTTTTCGCCGTGGAGCAAATCGAGACAAACCCTCCGAATTCTGGTGGCAGGGGCTGGACGGAACCAGGATATTATCCCATTGGATGCCTCTCGGTTATCGGGCCGGACTTGATTTCGACAGACTTGAGGAAAACTTCAAGCTGCTGAAAGATGCCGCAGCGACACGCCATATCCTGATGCCTTCCGGCAGCGGTTCAATACCACCCCAGACCAAGATATTCAGAGTGGTAAACAGATGGAACAAGAATCACCAGGACTCGCAAATGAAAATCGCCACCGTCTCCGGTTTCTTCACTCAGGTCGGGAAATCTGCCGATAAACTAAAAACCTGCCGCGGAGAACTTTACTCGGGGCGATATTCTCAGGTCTTCCCCAATACTACTTCCAGTCGAATCTGGATAAAGCAGGAGCTCAGGAAATACGAAAACCTGCTGCTGACATGCGAGAGGTGGGCGTCTGTTTCCTGGCTGTTAGGAATCCCTTACCCTAACTACGAGTTCAGGAATAGCTGGCAGAAGGTACTGTGGGGAGCCTTTCATGACGTCGCTCCCGGAACCGGTATGGATGAAGGCTATGAGGAAGCCAGGGATAATTTCAGCTATTTGCAGAACCACCTCCAACAGTTCCTGCAGAACTTTTGCTCGATTATTTCCCAGAACCTTCAGGTGCAGGAAGATGTCATCGTTTTCAATCCACTGTCATGGGAAGTCAAAAACTGGGTTGAAGTGGAGATGGGCTTCGACAGAGGTAAGATAAAGAGAATCGGGGGACTGCGCAGCGGCAGGGAAGAAACAGAGGTGGAGATCCTGGATTTCTCCCGTTACGCCGATGATTCCTATCAAACGGTTAAGCTGGGTTTCGTAGCCACGGTACCGGCTCTGGGATACCGCACCTACAAGATAATTCGGAGAAACCCACGCGACGGGGCGGCTCCCCGGATAATAATTTCCGGCAATACCATTGAAAACCAGTTCTTTAAGGTCAGAGTGAATCCTGCCAATGGTCTGATCGATGTTTTTCAGGACGGCAAACGATTGGTAAACGGTAACGAACTGGTAATGGAAGAAGAGATAGGCGACCTGTATTATCATCGTGAAAATCTGGGTGAGCCGTTAGGAACCGAGGGCGGCGAAGAGGGGGTAACCTTCGGTCAATTTCGAACCAAGAGCTTCAAGATTGTTAAGACCCCGCTCCGGAGAGTAATTGAGGTTGAGAGTGAGTTCTTCTCACTGAGGTGGCCCTATCGGCTGTTAAAGAAACTGAGGCCCCTGATATGGCGTCATAAATACCTCTCTATGCATAAGAGGATTATCATTTACAATGACGTACCGCGTATTGACTTTATAACCAACATCGACAACCGGCACCCTCAGGTTCGAATGAGGATGCGGTTTTCCACAAACATAAAGTCGCCTAATTATCAATCGGAAACTCAGTTCGGAGTGATAGCACGCCCCGTCGACCAGTACTACAAAAAGACCAGGGACAAATGGGTGGAACAACCTTCAGGAGTCTATCCGGCACTGCACTGGGTAGACTATTCGGACAAAGACAGGGGGATAACCCTGATCAATAAGGGGCTGCCTTCACACGAAATAAGGGACGGCAATATCTACCTAACCCTGCTGCGAAGTATACTAATGCTGGCTTCCGATGGCATCATCGGTCCTGCCATTCCTACCCCAGATGCCCAGGAATTCAAGCACTATACCTTTGAATATGCCCTCTTCCCCCATCAGAAGGGATGGAAAGACGCCGACTCTTTTAAGCCGGCATACGAATTCAACTATGGTTTGTCCGGCTTCCAGCTACCCGTGGAAAAAAGGAGGAAAGGCAGCCTGCCCTACCGGTTCTCTTTCGTTGAAGTAAAGCCGGAAAGCCTTATACTGGTGGTATTCAAGAAGGCAGAGGATAGCGACGAGATAATCTTAAGACTCTTTGAAACTAAGGGGAAGAAGACCAGCGGAGTAATCACTCTATACAAAGAGCCCAGTGCAGTGAAAACGGTCAATCTCCTGGAAGTGGAAGAGGGAGACATCAAACACCGGGGCCGCAGGATCGTGCTGCAGGTAAAACCTTTCGAAATTGTGAGCTTGAAGATTAAGTTCTAGTCTTCGATTCACTACACCGGATATGGTCGGTACTCTACTTCAACAGCCCCTATTTCGGACCGAATAGCTCGGCAATTGCCTGAGACCATCCCTCGGGGCCAACCCCCTTGGCACGTTTTAGATTCTTAACCTTCAGTCTATTCCACCGATTGCCTTCCGTCTGCACCAGTAACGGTAGGTCTACTTCGTTCAGCATGCCTACATCATTAGGGCTATCGCCGATGCCAGTCGTGGTAACACTACCGAAATTCAGTTTGAAAAGCTCGATCAGGATCTTTACCGCTTTACCCTTATCGCCACCCTGATATACTTCGTAGAACTTGCCTCCGTAGGTATAACTCAAACCGCTTTCTGTGATAACATCCAGCGCCGCTTTTATCTGTTTTCTGTTCCCCTCTATTATCAGAGTCTCACTATATTCCCTTTTCCTGGCGAGCTCGGCCATTAACAGGTTCAAGCCGGTTACTTTAGACACCTCTTCGTTGCTGAGGTCCCCGAAGCAGGTAATTTTAGCCTCACATCTATCGATTGATGTTTTCAGCTTCTCCCTCACTTCTTGATACGAGATACCAAGCTCAATGACGAAGCAGTCGTCAGTAGTCCTACTGAAGGAGAATGGGAAACGGAAATAGTCTTTAGGAATGAAAACAGCCGCCCCGTTCTCAACAATAAAGGGATCGCCTATATTCAGCTCTTGCCGGTAAACCTGCTGTTCACCCATCGTTTTGGCAGAGCAGAAGATGACCGGAACTCTTTCTTCCTGTAATATGCGTAACGAGTCTAGAGCCGCCGCATACGAATAGCTGACCGGATGAAGCAGTGTACCGTCAAGGTCGGTAAAGACCACCTTCAGGGCTTCCTCTTGCTTACGACCCGGCAGCGGCAACTTGGCCCATACCGACCACCCTCGTGGTACCGAATAATCGTTGTAGTGACCCTCGAGGGCAGCGGCGAACTTCTGAATATCGATACTTTCCGGTGGCGCTATCATTCTTATTTCGGGGACTTCTCCGTCGGGACCGATGCAATCCAGATCAACCAGTTGTTTGGTTATCAGCTCTTTGGTCGACTCTTCACACAACTGGTTGTGGTAAATCACAGATAGGCTGGGCACTGCCATATCCTGGACCAGGTGGTCTTCACCTCTCTCGGCATGAAGATGCGGGTTGATCGTTTCCGTTTGAATGATATCAACACCTCGCTCGGCGACGGTTGCATCGGCAATGGGTAAAAAACCACCAAACTGCTCTAATATCGACATGAGCTCCTGCGTCTCGACACCGTAGCCGGTGGCATAGGCTAACTTCATCGCCAGCCGCAGGCTCATAGCATGCTCCCCGGCATTAGCCGTCTTGATAATACCGGTCTCAAATTTACCCTTGGTAGATATGAAATGATTGATATATTTATTGGTTATCTCAGACACCCGCCCCCACTTCTTGAAATAAAGCTCTCCTGAGGTCTTAGGCTTGTAGCGCCATAGAATCCGGACCATAGCATAAGGAGACTCCGAGAGGCTGAAGCCTGCCGCATAATGCTGGGCATACTCCAATACCGCACCGGGAATATAGTTGTCGGTATCGATGAACCCAACATATTCCTTACCCTGCAATTGAGCGAGCAGGATACCGAGAATCATTCCCTCGCTCTTTCCGTTTCGGACCATTCCTTTTTCATCGAGAATATCATTATACCCGCAACTTGCCAGTGCCTCGGCTAGATAGGGGTCTTTTTGATGAACCATGAGAGCACTTCTCTTGGTGGCATCGCAGAACCGGCTTAGAACATCCTGCTCATTTTTGAAATTATCGATTTCCCCCCGCTCGCTGTTGGATACTACTATCATCAGGCAATCATGGGGAACGCCGCTCAGCACGCCCTCAAAGATTTTCACGTCCTCGTTTTTGATGGGTAGAACAATGGCCAGTTGCTGTTGAATGCCGGCAATAGTATCCCGTTCAATCTTCTGGGCGTAGATACCTTCCTTGAGCAAAGCAGGAACTCTGGCACCGGAATCAAGCTCCAAAAACCGGCGTACGTCGTGAATCCGCACTGCCCCGAGGTGTTCAATCTGTTTGCTGCTTTCGATACGCATTTATTTTTCCTCCCGCTTATCAAATGGACGTCCCGTTTATCGTTAGATTCATAAAAGCAGTCCGTCACTACTCTCCGCAGTTAAACCACGAAAGATATTATACCCTATATCAAGAGTTCGATACTAATAACCGGCATACTTTACAACAAGATAAGTTCGTAATATAATTCATTCACAAGAACACGTTTTGCTGTTTTATTTTTCAGCCAAAATGTCGAGGATTCATGACTATTTACGTGGGTAAGACATCCTCACCCGATATTTACGGAGGGTAGATGTGTTTAGAAGAATACTAGTCCCTCTTGATGGCTCCAAAACCGCAGAGGTAGTAATGCCTTATGCCACCGCGATAGCTAACATATATGGTTCACAAATCATGCTGGTAAGTGTTTCCGAATCCGCAGCCGACGCCAGCCATATCTATGAAACCTATCTAACTAGCGTTGCCAGTAAGTTCAGACGTCAACTCAAGGAATGGGGGGAGACGGATGAGCAATACGATGTGCAAAACAAGGTACTGGTCGGCAACCCGGCACTTGAAATCGTAGGCTTTGCCAGTAAGGAAAAGATTAGTATTATCGTGATGGCCAGTCGCGGTTCATCCGGTGAGGGACCCTGGCTGCTTGGACATATCGCTGCCAAGGTGCTACGAACGACCGATAGGCCGGTGCTCTTAGTTAGAACCCCCGCCAGCGACGCTGCACTGGAACAAAAGAAGTTGGTACGCAAGATCCTGGTACCCCTGGATGGCTCTAAAGCAGGAGAGTCAGCACTATGTTATGCGGAAAGATTAGCCAAAACCATGAGTGCCGAGATAGTCCTGATCGAAGTCTTCGAGCCGGTAGGAACCATAGGAGCAAGCGGGATTTTCTATACCGTACGCGATGATGAAGCGGTACGGAGAACACTGATGGGTTACCTTGACACCATAGCCCAGCCTATCAAAGAGCAGGGAATCAAGGTGTCCAGTGTAGTTGCCTTCGGCAATCCCGCCAGTCAGATTATGAAATATGCTGAAGAGAACAGCGTTGACCTCATCACTATATCAAGTCATGGCCGATCTGGTATGGGACGCTGGGTCTTTGGCAACGTAACGGACAAAATTCTGCATACAGGGGACGTTGCAGTACTGGTTGTCCGGACTTCTGAAGCAAGCTGCGATGTTATTCTGTCCGAACATGAATAGGAACAGCACCTACCTTACCTTAATGACTAAGATAGAGAAAGAAGCTAAAATTATAGATGCTTGATCCCAGCCAAATTGTTACACTCTGCATCTTCATCGGGGTATTTACCTTTCTTATCATCGGTAAGGTACAACGCTTCATTCCTGTGCTTATCGGAGCCGCCCTCACCATTCTCGTCGTATTTCTCGGTATTCTGAGAAGTCCTGATACTGCCATCGGTGTACTTAACTTCGCCGAGATTGGTCGTCCTACCTTCTGGATAGCCGGACATGAACCGATAATGGCCCACGGCGTCAACTGGCAGACTATTTTCTTCATCGGCGGGATGATGGTTCTAGTAGAGGGATTAAGAGCAGTGGGTTTCTTCCGCTGGCTCTGCCTATATACTGCCCGGATGGTCAACTACCGTATCATCCCCATCTCTATTGTCTTCATGCTGCTTGCTGGTGTAATGTCAATGTTTATTGACAGTATCACTGTATTGCTCTTTATGGCATCGGTGATCATCGAGCTGGCACGCATATTAAAATTTGATCCTGTTCCGCTGATTATTGCCACGATCTTCGCGGCTAACGTCGGCGGCAGCGCCACTATGGCAGGTGATCCCCCCAACATCATAATCGGGACCAGTCTCGGCTATACCTTTAACGACTTCGTAGTTAATACTGGACCCATTGCCTGGACGGGTATGGCAGCAGCCGTAGGCTACTTCTACTGGCGCCTTCGCCGGGATTACGCTCATACTGCAGTCATCTCAGCTAACACTGCGGAGACACAACTGAAACCCCAAGACGCCATTATCAACCATCGACTCTACAAAATCCAATTGGCCATCTTCATCACGGTAGTATTCTTGATTATTACGCACGCTCAAAGCGGTCTCTCAATGGCGATGATCGGCATAATTGCCGCCCTAGCTACCATAGCCGCCATGGGCAAAGAAACACCATCAATTATGAAGGGGGTCGACTGGAGAACCCTGCTTTTCTTTATCGGACTCTTTATTTGTGTTGGCGGGCTTGAGGAAACCGGTATATTGCATCTTATTGCTGGCTTTATCGGAACAACCTCAGGCGGCAACCCGTTTACCATGATCACCATCATACTCTGGGGTTCAGCATGTGCTTCAGCCGTAGTGGACAACATTCCATTTGCCGCCACCATGGTTCCGATAATAGTTCGGCTATCCCAAGCCACCGGAGTAGCGCTACCTTCTCTGGCCTGGCCTTTGGCCCTGGGCGCTGATATCGGCGGTAATGCTACCCCAATCGGGGCATCAGCTAATGTCGTCGGCGTTGCTATTGCCGAGAAGGCAGGCTACCGGGTGAGTTGGGGCAGATTCCTCAAATACAGCTTGCCTATTACAATAATAGTACTTTCCATCTGTATGCTGATGTTAGTAACGAGATATGTATAGCACAACAACGATACGGGGAGCATCCCGGAATCTCCAGGTGCTCCCCGTAGTGCCTGATAAGAGGGTACCCTCTAGGACTTGCTGGATTATAATCTCCCGGTTATACTAACCCGAACGATTTTCAGCCCGTATTATTTTCAGTATGGTCTAACCCCGGCGCTTGCCCTGGTAATATCCTATACAGGTACCCGCAATCACACCGATACCCCAGAAGACATGCACCGCCCAAGATGGCATTGAGAACCCCACCGAAAAGTCACTGGCATTCGTCCAAATCCCCTCGTTACCAGCACCGTCAATCGCCATCACCCGCCAGTAATAGGGCTCTTTTAGCGACCGGGAGGGTAGAGATTCCTCCTTGGACAGGGTGTATTCCGAGACGGTCAGCCCTTCCTTCTCCAGGACCAGTGAGCTCGCGGCGAAGTCCTGGCTGATGGCCACCTGCAGGATATAGGTAATGCCGCTGGCATCGGTGACATCACTCCAGTCAAAAACGGCGGTTGCCGGGGCCTTGGTAGCAGCCTCAGGGAGAAGGAGTTGCGGCACCGGCGGGGCATTAGACTCAACATAGAAAGGCAATTGCAGTGAGTTGGTGCCGTCGCTCGCCGAGATGGTATGAGCGCCCGCCTGGCTCTTAGGAACCTTGAAGGTAAAGGAGAAATCGCCATCGGCGTTGGTCGTAGTTGTACCCACCACTATAGGGGTAGAGGTATAGGTAATGGTCACACTGGAGTTAGGGACAAAGGCCACACCACTGATGGTGACGTTCTGTCCAACATAACCGGGAGCTCCGGCACTTGTCACCGGGCTGACCATAATTTCCGTACCTACCTCTACCGTGAACTGCATCTCTGCTTCGTTATCATCCTCATCCATGGCTACCAGGTCATAGATACCCTCGGTAATGTCGGGCACGGTGAAAATGACCGAAAAGCTACCCTTATTATCAGTTGTAGCAGTTGCCACCAGTACGTCGTCAATCATAATATCAACATCAGCTCTGTTCCCGAATCCTGTACCGCTCACCGTGGCGGTATCATCGGGCGGCCCAGTTACCGGAGAGACATCCAGCGAGGATTCCACAGTGAAGACAGGCGGCTCGTCCGAACCCTCCAATAATGCTTCCTCGGTCAGGCTTTCGTCACTGACGCTGATGGTATGCTCACCGGCGGTAGCAAGCGGGATGATAAAAGTCGTGTTATCGAAATCACCGCTGCCATCGGTCTCGTCATCACCGCTGATGATGTCCACCTCACTACCGTCAAACATTATGGTGATAGTCTCATTTTCAGCGAAATTCTCGCCGCTGAGAGTAACCTCGGTTCCAACCGGCCCGCTGTCAGAGTCGAGGTCCGTGATTTCACCGGTGATAACCGTGAATTCCACCCGCGCCCTGACTCTAACATCATCCTCATAGGTGACGCAGACGTAGTAGCTGCCGCCATGGACATCGGCATCGACAGTACCGCCCCTGAGCCTATCGGGCACATCGAATTCAAAGGTGAACTCTCCGTCGATATCGGCCTGAACTCCGCTGTCCAATAGCTCGTAGGTTCTGATCTCATCATTAATATCGGATGAAGTTGACGGAACTGCGCCCGTGGTCGTTTTTGCCGTAAAATAGATATCAACATATCGATATTCCTCGGAGGATATGGGATCAAAACCCGTCCCTTCCACCTCGACCTCATCGCCAATCCTGCCCTCATCCGGGTCAATGCTGATGCCTGCCGCCAAGGCCGGCGAGGCAGGCAGGAACACCGACATGAGCACCGTCAGTATCGCGCCCATCCCCAATAGCTTTAGAAACCTTTTTCTTCTCACTGGCACCCCCCTTTATTACTATCCTTCTACAATTCTAGAACGCCTTATTCCGCCAAAAGTTACATGCCTACTATCAAAAGACACAGCATCTTTACTATCCATGTATCGTCACAGGCCGATGCTGGTCAAATGGTACTTGAAGGCATAGCCAGCCCTGTCAGCCTCACGCTCAACCGCGGTCCTGATCTTAGAGAAGTCGTAATTATAGTTGTATTGCTTACCAAAAAGCTCGGATTGTTCTTTGATATTACCCTCCCTGGGGCCACCTCCGGTCTTATAGGTCTCTGCCTTAAATCCGAAGCCGGGACCGATATCGCTATCACCGGAGGAGAATCCGGCGCCAGACTCCTTGAGCATCTCGGTAAAACGAAGCTCCTTTTTACCCTCATCGATGCGAAACTTCGCACTGTAGGTCAGCTTCTTCTTAGAAAACATAACCTTTCTTTCTGCAATAATGAACTCAAGGGAGAAGACTCCTTTCTTTTCCTTTAGTTCAGCAGGGATTTCACTAGCGATTCTGCTAATCTCGTCAACCAGCACGATAGCTTGCCTCCTTACTTCGTCATTAGCGAGTATACTATCCGGCGAGGACTAAGCTTTGTAGTAACAAACACTGTCCACCCCAAGAGCCTAAACACATATCTTCCGATTTATGATTATTGAAAGCCGAAGGTGTAACCACTAAAGTGCCTGACCCCCGGCTTTCAATAGCATTTGCCGATATGAAATCTACCCCAAATTCAGACTAAGCAAAGGGCGTACCGAGACGTTCCACAACCCAACCGGCGATGTAACTGGCCTTGTCAGAATCCCAACCGGTAAGAACCTTACCGCTTGGCTTACCATCCACAACACTCTCTGAACACACCAGGTACTTCTTTCCCTTGTTAGGATAATTCGGGTTTGGCTTAACAATTACCAAATCGTCACCATATATCGGCGGCAGTTTATAGCAGAGAGACTGGCCGGGGGTCAACCGCTCGATTTCGCCGGCCATAATATCTTTTGGTGAGGTTCCCTTTTCCTTTTCCTTTGCTTTCATTCCGAACATTACTAATCTCCTTCTCAGACCTATTTTTCAATGGGACATTACCAATCGAAAACTAGAGCTCTCAAACCTAATCATAGGCGCATAACGAGACCGGGCGGAGAAAAAGAGTCGAAACTTCTCAAAAGCGGGGCGATAAACGACGGCTTGGTCCGTCCATCCTGAAATACAGCCCCACTACCCGACTTCGCCAGAAAAAAGCCATAGCCATTATTACAGGTAACAAGCCTTCTTTGATGCTGGGCAAAGCGTATACAGAATGACTCCGGGGGGAAGTCAGCAACCATGTACGACGGTATTTTGAGAGGTGTTCCTGGCATTGGGCGTACAGTTAAGATATCTGAAGTATCCGATTGGACCGGATTGGAAACCGATAGAGGAGCAACCGAACTCGCTGACACCGGGCATTGTTTGACCATCGCTTCTGCCTGCTTGGCAAAGACAATGGTCAACACCAACATCGTAACGAGCAGAACCTCAGCCCACCTACCCACTTTGCTCCTTGTTACCGGTTACCATAAAATAGGATAGACCGGCTGATAAGACCTAACCCGCATAAATAATACCGCTTCGCTGTACCCTTATATCATTTATTCTAGGCTCGCACTCTAGCAATGTCAATAGTAATCCGCCCGCCCAAAAAATGGCCGCTTTTACTAGCCGTCTGGCACGACAATCATCAGCCTTTGAAAGTGTCTGAATATGGCTAAAGAAAACAGGCGTCTTGTCCCAAGACATTCAGCGTTGTAGAATAGCCTGTATAAAAAACAGCGGGATGGAGGTATTATCGTGATTGAATTACCCGAAGCGGTAAATCTCTCCGGTCAAATTAAAGATGCTATTTTGGGGAAGCGGATTGCCGGTGTCGTTGCTGCACACACCCCTCACAAATTAGCCTGGTACTATGGAGAACCGTCGACATATTCTGACCTGCTTATCGGCAGGACAGTAGGCAAAGCCAGTCCATATGGCGGTATGGTTGAGATAGGGGTTGAAAAGGCTAATATCCTATTCGGAGAGGGTGTAGCAATCAGGTTTCACGACAAAAATGAGCCGCGTCCTGCTAAACACCAGATTTTAATTGAGTTTGACGATCATTCTGCTGTAAGCGCCTCGATTCAAATGTATGGCGGACTGGGAGCATTCTTTGATGGTGAACTGGATAATCCCTACTACAAAGCTGCCCAAGAAAAACCGTCTCCGCTCTCTGCAATGTTTGATGGAGTATATTTTAGCCGTATGGTTGGTTCAGATGAAGTCCAGAAATTAAGCTTGAAGGCTTTTCTGGCCACCGAGCAGAGAATCCCCGGGCTCGGCAACGGTATCTTGCAGGATATCTTGTTCAACGCAAGAATGCATCCGAAGAAGAAGGTAAACACTCTTTCCGATAACGATAAAGAGGCCCTTTTTAATTCTCTAAAAACCACCATCTCCATGATGGCAGCCCGCGGAGGCCGGGATACCGAACTGGGTTTGTTCGGCTCACCCGGGGGCTATAAAACCGTTCTGTGCAAGAACACCGCCGGTAAGCCCTGCCCATTCTGTGGCATGGTGATCAGGAAAGAGGCTTACCTGGGCGGCAGTATCTACTACTGCGAGCAATGCCAGAGGTTGTGATCCGAAAATATCTACTGGTATCTTTAATATCTTTCCGGGAGTACAACGTCGCCCAAGCCCTGGGAGCCAGCATTAATGAAATCTTCAGTTTCGAGGATGAAAAGAGCCGCGAATAAACAGATGGCTAAGCGAACGCAAACAGAATAATGCATCCCTACTAATGTGACTCAGTGTATATCTCAAAATTGCAGTATATTAAGTGCAATTTTCGTTTCACACATCCAACCCCAGTTGTCTTAAACCACTGTAGATAGCAGCCTCCACCTCCAAACGCCGTAGCGGCAACGACTCGGTAATCGGCAGCACTACCGGGGCTAGAGCATGGCATCTTTTAATAATTTCTTAATATTTTCATGTTATTTTTTAAATATCCGAGATTTCTGATAAATAGATAGAAAGAAGAAGGATAGATGAACTCGAATAGATCCGTACCGATGATGAAGATGCAGCAGCGGATAGTTCTAACCTCGCTTGTTGCCGTAGCCCTGTCGGCATCCCTTCTGTTCTCCGGTTGCGCTGCGAGCATCCCTCTGGCCTCGGCTACTCCTGATGTAATCCCGAACGAAACTGTAACAACTGCCAACGCCGTGCCGGTAATATCGCTTTACGATGAAGAGGCAATCGTAACACTCTATAGCCAGGCGATTCCAGCAGTAGTCGAGATAAATACCGTAGTCGGCGGTAACGAATACCCCTCCGGCTTATTCCGTACTCCTGATGTAAAAGGACAAGGCTCCGGATTCTTTGTCGATGAAGAAGGCCATATTTTAACCAATTATCACGTAGTGGACGGCGCTTCCAGCATAAGCGTTACCCTGCACAGCAGCGAGACGGTAGAAGCTCAAATAATCGGCACCGACAGTGAGAACGACCTGGCACTGCTGAAGGTAGACCCAAGCAATATTAGCAACATTAGCCCGCTCCTTCTGGGTGATTCTGACAGTGTTAAGCCGGGCCAGATGGCGATTGCGCTCGGTTCACCCTACGGACTGGAAGGTTCCATCACCGTCGGTATTATCAGCGGTTTGGGAAGAAACATGGCCGGCGCTCAGACAAGGTCAATACCCAACATGTTACAGATCGACGCCGCCATAAATCCGGGAAATTCCGGCGGTCCTCTTCTAAGCTCAAAAGGTGCGGTAATCGGCATAAATACTGCTATTGAAGCTTCTTCAAACAGCATCGGCTTCGCCATCCCCATCAACAACGCCAAGTCTCTGCTGCCGGCACTGCTTCAAGGCGGCGAGGTCGGCACCCCATGGCTGGGCATCAGCGGCACGGAAATCGATCAAACACTGGCTTCAAAGCTCGATTTGAACACCGACCACGGGGTATATGTAGTCTCGGTGATGCCGGATAGCCCTGCCGAGCGGGCCGGACTGGTCCCAAGCGGCATCGATCAGGGTAGTCCAACCTCAGGAGGTGACATCATCATTGCGATTGACGAACATGAGGTAGCCACAGTGTCCGACCTCCTGCAGTATCTCAATACTAAGGATGTCGGGGAGCAAGTTTACCTAACTGTAATCAGAGGGAATGAGACAATAGCGGTGGAGGTAACCCTCGACGAATGGCCGCAGGATGTGGCATTCTCACAGGACTAAGGCACCCGCCTCGACAAGAACCATCAAGGTATCGTAAAAGGGGGCTCAAAAGCTACGGATTGAATTATCTGCTCGGCAAATGACTCGGCTTCAGTAGTCCCGCTAAAGGCTAACCGCATACTTCCTTCTGCTCCGCAAACCCCGCCGGCGGCAATTAATTCAGCGGTAACACCAGCCAGTGATGAAAGGGCTTCGATCTCAGTGAACACTTCGCCGGGAACCGGAAGCAAGCGTAACCCCTCTGATTCCGGCATAATCAACAGTCTTGCTATTTCATCCAGATTGCCGTATATCCGTTTCTCCAACCCGACCGGCAGTATCAAATGCACCCTTCTTCCTACCACAGCCTGAAGCGCTATCGTCGTTGTTCCACCTTGTCGATGACCCATCAGAATGGCAGCACGCTTGTGAACCGGATCAAGCGCATTGGCACCTTTGATAATAACATCTCCTTCTTTAAGTTCATCAGCTACGTCACTTATTGTTTTACCACGCTGCCAAACGCCGTCCTTGATAATCACATCACCCGGGAATCCTCTCTCGTCAGGTAATCTGCCCGCTTCGGTCACCTTATATTCAGGGGGAAGAGTAACCCCCCGAAAGAATCGCTTTCGATCAAAGGCGTTTTCTCCACCCAGAGTATTCAGTATTTCCTCCGCAACATAGCCGTTTGTGGTCCCAGCCACAATCACTATAGTCCCCTTGCACAGCGTACTTTTAATCACGGGAAGCCCCGCTATAGCCTTACCGATGAGACGCTTCCCCGCTGATGATGTCAATACACACTGCCTCATTATGTCAACAACTCCGATATTTATTCATATTATGTAAACCATAACAGAACAGAAATACGCGATTTAGTCACATTCTAACGAAAAGCATTTCTGTACTATCCTACCAGGATCCTGGCGTCGGCAATATAGTAACCTCTCCCCCGCGGCAGCACCTTAACCGGGTTAAAATCGAGCTCTACAATTTGCGGAACATCCTCTATCATTTTCGAAAGTCTGAGCAAGAGGTCCTCTAGAGCGTTAGTATCGCTGGAAGGCAATCCCCGGTATCCGGAAAGCAGCTTCGCCATTTTTACCGACTGTATCATATCGCCGGCATCGACATCGGTCAGCGGATGAAGGCGTATGGTCGTATCCTTGAACAGTTCGGCATATATACCACCCAGACCGAACATAATCAACGGCCCAAACTGAGGATCATGTGTTACCCCTATAATAGTCTCTATTCCTTCCCTGACCATCTTCTGTATAAGCACACCCTGCATCTCATCCTTACGGCCGATACCTGATAACCTCTTTCTGATATCGTCGAAGGCCATCTTCACGCCTTCGGACGAAGTCACATCAAGCACTACTCCGTTAACTTCAGTCTTATGAACGATAGTCGTTGAGGCAAGCTTCACTACTACCGGAAAACCGAGACGCTCTGCGGCGGCAGCTGCTTCATCCGGGGTCTCCGCCATAACCGTCTCTCCCATCTTAATACCGTAGCAGTTAAGAAGCCCTATTATCTCCTCTGCAGAGAGCCAGATTGGCCTCTGCACTCCAGCCCTCAATGCCGACTCTACAATCTTGTGTGCCTCTACCGGCTCGGTACCTTTAATATCCGGGATAACCCCCTTCGGTTTACTCTGCAGATCAACATACTCTACAGCTCTTGCCAGAGAAGCGACCGCTTCTTCGGGGAAGGAAAAGCTGGGCACCAATCTTCCCAGCGTTCCTATCCTCGCCTGAAGGCCCCGGCGCCCCAGGAAACAGGCCAACAACGGCTTTTTCCGCCGCCAGAAAACCGGTGCCACCCGCTGCAAGGCATTCTCGATAGCCTCCGGATTAACCACTATCGGCGGCACGAATATTATCAGCACGGCATCATTATCCTTATCACCAGCCAGAATTCTCAATATATTTTCGAACTCCTCGGCACTGGCTCCGGCAGTAGTATCCAGGGGATTATTTATCGTAACCTTGCGCTTCAAGACCTTCCCCAGTTTCTCTGCCGTCTCTTCCGAGACGGGCGGCAGTTCCAGACCATTACGTTCGGCAGCATCAGCCGCGATGATACCAGGACCACCGCCATTGGTGACAATAGCGAGCCGGTTTCCTTTCGGCAGGGGCTGGTTGGAAAGTAGTGCCGCCACATCAAAAAGCTCCTCCATGGTGTTAACCTTTACGATACCGGCATGATGGAACATTACTTCGGCAGCCACCTCCGAAGTTGCCATAGCACCGGTGTGGGATGCCGCAGCATGAGTGCCTGCTTTGGTGGTTCCGCTCTTTACCACCACAATCGGCTTCTTCGCCGAGACTCTACGGGCGATGAGGGCAAACTTTTCCGGGTTGCCAAAAGACTCGAGATAAAGCAGTATCACCCTAGTTGCCGTGTCCTTTTCCCAGTACTGCAGCAGATCGGATGGAGAAATGTCCAATCGGTTTCCGACACTCACGAAACTGGAAATGCCCATATTGAGATCCCTGGCGTATTCAAGTATTGCCAGTCCCATAGCCCCACTTTGGGAAAGAAAGGCAACATTGCCCCTCGGGGGATACACTGTTGAAAAGGTTGCATTCAAACCAACAGCGGGTTCGGTATTGATGACCCCCATACAGTTCGGCCCAACCACTCTCATGCCATGGCCGAGGCAGATTTCCCTCAGTTCTCTTTCCCGGGCCATTCCCTCCGGACCGGTCTCTTTAAACCCGTCCGAAATAACGATCAGTGCCCGTACCCCCTTCTGGCCACAATCATGAGCCAACCTGTTTACTATAGATGCCGGTACGGCTATAACGGCCATTTCCACGTTACCCGGTATATCCAGGACCGAGGGATATGTTCTCACCCCGACTACCGCATCCGCATTCGGGTTCACCGGATAGATTACGCCTGAAAAATCACTCTGAAGGATACAGCGGAAGAGCACATTACCGATAGAGTCTTTGTCACGCGATGCTCCGATTACGGCCACTGAACGAGGTGAAAGAATGTACCGCAGCGAAGCGATGGTAGCAGCGGACTCTCTCGCCTCCTCTTTCCTGATTACCTGCTCGGTCTGAGCAACGGAGAAGCTGATGCGATGAACATCCGACTGTATACTACGGACAATGTGAAACCCGTAGTTTCTAAAGAAAGCTAGTTGCCCTTCTTCTGCCAGAACATCTGTCTCAAATCTGTCGATGCCCCTGTCACGGGCAATATCGACCAACAGTCCCAGAAGTCTGGTGGCGATACCTTTGCCCTGATGAGCATCTTCGGTTATAAACGTCACTTCTGCAGAATGCCGATCGGGCAGGCGATAGTATCTACCGATACCGACTATTTTCTTACGCCTGGACTCCATCACCTCGGCCACGATGGCAAAGGTATTGTCATAGTCTACACTGCAGGCCCTGACGGCATCTTCGGCGGCCAGGTTAGGTACATGCTGAAAGTGCAGATATTTGGTATGGGGACTCAGCCGTCCGACAAAATCCAGCCACAGCTGGACGTCATCCTTCTTTATCGGTCGGAGTAGTATGCTCGATCCGTCCTTTAAAACTGCTTCGGTTTCATATTGCTGCGGGTACTGATATGTCTCAGGATTCATTATTTTCTCCGTCTAAAGTATAATCTATCGACACAGTATAACAGTATACACATAACTACGGGAGTTTTGAAGTAGCAACTCTCAAGACTGGATTGCTTAGCTCGAAGCAGTTGATTTAGACTTTTATGAGTTTAGCCGGACTCAGGGGATTGTACCGGAAAATTCAGGAGGGCAGAAGTAAATGGCACAACAGCCCATAATCAAGTTACTTACAGCTTCCGGAATTGGCTCTCGCAGAAAAATCGCAGCTGTTATCAAGAGAGGCGGCGTAGCCATCAACGGTAAAGTAGCCGAGAGCTTTAATGAACCGGTTGATAGCGCCAGGGATGTTATCACTATTGATGGTAAACGTGCTTCATACAAAAAAGAACCTGATGTTTATCTGATGCTCAATAAACCCAAGGGCATTGTTTCCAGCACCAGTGATGACAGGGGGAGAAAAACGGTCATCGACATCCTCCCGGAGAAATACCGGGACATCCGGATTTACCCGGTTGGCCGCCTGGACAAAGACTCCACAGGCCTGGTTCTCCTGACTAATGACGGCGACCTTACTTTTCGATTGACCCATCCCCGTTTTGAACAAGAAAAAGAATACCTGGTTCAAATCGACGGAGAACTGAATCTGGAAGAAATAGCCGAGTTGGCGAAGGGAATCTACCTGGATGATGGTAAGACCCATCCGGCTAAGGTCAAGGTATCCAGATATCCACCCTTCAGCTACTCCATAGCCATCCATGAAGGCAAGAAACATCAGGTGCGTCGGATGTTTGCCGCTCTGGGACACGATGTGCTGGAGTTGAAAAGGATACGCCTGGGTAGTCTGAGGTTAAATAGACTACCGGATGGCGAGATTCGCGAACTCAGTCCCGCGGAGGTTGAATCACTCAGCAAGGGAGCAATGAGACAAAAAGTACGATGATGTTGACGGATAAATTAAGACTCGAGCCGACGGCCGCCTTAGTCATGCAATGGGCACTAAAACTTTATACCGAAGACGCCGTTCTACAGTATGTGAATCAACTCGACCTATCTTCAGGAGAGGCTCTTCTTAAAGAGTGTAATTCCGTTTGTGATTGGTACGATGAGGTTATTCTCAACAGGAAAAGCTTCATAAAGTATTTGATAGAACAGGAATTGAGTGCCGCAAAACAGGAATTTCAGTTGATTTTTCTTGCTGCCGGAAAATCCCCTTTGTCCGTAGAAATACTGTATATGAATCCCCACAAAATTCATCGTATTTTCGAGGTCGATTCATCGGGAATGGAAGACAAAAAGAGACTATACCTTCAGGTATGCCCGGAATTAACGGATAAACTACGGTGTGTAACAGCAGACATTACCTCGCCCGATATTTTAAGCGTGCTGGACATGCCGGTAAACGGATACCGTCATGATATGCAATCAATAATCATTATGGAAGGTATCAGCTACTACCTGCATAAAAATGATTTACAGAACATTATCACCCGATTTCGTACTGATAGAGAGAACATTTTCATTATCGAATACATGATACCCTACCGATATGTTACCCCGGTAAGAAGGCAGATACCCGAAGAGATCTTCAAGATAATTCGGGATTCTTGCGGCTTAAGCACGGTAACTTCATACACGAAGAACGAATTACGAACACTCTTTCTGAAAAACAGCGGGGATTTCATCGCCGGCTATTCTATGGCGGACATGGAACTAAACAGGACTGGCGCTAACGCATATTTTGAGAAGCCGAGCGACGGATGGATTGAATGCGCCATCGGCAGAATAGGCACTAAGCCATTATGATACAGAAGACCGTATCACATTTTGAGAGACTCTAAGAGGGACAGGTTACTTTCCACTTGGGTCTTCGAGAATAAAGGTCACCTTCATCTGTACCCGGTACTCAGATATCTGTCCCTTATTATCAAGCATAATTTCCTGGTTTTCAATCCATGCAGACCGGACGTTTCTAATAGTCTTCTGGACGCGAGCAATTCCCAGCTTGATCGCATCATCAAAACTCGTTTTAGAAGATGACTTGATTTCCGTCACACGTGTAACTGTCATTTGCGCCTCCTTTTAATTTCTTCTCTAGTTTAGACTAGCTTACAGTATACACCAAAATCCCCATTAGTCAACCGTGTTCAGTAGAATCATTTGGGGGATTAGGATAACTTTCTATTCATATTACCTTTATGCTTAGATAATGGTTAAGACCAAGTCCGTTGGGTGGGAATGTGATATTGTAATAATCAAAAAAACGCATATATCAACTATGAATAATAATACAACCGACCGCGACCTATACTTGGAAGCGGATAAGGACGGGCGTTTAACGATACCGCTGTATTTAGCTTCAAGATATGGCATCAAGCTGGGGACCCGGGTGTATGCCAATGAGTTAAGTAACGGACTTTATCTACTTCGCCCTGCCAACCAGGAGCAACGGTATCAAAATAATGTTACCTATGAAGACAGAGGTTAATAAAGGGATTTTAGGGATTATGTGATAGTTTGAATGAATCAAACAATATGATTATTGCCTTTCTCATCCGCTCAACGGCTTTGACAGGCTAATGTTAATATGAGATTATTACATTCGCTCCAAGTGGTTGAGCTTAGTACGGTTCGATAGAGGGGAAACGACCGGCCACCGCAAGGTCAAGGGAGGATCCAGTCGAAGAACTGTAAGAGAGCGAGATTACTTGGAGCCTTTTTACGTCTACCCGGCAATACTGGTTCGCTATTCTTAGTGACTATAGCCATGATAAAATGCATCAGCACCGGTAAATCATGCAGTTCTAGCCTTTAACTCTCCAGGTATTTCCTCTCCCCATTTACCCACGCCAGGTATAGATCTATACCATTCACGTTCTTCACAAAAACCACGGAATTCATTCTCCCCCGCTTCCCGAAGGAACTCACAAAAGCACAGTAATCCTGAAGGCTTTTATTTTCGCTCCCTTCAAATCTGCTGAAGGAATGGATCAGCATCAAGGCGTTGGTAGCGTTAAATCTTTGTGCTTCTAACAGCGCCGATGCGGTCATGCGTAAAAGCTGGTACCTGATGTGTTCTATATCAGCCTTAGTGCGTTCTAACTCATCAGATAAGAACTTCAGTCTGGTCTGCTTATTGCCCATATCGGTCAACTGCCAATCAGCAACCGCCCTATCACAGGGTTCATCCACCTTGCCTTCCACCGCGACTGAGATTAATCGTCCGTTCCCGGTCCTGGCTAGGGCAAAGATCTCACTTTGAGATGGCTGAGACATGTATGGCTTCAAGGCAGCCCAGTATTCGGGAAAGGCAACAATTAGCTTTACATCATGAAATAATTCTATACCAGAGTCCTTAAACGTGTTTTTGACTGAACTCGGGAAACCGTCCGCTTCCTGCCAACAATAAGCGAGTGTTCTTGCCGAATAACCTCTCCTCCAGTGTTTCTCCGGCTCAGCGAGTAGCCGATTCCAGTCCTCGGGACACTTTGCAGAAATAAATATTTTGCTCATAGCGTATCTCCTGTGTGCATACCTGAAATTTGAGTTTAGTCCTATGCCCGAGCTGTGTCAAGAGACTATATGTTTACTTCACAAGTTAAAATAGAGATAGGACGATCCATATCGCGAATGAACCGTTGTGATAAGACCGGTATGTTGATATAGATAGAGATAAAGGAATAGAATAAGACTCGACGGATACCAAAGTTTATTCGGGCTCTCGGGAAGGTGGCGATGCCCAATATGACCAACCTTTTTAACTACGAGCCAAACACCGACCCTGATACCCGGCTAATTAAGAAAACTGGTAGATACGAGCGATATCTAGTCAGCTTCCCGCCTGCATGTAACACTCCCGATGAAAGTAACAACTCATTGCACGGTGAATACCTGAGACCCTATGGCCATAATCTACCCCTGGTCATTCTGGTGCACGGGCTGGGTGACCGGAGCGTTGTCCCGATGAAGTTCCTTGCCCGTGAACTGGCGAGCCAGGGAATCGCCTCTTTCATCATCTACCTCATCACACATTCCAGTCGTACGTTACCGATTGCTCATCCGCTCTCGGATGACGAATGGTTCGAGAACTACCGTACCTCGGTCATTGACGTGTGCCATGTGCTCGACTGGATAGGAACCAGGGACGAGTTAGCTAAGGGAAAGACCGGCATCGTCGGGCTAAGCTTCGGGGGTTTTATCTCCGCTATTACCATGGGGATAGACCGCCGCATCAACAGCGGCGTGCTGATTATCAGCGGCGGGAATCTGGAGAAGATAGGAATGAGAAGCCGGGTACTGACACGGAAATGGGGCTTCCACCGTAGCGAAGCCGAGTTCAACACCCAGCAACAGCGCTACCGTCAATACCTCGACGAGGTGATAGAAAAAGGTTGGGAGCAGGTTATCCCACCGGAGCGCAGCTTTCTCGTGGATGCCATGACCTACGCGCATTATCTCCATAGCCGCCCTCTCCTTATGATAAACGCGCGCTGGGATGAAATTATCCCGAAAGAAGCCACCACGGACTTTTGGGAATCTGCCGGCAGACCCCCTATTACATGGTTCCCCAGCGGCCATGCCAGCATATGGCTCGGATATCCCTTTATCAGCCGGAAGATAAAGCGCTTTTTCCGTTCGAGCCTAGGCTAGGAAAACCTACGGGTATCCTTCAGCAATACCGATCTGTTATCTAAAATCACAGGCTCTTTTATAAAACCGCACTGCTAAAAACTATAAAACTTACCCCGCCTTGTATTGAAAACACAGTAATCGCCTACCATAGCGTCCGGTAAGATGCTTGTGAATTCCTAAATATTCATGTACTATTACCCAATAGCAGAGGAATCCATCTGTCAGCCCCTAGTACCTTCGTGATGGCAGCAAGACACAAAGGAGGTTTTATTGAAGACAAGAGTGGGGATTACCGGGAAACTTTTGATTACCCTCGTCGCTATAACGATGCTCTTCGCAATGATGGGGCTAAGCGCTATTTTACCCGCGAAGACAGCGCTGGCCTATACATCAGCGCCAAGCGACTCACAGGAAGCAACCATCAAACAGGTTCTGGCGGAGGCAGGTGCCGAGTTCGGCTGGGACCAGAGCTTTTGTTTCTACGGTACGCCTGCTCACGAGGGTGCCGAAGCCCCCTACTATTGTCCTGAGATATGGGGCCCGAGGGTACAGTATGAATCAAAAGGGGGTGAATGGGAGATAATAGAAGGCGTGGCTGCCTATGGCCTGGATGTTCCAATACCTGAACAAGGGGCGGTTTGGCAGTCGCTGCCGATGAAAATCCAGGCATACACCACCGAAGCGGCAGCAGAGGCTTCGATAGCTAAAAGCATTGCGACAGTCTCATCCTCATCCATGGCCGGCTTTGAGGTAACAACGTTTCACAACCATCCCGCTATTATTAGCGATATCAGTTCTTTGGGTGGTACCAGTATAGACTGGCAAGCAGGCCGCTTCCTCTTTTACGCAGGACTCAGTATCGACGTCGGCATTTCCCACGATGAGATAGCCGAGGCCTTATATGCTAATGCAATTAAGTATGGCCTGTTAACCGACGAGGGGGGAACCGTTCTGACTCAAGACTCGGACGGGGACGGAGTTGCCGATGACATAGACCAGTGTCCGGGTACTCCGGCAGGAGTTGCCGTGGATGCCAGCGGATGTCCACTTGCTGAAGGGATAAGCTTAAGTCTTACCACCGATAAGAAGGCCTATACTGCGGGAGAGACGGTAGTTATTCAGGGCGGTGTTTCAGATATACAGGGTAAGCTGGCCGGTGCTGCCGTGGCCGTTGATGTCAGCGGCACCCAGTTTTCAGCGACCACCGACTCATCCGGTAATTACCGCTGTGAATTCGCCATACCCGCGGATGCTACCCAGGCTGTTTACACTGTTTCGGCGACGGCATCCCATTCCGCATATCCCAGTGTGAGCAACAGCACCACCTTCATCGTGGGGGACATTGGACTTCTGGTGGAAATGAATCCCGCGACGGGGGAGCCATTCGTCGGCGTTACCGCAGATGGAGTCAGCTCTCTGGGTATGTCTATTTCACTGCCGGGGTTTAGTAACGTTAAAATCAGCCAGCCGGATCTCGGCAGACTGGAAGGGAGTGCCATAGGTACCACCGGTAACATAATCCTGGATTCCGCCGGCATGGCCGAGATTACCTACTATCCGCCGGATTATCTCACCACGAGTCAACTTACTCGAGAAGAATTAGGCGTGCATCAATCAGGCTCCAGGGTATGGGCGGCTGAGGTTCCCTTAACCTTAACCTATACCGATGCCAGCGATCAGGAAGGGAAGATAGAGGCCGAAATCCTGGTATGCCGCCCTCCGGTAATGCTGGTGCACGGCTTTCTCGGAGCTACGGCTACATGGGGCAAGCTGTCCAGTTACCTGCAGGGAGAGAAGTTCGATACCTACCTGGGTAATTACGGTGCTACCGGCCAGTCTATCGAAGGGCTATCAGTGATATTAAAGAACGACATCAGGAAGCAGAAGTCAGACTACTCCAACGCTAACCTCAAACTGGCCAAGGTGGATGCGGTCGGCCATAGCATGGGCGGACTTATTTCCCGCTATTACTCACATGGCCTCACAGGCTACGAAGGCGATCTCAGGAAACTGATAATGGTCGGAACGCCGAATCATGGCGTTTCCTGGACCAAGAAGGTAACCGGAAATGTCGGCGCCGGGTGGTACCAGACGCACAGGCTCCCGGCAGAACAACTCTATTCCGAGAGTCCGTTTATGAAAACGCTCAACAGCGGCGAGGCAACCGGCGCCCACCTCAATACCGAGATACAGTACGGCAACATATACGGGTTTCCTGATGACTGGGTAGTCAGTTCAGCATCAGCCTATCTGAATGGCGTAGCCAGCGTGACTGAGGCTGACGTAAAGCACTCCCCGGACATTCCCGCTGTCCCCTATGTAGCCATCACCGAATATTTGAATACGTGGGAGCAGGTAAAAACCTGGCTCACCAGCGACATTTGGCGGCCACAGTTAGCAGGTTCGCATGTCGAAGTCTTTAAATACTGGAGGGATGTATACCTCGTAAGTTATGATGCGTCCGGCAGCCATGAGACTAAGCTGACATCCAGCCCAACGCAGTTCGATTCCTTTCAAAGCTTACGTACCGGCCCGGATTCGAAGGCAATCTTACACCTGACCATAAACGACACCCCCTGGGGGATTATCTTCCTAGATCCGGACAGTGAGATCTTCCTTGGTTATTGTTCTCCCCAACTGGTTGAGGTACGCCTCTGGCAAGGGAGTGCCAGCTTCCGCAGCAAGGAGAACGGCCACTTCACTGTACCTGTCAACATCAAGCAATCGCAGGATGGAGAATGGTGGACATATAGTCCGAAGGCAGTGGTCACCGGACTGAATACCGAGTTTGCCGTTGCCGCCGGAGACAATATTGAGGTTCACTGCCTGGAAGGTGAACTTGTCGTGGACACCCCCGAATCAACCGGGGCAGGCACTACCGTATCCGCGGATAATTCTGCATCCGTTGATGGAGAAACAGTATCCGCAATTAGCCCTGTAACAGAAGATGACTTCTGGTGGGCAGCTGAAGATGACGACTTCCTGGATTCGACCGCAGGAGGCGGCTGGTTTGACAAATTCAAGAGCCTTTGGGATTCCTTCATCACCTGGGTTAAATCCCTTTTTTCGTAAGGTTGATTAGTGGTTAGTAAACCGGTTCGCATTTTTGATCGATTACTCCGACAATGCCAGGCAGTAATCAAAGCGAGAGTCTGGAAATGAAGGCGATGCTGCTCAGAAAAGTCACACAGATCGACGCCGCACCCCTGGAGATCCAGGACTGGCCGCTCCCTCAAGTTGGACCCAAGCAGATCCTAGTAAAGGTCTCGACCTGCGGGGTCTGCCATACCGAAATTGACGAAATCGAAGGAAGGCGCCGGACAAAGCTACCGGTAATACCGGGCCACGAAATCGTAGGTAGAGTGAAAAAACTGGGTTCAGCGGCAACCAGGTTCAGACCGGGAGACCGGGTCGGGATTGCCTGGATCTACTCGAGTTGCGGGAAGTGCTCTCTCTGCCAGAGGGGATATGAAAACCTGTGCGACCAATTCCAGGGTACAGGGTGCGACGCCGACGGCGGTTACGCCGAATATACAGCGGTTTCGGAGGATTTTGCCTATCCGATTCCGACCGGATTTACCGACCTTGAAGCTGCCCCCCTTTTGTGTGCCGGTGCCATCGGCTACCGGGCTTTAAAGCTGACCGGAATGCAAGACGGTCAAACCCTCGGACTTTACGGCTTCGGTGCCTCAGCCCATCTGGTTATTCAGATTGCCAAACACCAGTACCCGAACTCACGGGTTTTTGTCTTCACGCGGAAAAGGGGAGATGCTCCGAGCCAGTTAGCCGGAGAAAAGGAGGCCGACTGGGTCGGAATAACCGGGCAAGCATCACCCGTAAAACTTGATTGCGCCATTGATACCACCCCGATAGGGATACCGGTGCGTGAGGCGTTAAGAAATCTAAGCAAGGGGGGAAGACTGGTTATCAATGCAATTCGGAAAGAGACTCTCATTCCTGAGTTAGACTATACCGAACACCTCTGGCAGGAAAAGGAAGTGAAGAGCGTGGCAAATATCACCAGGAGAGATGTTGAAGAATTTCTTCCTCTGGCCGCCGAAATCCCCATAAGACCGGAAATCACTGAATTTGACCTGGAAGAAGCAAATCAGGCTTTGCTTGCGTTGAAGCAGGGGAAATATCGTGGAGCGGGAGTTTTGAAGATCTCCGGTTGAATCTAATCCGTACCCCTATGAACCCTCAAACCACCCTCAAACCTAATCGGCGTCTTATACCTCAGCAATATCTAAATGTACTCCGTGCTCTCCTTAGGGTAACTACGTAACCGGAACAGCCTTTCGGCATTTGCGGTAGTTGCCTCAGCGATTTCGGTTTCATCCATTCCTTTTGTCACCGCGACGCCCCTCAGGCTTCGGCAAATATCGGCAGGCCTGGATTCAAATGCGAATTCCCGACCCCTCCCGTAGACCACAGGACAATCCGTTTCCAAGAGCAACTGCTTCGCAGGGGTCTCTTTTACCATCCTACGGTGTTCCTCGTGATATTCAATGGCCGGCGTTGCCGAAAGAAAATAGCCCTGGCCTATTATTTCACGCAGGACACTCGAGGGTCCGGTATACCAGTGAAACACCACTTCTTCAATTCCGGACTCATTAACTAAAGTGAATGCGTCTCGCCAGGCATAACGCGAGTGGACGGATACCGGTTTACCGTATTTACCGGCGATGCCAAGCATTTCTCTGAATACACTCTGCTGCCAATCTTTATCGGCAAAAGCTCTGATTTTCTTATGGTAGTCGAGCCCTATTTCACCTATACATACGGCCCGGTCTATCTCCGCCTCGATGAACTCCATGGTGCGGTCAAACTCCGTCTTTTCGATACGAGCAGGATGCAGACCCAAAGCCGGGTAAACAAACCCCTCAAAGTCTTTAGCTATCTGTAAGACCCGCTGATTGGACTGGTAATCGGAGCCAACGGCAATGATGGCTATGATGCCGGACGACCGAGACTCTTCGATAATCTTTTCCAGGTCGTCAATTTCTTCCAGGTGAGCGTGGCTATCAATCAGCCGGCACATAGACTCTCCATCGTTTTATATCTTCGATATATTCGGTACCTACCATATAATATTATACTAAATGATAAGCCCTTATCCTTCCAATTCCCTAAATATTCAACCTCAATCCTTCCCGGTCAATGATGCCGGCAATAATATTTTAAGTCCAATTTCTGGGGAAGTTATTGCAAACTACAAATTATGTGATACAATACATACCCTGTGAACCGGTTGACTGCTAAGCAATAGAAAACAGCGAGGTAATTCGCAAATGGCCTACGTCGAAATGAGAATTGATTCCGTAAGGCTTGCCAAGTACAGAGACGAATGGCTAATAATGCTCAAAGAAAAGGACGGCCAACGCTATTTGCCGGTATATGTGGACAAGTCCTCTGCTGACACAGTCAACAAGGTACTGAGAGGAGATCGCTCCGACCGGATTGTTGATGATGGCGTACGGGCGATGTTGGCCGGGGGCGACGAGGTAGCACTGGTAATCGACGGCGTCAACAAAGGGATCTTTAATGCCGAGTGCATTATGGGGTGGCGAGGGGGGGCATCATCCGTTAAGTACTCGATCGGGCAGATTCTGGCAATCTGCATGAGAACGAGCGGCCATATACTTGTCGAAGAGAATGTTCTGGATAAGGCCGGGATTGATATCCCGGTTAACTAATTGCCGTGCTACAAAACCTCACCAAGCTATATTTTCCCAAGTTTGCATTGATAACCGGACAATCTTGTATTATGGCGCCTGCCTTGCTATGATAACGAGAGGAACCACTATCAGAGGTATTCGAACCTGACGGTCATTCCTTAATCAAACAAGGAGTCCCGATGATGATATTAAGAACCCTTCTGCGGAAACGTGTACGTACCATGGCAGTGGTAACACTCTGCCTGGCGACAATGCTACCGACTGTAATTATGCCCCCATCTGATGTTATGGCAGAAGGCGGTACATTCCCGGACGAACCGTTCAATGGAATGCAGATCAACTATGACATTTCAGGAGCTACCGTTACCGATACTAGCGATGAATGGGGTTTCACAACTAGCCGTACTTTAAGCGGCACATTAGGAACAGGACAACTGACTATTTCCGGTTCCGCTAAAATGGGAAATGGCTATGATGCCGACGTAAGCGCAACCGTATCGTGCGGAGGTGAAACCGATCAGTTCACCACAAACATCCCGAGCGGCTTCCCCGGTTTCAATGAAGAATCCTTCACCATATCTGTGCCGATCCCCACGGGAGCTACCGGTGGCAGCTTCTCCATCAGTATGACAGGCCATTACAATGCCGGCGATAGAGGGCTGGTTGTCAGCGGGACGTTTGGTGCTGGTTCAAGCACAAGCATGCCTTCGCCGACACCGCCGCAAACAGCAGAGGACCCGCCGCCAGGTCCTCTAATCGATAGTCTTCCCGATGTTGATTTAACTACAAGGGGGCTGTGTTATATTACTAAAGTTGAGGGCAATCCGATATACATTTCAGCAGATCCGCCTTCGCTCCCACCATCGCAGAGAAACTGGGTTAAGATAATGCCCGGTGACTATTCTAGCACTGGTGAAAACAACATATTTATTGGTGAAAATTGGACGGTAAGGACTCCCTCAGGGGCCGAGACAGTTATAAGAACACACACTGGTGCTATGTATAGACAGAAGGAAAGAAGCTGGTTTGAACGCCAGCCTTCCGTTAGTCAATACACACCATACGGTGTCGCTGTGGGCAGATTGTGGGAAGGAATTTCGAACTTCTATTTTCCTAAGGGAGAGGCTGGAGCCCAAAAGTATGAGGTTTCTCTCAATAGAGCAGTTGTCGGCATCGAGGGTACCAATTTTGTCGTTGAGGTTACCGAGGATTCTGATACGATCAAGGTTATTGAGGGATCGGTCGAATTCACCGCTTATGATTACGATGAAACGGTAACGTTAGAAGCAGGCAAGCAGGCAACCGCCACAGATAGTGGAATCAGCGAGGTATCGAGCTTCGACGTTGACGAAGAAAAAGCCGGTTGGCAGAGTTTCTATGAGGACCTCGAAGATGATGATTCTTCAGAGCCTGATTCATGGGGTAGTTGGGGCGATCAATTTATCAGTCTTTGGGAATCCTTCGTTAACTGGTTTAAGTCCCTGTTTTAGTATCACTTGCGAGCTTTCATAACTTGTATTACAGCGCTTGGCCTGTTGCGCTTTCCGTCCAGGCCAGGTTTTACGAGATGTCTCTAAACATGCCATAATTCCTGGACATGCTTGACTTACTGACTATTCTACCCATATCCCTAGCACTCTCAGCCGACTGTTTCGCAGTATCAGTGATTACCGGCATTTCCCTGAAGCAGATCTCGATCCAACAAATGCTCCGGATGTCTTTATCATTTGGCTCTTTTCAGGCATTGATGTTATTCCTGGGGTGGCTGGCAGGACAGAGAATATTGGCAGCCATCTCCGATTATGACCACTGGGTAGCTTTTGGCCTACTGCTTTTCGTAGGCTGCAGAATGATTTGGGAATCCGTCCATCGTAGAAATAACAGCGTACCCGGAACTGATAATACTAAAGGCTTCACGCTGCTAATTCTATCATTAGCTACCAGCCTGGATGCTCTCGCCGTTGGATTCAGCTTCAGTTTTGTCGATATCAATATTTCATCAGGCAGTATGATTATCGGAATGGTGTCATTCGCGGTCACCATATTGGGCCTGCTTCTAGGCGGAAGACTGGGCAAGCTGGCCGCCAAGAGAGCAGAGATTATTAGCGGAGCAATCCTGATAGTCATCGGCATCAGGATTTTGATACTTCATATGATATGACACAATAAATGCGAAGCGGCGCAATTAAGGTATTGATTAAGCAACAGCGGCGGTAGTAGAATGAGTTCCGTCCGCATAGCGCTATCGGACGCCGACCGTCGGCCCCAGAAGCATTCACGGCTCCAATACCAACCTCTGGAAGCAGGTCAGTTAAGGCTTTCTAGTTAGCAGGAGGTACAGTTATGAATAAGCTAACTCCAGCCATCATTATCGCGGCAATTGCAGGACTTATGTCAATCAGTTGCCTGCCTTTCATTCCTACTGGCCCGACCACAACCCCGCTACCGGAGCCAACGCCCGCCCCTGTTACCGCCAATCTTTTGCCAGTTGCCTATATATACTCTATTATCCCAACCGAGGCAGTTCAGGGAGACCCTGTTTCTTTCCAGGGTCATGGAACCGATGACGATGGCTCGGTAGTAGCCTACCTCTGGAGTTCCAGCCAGGACGGCGACCTGGGCACCACCGCCAACTTTGAAACTACGTCGCTTTCCGAAGGAGACCACGTTATCCGCCTGATAGTCCAGGACAATAATGGAGACTGGTCGGAGGAAGCTACTACCATATTGAAGATTGAACCGCGGGAAGAGCCGACGCCAGAGCCAGTCAGCCCTTCATTAGAGGCAAACTGGAGCGGGCAATGGGATTGCGGGATATGGGGGATAATGACATTGTCCCAGTCAGGTGAACGGGTAACCGGCACATACACCTACCAGGGAGGGATACTGACAGCCACCGCAACAGGAGACAATGGGAACACCCTGATAGGAACCTGGTCAGAGGACCCGACCCATATACCTCCTGAAGATGCCGGAGATATCGAGTTCACCATGTCCGCAGACGGTAATTCCTTCACCGGCCATTGGCGTTACGACTCTTCGGGCTCATGGCAATCATGGGAAGGAGAGCGGATGGAGTAGTGAACGTCTCCTCTTGATAGTCCTGTTACAGGGTGGACACCTGTATCAGTTAAACCAGAACTCAACCTCAGTGTCGGGAAAGCGGTAAACTTATATCATAGCGCCTAATTAGTTATGCTGCCTGTCCGTAATTTGCAGTTTGTTCAATTATTGTCGGCAGACCATAAAAAGCTAACCGATGATGAATTCCATCGTTATACTATTAGGTTGCCACAACGTAAAAATACATAGATAATATTCACAAGTTTTTTTGTAACAACAACCAGAAGCTTCCGATCTCTGAAAGAAAATTCCAATCAACCGTAATACCTTCTAATGCATATAACAGCTATAGTTCATACCGCAGCATCTCAAAAAAACAGGGGGCGTAATTCGGTGGACAACCACGGCTTTCTTAGACTAAGGATAAACTACTAACATGAAAATAATAAGACTGACCAAACAGCATCCTGTATTCATCGCCGTCCTGTTCTTTATCGTGGCCCAGATACTCACTATCTCGATCGCATCGCAGGAAACCTCGTTCTTAGAAGCCAACAACATATACATGCCCGCCCAACCCGATCAGACGATATCCGTGTGGCCCGGCCCGGCAACGACACCTTCGGGTGAGGTGACTCAAGTACCTGCCTATTCATCACTGGGTCCGGTAATAATCTACTTCCTCGTCGCAACGGCAGTGATCGTGATAATATTGCTACGAGTTCCGCTGTCAACCCTGATACTAACCTTGAGAATACTTTTCGCCTTCCTATTCGCCTGGGGATCATTTATCGCCTGTGTCTTCTGGATGCCTCTTGCGGGAGCACTCGGCATAGCCTCTGCCGTAGCCATCATCTGGTTCCTGATACCACGAGTTTGGTTTCACAATTTAGCCCTGATTCTGGCACTGGCCAGTGTGGGAGCCGTTTTCGGCCACTTCATCACACCCTGGACAGTTATGGCTATAATGGGAGCACTGGCAATCTACGACTTCATTGCGGTGCGTCGCGGCTTAATGCTCTGGTTAACCGGCAAGCTGTCTAAAGTAGGAGTGTTACCGGCATTCATCATTCCCAAGAATCCTTCGCACTGGGGAGCCGACTTGAGAAAAGGGGTTATCACCAATGTAGTCGAGCAGCAGCCTGACGAACGCGAATACTCCTTACTCGGTGGAGGCGACATAGCCTTCCCCTGCCTGCTCACAACTTCGGTCTATTTCGCCCACGGCCTGGCTACGGCCACCATCACGGCAGCCTTCGCTCTCTCGGGACTGGCGCTGGCCTACCTGATACAGGCCGTTTTCCTCAAAGGCAAGGCGGTACCCGCCCTGCCGCCCATCGCTGCTCTGGCTTTAGTGGGGCTACTGATCATTCGATAGTCCATTGACAATACACCCTGCTATCACTTTCTAGATTCGCCATATCTTAATTTACGCTGCGATACGAAGCGTGATTTACTAATACCTTACCCCTTTTTCGCAAAAGCATGTATTAAAAAACACCAAACTTATATCATAATGATTGCCAGACAGCGCTATTTATTGGATAATGCAGGGATAAGACGATTATTGATAGCAAACCATATGAGGAGGGCTTATTAATTGCTTCCCCTGAAAATCGCCACCAGGTTTCTGAAATCAGGCAAGGGACAGACAGCCCTGATTGTATTCGGAATAGCTATCGCCGTCTCGGTGCAGATATTTGTCGGTTTGCTGATAATCGGCTTACAGATTAGCCTGGTCAACAGCACGATAGGCAATCAGCCACAGATAACAATACGTCCGGCCGGAGACACCAATACGATTAAGAACTGGGAGATTATCGTCAATCAAGTCCGGGGTGTCGACGGCCTGGATAAGATATCCGTTACCGCTGCCGGCAATGCCTCGGTACCTAATGACAACGGTATATTACCGATACTGGTACAGGGGTTTGATTTTGAAAGCGCAGACCGAATCTACGGAATATCTGAATCGATATACCAGGGGGAGCAAATACAGTCTCTAAAACAGGTACTGATCGGGAGAAGTCTGGAAGAGGAACTGGAGGTCGAAATAGGAGATAAGCTTCCCATCCTTACTCCCGACGGCGGGGTTAACCTCTTCGAGGTAGCCGGATTCTATGACCTGGGTATCGAGAGTATCAACAGATCCTGGGTGATCACCAACCTGGTTGCAGCGCAGCGCCTTTTTGGCTACCGGGACAGGATAACGGGGATAATAATGACCGTCGATCAGGACAGGCTTTTCGATGCCGACAAGATCGCCGCCCGGATAGAGGAAGCAGTCGACAACGAAGATATCGAGGTAACGAACTGGAAGGACCAAAACGAGGAGCTCCTGAGCGGACTGGAAGGCCAATCGATATCCAGCGGCGTTATTCAGGGGGTTGTACTAGCCTCAGTAGTGGTAGCTATTTCCAGCGTCCTTTCGATTACGGTACTGCAAAAATCCCGGCAATTGGGCATTCTGAAAGCCATGGGAATTACGGATCGCGACGCCAGTCTCATTTTCGTTTTTCAAGGGTTGCTGATCGGCTTGATAGGTGCCACAGTAGGCATCGCACTTGGCCTCGGTCTGCTCTATGCTTTTAATACCTTTACGTCAAGTGCTGAAGGTACAGCTCTGATTGAAATCTATATTGACTACAACTTTATCATTCGCTCGTGGGTGATAGCGATATCGTCATCAACTTTGGCCGGTTTAATCCCAGCAAGACGGTCTCTGAAACTGAACCCGGTCGATGTGATCAGAGAGGGTTAAAATGATTACCCTGGAACTATCGGGAGTTAACAAAATATATTCCGGTGCCTACCAGACTCAGGTATTATTCGATATCAACCTGAGTTTCGAAGCAAAGACTTGCTCGGCAATAGTCGGCGAGTCCGGCAGCGGCAAAAGTACACTGATGAATATTATGGGCATTCTGGATACGCCGACCAGCGGCGAGGTAACCATTGCCAGCAACCTCGTATCCGGCATGAACAGAAAGCAGATGGCCGAAGTTCGGAACAGGACAATCGGATTCGTGTTCCAGTTCCACTATCTGCTGCCGGAGTTTACCGTTCTGGAAAACGTATTGATACCGCATCTAATACACAACAGAAGTCAATCCGGGCAGGTACTGAATAGAGCCAGAAATCTCCTGGATCTCGTGGGTATAGCAAAGCTCGAGAAGAGACTGCCGACACAGATCTCGGGAGGAGAACAGCAACGAACGGCGATTGCCCGGGCACTGATGAACAGCCCCAGCATAATACTGGCCGATGAACCCACCGGCAATCTGGATTCGGTAACCACACAAAACGTCTGCCGGCTATTTGGAGAAATAAAGAATGAGTTCAATACCACCTTTATCGTAGTCACTCATGATCGGACGGTAGCTTCACACACCGACCGCATCGTCGAGGTCCGGGACGGCAGAATAATCAGCGATGAACTGAACTCTAAAATCGTACCGGAACCACGTTGACCCTCCCCCCGAATCAGCGCACCGACGAGAGGACAATCTCAGCCCGTGTTTCGATTAACACCCAGCCTTGAGCGGATACGGACCAGCAGCCGTGTCAATGCCTTCATCGGCCGTCGCATAAAGCGGAGTCGTGGAGACAGCACGGTCATGGCATCCAGCCGAAAGTACAGGTATCGCGGTGACAGTGCCCGCCTCACGCCCTGTGAGGATAGAATCCAGGTAGCATGCTCCAGAGTAAAGGCATGCTCTCTACACCCGGCAAGCTCGCGGTTCCGTACCGCTTCCGGCCCCTTCCAGACGCCGGCTGTACCTCCGGGATTATGTGAGTAGTCATGGTTCTGATGCACGACGACCACGGCCTGGGTAGCATCAATTACGGATGAGCCTAAATAACGTGCCCGGTAGATGAGCCAGTTGTCCCAGGTAGTACGCCCAATGGCAAAGGGAGGAATATTCTGATAGAAACCACGGCGAAAGATAAAGTAGTCCAGCCCCGAGCGGTTATGCAGCTCACCATTCTTAAGAAGGCGTGTGCGCAGCTGATCTTCCCAACCCGGGGTATTGAAGTCCAGTTCATCTCTGACATCCAAATCCCATCTCTGTCCGATAGCGAGGAAGGACGACATTTTGATTTGGCGAATAGCGGTTAAGAAATCACTCAGCAGGATGATATCTGCGTTGACGTAGCACACGATGTCATTACTGGCCAAACTTTGCCCTTTATCGAAAACAGAGCTAACCAGCGGCGTGCCGTATTCATTGCGCTCAATACCAGGATAATATCGTACGCCAAACCTGTCCGCTGCCTCCGCAGTGCCCTCATCATCTCCCAAAAGTATTATTTCACACCCGGAATCAAGCTTCAGCCAGCTCAGTATGGCATTAACCTGGATCGTTTTGATATGCCCCTTAAAAGCCTTGGGCAACGAGAATATCGTCAGCATGTCACTTTACGCCTTTGACGACAAGATGCCAGCCAAGCTCGTAATCATCGGAAACGCCAACCTTCACCTTCCGCTGCTCGGGCAGGTCAATAACATTGTAGCGTACCTCGACAGAACAGTTCTTGAAATACCCGGAGAACAAGTCCTTTACTTCCGTCTTGGTGTATGCCCTGGTATAAGGATTGTCTTCCCTTCTCTCCGAATATCGAGCCAGGAGCTCATCCATAGTCATTTTATCCAGTTGCTTTTCTTTTATTCCCCTCAGATATACGATGCTGTAGCCGTATAGCAAACTGTCCCTGTTGTACAGCATCGCCATCACCAACCCGCCCGGTTTGAGTACCCTCTTTATCTCCCCAAGCGCCTTTTGGACGTCAGGGATATGATGCAACACTCCGAAGGAATACACGCAATCGAAAGTGTTATCTTCGAAAAGCAGCGCGGTTGCGTCCGCCTGTACTACCTGACCCGGAAGGCCGGCTTCCCTAAATAGTTCTCTGGTGGATTGAACAGCCGTTTCACTGAAGTCGGCACTCGTGACCAAAGCACCGTTACGAGCAAACTCCGCGGAGTCAATACCGGCCCCGCAACCAAGGTCCAACACCTTCTTGCCGGAAAAGCTATCGAACTTGAAGGTAGCATGCATATAGTCCTGAAGGGAGTAGCGGAATTTCCTCTTCTCTTCGTAACTGAATTTTTCATTGATAAAACTCATCGGCGGCCCCTGCTCCCAGAAGTCCCTGATATCCTCCGGCTTCGTCACCTTATCCATCTTTAACTCCTGAATTTAGTCCGATAGTTATGTAATCCATCCCTTTGCTGAATTCAGTCCGGTTGAACAGACGCCAGCAATCAAGCAGTACGGGCTGCCTCATATTCTCAACGAAATCACGAGCCCTCAGGTTCCTGAACTCATCCCACGGGGTTGCCAGGATACAGAAATCGGCGCCTCGCAGACATTCCTCTGCCGAAGCGGCGTATCTAACATTATCCTCCCTGAGGACTTTTCTGGCATTCGGCATCGCCAATGGATCATAGAGTGACAACTCGGCCCCTCCCTGTAACAGAGCAGCCGCCAGTTTGACCGCCGCCGACTCCTCGATAACATCGGTATTCGGCTTATAGGTCAAGCCGAGAATAGCAATGTTTTTACCGTTCAATGTACCCAGCTTTTCCTTGACCATTGCCGCTATCCGTTGACTCTGGTGCGCATTTTCTTCGTCGGTGGCTTTAGCAAGCTTGGCTTCACAACCAACCCGCTCCGCAAAGTGGGCGAAGGCCCTGTTGTCCCTGGGGAAGCAGGGACCCCCATAAGCAAGAGCACCTAACAGGTACTTTCTGCCTATCCGTGAGTCGAAGCCCAGCATTCTACTCACCGCCTCGGCATCACCCCCGGGTACACGTTCGCAAAGCTCGGCAAGGGTGTTGGCGAAGCTTATTTTCATAGTAACATAAGCATTCAGCGATATCTTGGCCAGTTCGGCACTGTTGATATTGGTCCTCACCATCGGCGGATCGTTATCGCAGACCCCCCGGTAAGCTTCGGACAGTAGATCTCCAGATTTCGCATCCGACTCGCCAATCAGGATTACATCGGGGTTTAAGAAATCCCAAATTACGCTGCCAAGGGCAATAAACTCCGGACTGTAACACAAACCAAAGTCTCGCCCGCACTTCTTCCCGGAGACCCTTTCCAGCAGAGGTATCACTACTCCTTCGGTAGCACCGGGAAGGACCGTACTGGTAAGCACAACCACATGAAAGTCATCCTTATTCTTCAGCACGGCGGCTATTTGCCCGACAGCAGCCTCCACGTACTCTGTGGAGAAGCTGCCGTCTTCCCGGCTGGGTGTGGGCACAACGATAAAGGTCATCACGGAATTCTTAATGGCATACGCGTAATCACCGGTTGCGGACAGGTCCACCGGCTCCCTCAACAAATCGGCAAGACCGGGTTCATTGATAACGGGCTTTCGGTTGTTCACTGCCTGCACCAGGTCGGGATTGACATCAACTCCGATAACCTTGTAGCCCTTATGGGCAAAACAGGCGACGATGGGAAACCCCAGCTTACCGATGCCGATAACAGAAATTGCTTTCATTCCTTCCTCACCATTTTTTCAATCCATCGGTAGGTTTTTTCCAATCCTTCCCTCAACGGATTCGACGGCTTCCAACCGATCTTCTCCTCAATCAACCGGTTGTCCGAGTTCCTGCCCCGGACGCCAAGAGGGCCGGAAATATGCTTGATGGAAAGACTCTTCCCGGCGATATTCATGATCATTTCCGCCAGCCGGTTAATGGACACCATTTCTTCAGAGCCGATATTCACCGGACCGACAAAGTCGGATTCCATCAATCTGCGGACACCATCCAGACACTCATCAATGTATAGAAAAGAACGGGTCTGTAGCCCGTCACCCCACATCTCGATCTCTCCGCCGTCAGGTGCTTCGGCAACCTTCCTGCAGAAAGCGGCCGGCGCTTTTTCACGGCCGTCATTCCAGGAACCCTCCGGGCCAAAAATATTATGGAAGCGCGCAATACGCACGTCCATGCCGTAGTTTCTCCTGAAGGCCAGATAGAGATGCTCGCTGAACAGCTTTTCCCAGCCGTATTCACTATCGGGATATGCCGGATAGGCAGAGTCCTCGGAACACTTCGGATTATCCGGATCCATCTGGTTATACTGAGGATAAATACATGCCGATGAAGAATAAAATATCTTCTTCACACCAGCCTTATAGCAGGCTTCAACCATATTCAGGTTTATCAGCCCGGAATTGTGCATGATATCCGCATCGTTGTCGCCGGAGAAGACAAAACCGGCACCGCCCATATCGGCGGCAAGCTGGTAAAGCTCATCGAAAGGCCGGTCGGTAACCTCCTTGCAGATGAGGGGATCCCTTAAATCACCGATGACAAAATCATCGGCATGAGTTTGCCTGAATTCAGGGTATTTCAAGTCTACTCCTCTTACCCAGTAGCCCACATCCTTTAGTCTTTTGACCAGGTGGCTGCCGATAAAGCCGCCCGCTCCGCAAACCAATGCTTTTATCATACTCAATCCTCCGTTCCCGATGTTATTTCTTCTAATCCCTTCTATCCCCTATCAGCCGTAGCACCTTTTACTCCGCTAACACCGGCTACTATCCGCTCAAATTCCTCCAGGGACTCAGGAAACAATATCTGCGACCGACTCCTTAGTATTAATGTCTCTTTTAACTGCTTACTGCGTTCATCATTTGCGAGAGAAATTAGATCGGCTATGGAAACCACCAACCCTTTCTTGACATTGGCCAAGGCGATAGAAGAAAGACCTAGATACATTTTTATATTATCATTATAGAGAAACTCTGCCGGTATAAAATCCTCTAGCACTACTCCTAATTCCATCATGGTTCTATCAGTAACATAATGCGGATGATATTTAATAGCTATCTCATGCTCAGAGAAATATTTTCTCAGTATAGCGAAAATAGCAGCAAGCTCTACCTTGTAAGTATCATAATTATCAACACAGCCTGTCCCCGCTATGGGCTGGTCAAAATATAGCACCTTATAACTGCCGGCATCGAAAACATCAAACTTATCCAGATCGAAATCCTTCATCATCTCGTTGCGCTCTTCTATGCTGAAAGCTTTATCCACTTCCTTTTCCATGAATCTATTCGGAATGCAGGTGAATTTCGTATAACTGAGTCTGCCGACCGTTATACCATACCCAAAGGTAAGCTTCATCACGGCCAGCCACGCCAGCTCGAAGATATCCTTCGGTTTGGACCTATCTATCGCCAGAGCATCGCAGGATGGGTCAGGGATATGAACCAGAGTATTTACCCGCTTAAGCTTATTAAGTAGATACCAGGTATACGAACAGAAGCACCTGCTGGAAAAGAATACCCGCGCTCCTTTTAATCCACCAAAACATGTATCATAAATCAGCTTTAAATAACGCTTTTCCCCTATGATATCGAGTGGCAAATAGAATACTCTCTGGATTAGTCTATTAGCTTTAGCTCTGCGTGTTTGGTACGTCTTCAAATATAAAACGTCGAGTTTGTTATGAAACGCCTTTTCGTTAATTACCTCGAAAAATCTAAAAAGGTCATGATTAGCAAGAACTATAATGGTAGCGGATACATCGGGATGCATCCTGGTTACAACGTATAAGGTATTTTTGATTTGTGGATACGACCCGCAGAATACTACTAATCGCTTCAAAGATGCTCTCTTATACTTTATTTGATAGCTTAGAAAGTACTCGTCATTCATTGACGGGAGTATCTACCAAGTGCGAACCTATTTCCAGGATAACCACTCACGCTATTAAAAACATAAGTTACTGCACGTTGAAAGTCAATGACTATTTCTAAATATATTCTAAACATTTCTGGAATCTCTGTTTTCAAGAATGGCTTTTATTGTATACTGGCTGTTAGCACACAAAGCAGGAGAGATGCTTGGTCAGCTCTTACCAAAAATCAGGCAGGGATACGATATTCATTGCGATCGCCACCGTCGTACAGTTCGTCATCGGGTTAGTTCAACTGCCGCTACTGACAAAAACCCTGGGTGCCCATGATTATGGCCTATGGTCACAGCTCAATGCCACGGTAAGTCTTGTTCTACCCTTTACCGCACTGGGTCTGGGCGGTGCCATGATAAGGTTTCTCGCCGGGGAAAAGGACAGGGACAAGATTCAAGAATCATTTTACTCCGTGGTAGCCATGTCGTTTCTGATCAATCTGACCACCGCAGTAGTAATAGGTTTCGGCCTCACCGATATCATCGCAGTGAACTTCTTCGACGGCGCCGTCGAGATGGTAAAGATAACCGGTATCCTCATTCTATTAAGTCCGTTGGTCGCACTGTACCATAATCTGATAAGGACATTCCGACAAATAAAGAGGCTCTCAATTTTTATGATTGCTGAAGGGTGTGGTCAACTCGGGCTAATCGCCTATCTGGTACTAAATGGACACGGAGTCACTAGCGTGGCACTAGCTTCCGTCGCGGTAAAACTTGTTACTCTTATCATCCTGTTCTTCTTAATAAAATCGGAGGTCGGCATAATAAGGCCGCGCTTTTCCCCGATAAAAGAATATCTGAGCTATAGCATACCGCTTATACCAAGGAGTATCGCATTCTGGCTGGTTAACCTAAGCGACCGTTATGTTATCGGCTTTTTTCTGGGGGCAGCCCCGGTAGGCATATACTCGGCTGCCTATTCGATAGGCAGTCTCCCCTATTCCGTTGCGACAGTATTGACCTTTGTTCTGCTGGCGACCCTGTCCAAGCTCTACGACGAAGGCAGAATGGATGAGGTAAAGAATCATTTAAGTTACTCCCTAAAATACCTTCTGGCGATAGTTATTCCTTTCGTCTTCGGAGCAGCCATCATTGGTGAGTCAGTTTTGAGGCTTTTTTCTACCGACGAGATAGCTAGTCAAGGACGTCTTATTATTCCTTTAGTCGCCCTGGCTGTTTCGTTCTTAAGCGTCCACAATATAGTATCCTATAATCTGCTACTGGCCAAGAAGACAAAGATACTGGGTATAACCTGGGCAATCGCTGCCGGACTCAACATCGGCCTCAACATACTGGTAGTACCCCGCCTGGGAATCCTGGGAGCCGCCATCACCACCCTGATTGCCTACTCCCTGGCATTTGGTGTAATAAGCTACTTTGCCTTTAGGGAGTTCAGGTTTCCTATCGACCGGCGTTTCATCGGTAAAAGCTTGATCGCATCGGCAGTGATGTCGTTGGCCATCTGGCAAATGGCGCCACAGGGAAATCTGGATACCGTAGTAACTGTGCTTGCCGGAGCAGCTATTTATGGCGGTATCCTTATTGCTTCAAAGGGATTCAGTAAAACAGAGCTCCGGTTCTTCCTCGGACTACTGCGCAGAAAAAATTCTACAGAACCTAATAGCGGTGAGGATACGACTCTCTGAACTCCGCCTGAATCCGCTGCCGGAAGCGATGATCACCTTCACGATGAATTAGCTTTTGGGAATTATTGTCTGCATATTAATTCCCAACTTATTGGCGTCCCCCGCTCAATATCCTGTCCCGCTCGCTGTCCCAGTACATCTTTTAAGTAACGGGGGTGAATGCCGTAACCCGGTCTGATGGAACGCACATTCTCCTCGGTGAAGATATCCCCTGCCTTCATATTCTTTACCACAAACAGAGAGCGGCGAAAATTATGACTTTTGGCATCTTGTGCGTTTATCCCATAGCGAACTTCACCCAGTGCCTTCTCAGCAGTTCTTATTGCCTCTACCATTTTTCCAAACTCTTCGGGCTCCAGAGAAAAGGCCTGATCGGGGCTTGGAATACTCCGCGAAAGGGTTAAGTGCTTCTCCACAATACAAGCCCCTAATGCCACTGCCACTACCGGCACGGTAATTCCCAGGGTGTGATCGGAAACGCCAACGGGCAGCCTAAACGACTCAGCCAGATGAGGGATGGTCCTTAGATTCATCTCCTCCGTTGGCGCCGGATAAACACTGCTACACTTAAGCAGCGCAATCTGGGAAACACCGGCCCCCCTTGCCACTTGTACTGCTTCATCTATTTCATCCGGAGTAGCCATGCCGGTTGAGATTATTATCGGCTTACCTTTACCGGCAATATACTCGATAAGAGGGATATCGACTATTTCAAATGAAGCCACCTTGTAAGCTGGGCAGTCCATCTCTTCCAGAAAATCGACTGCCGTCCTGTCGAAAGGTGAGGAAAACAAGTCGATTCCTATATCGTCGGCCACCTTCTTCAGCTCAGGCTGCCACTCCCATGGCATATAAGCTTCACTATAGAGATCATAAAGGGTGAGGCCAGCCCAAAGCCCCTCGGTACGCCGAAACAAGTCGGAGCCAACATCGATAGTCAAAGTATCCGGCGTATAAGTCTGCAGCTTGACGGCATCGGCTCCGACCTCATTGGCTTTCTGAACAAGCCTCACCGCCTGGTCAAAGTCCTGGCTGTGGTTAGCCGACATTTCAGCGACAATATAAACTGGGAAGTGATGTCCGATCTTACGCCCGTTGATTTCTATGTAAGCTGTTTTCATCTTTGACTAATTCTATAAGTAACACAAGACGCCAACTATTGTTAACACCATATCTAACACGATTATAGGCGCTCCACTTAACCAATGCAACAACTCTCATATTTTCTATTTGGTAATTATCCCTTGACAAATTATGACCACTATAGTAGCCTAAAATGAGTACGAAATAAAGTACATAATAAGGGAAAAAGGAGGCTGCTATGGTACTCGCTCCGTCTGTTTTTAATGATGAGATTATTAACTCTACAGACCTAAAAAACCAATTGCCTAAATGGCTAGGGGCAGCCCGTTGTCGTCCAATAACAATATTCTATAAGGGTGAGCCTGTAACTATTATAAATCGTAAGACACTCAGAGACCTTACTGAAAAGGCTTTTTATACGAACTTGGTGGTCAATTTCTGCCAGAACTATATACAGCGTACCGGAGTGCTTACCCCATTACCATGGGTTGCTCATTTGTCTGACAGCGAGAAGAGGGAATTCTTTTTAGAGTTACTAAAGGTTTATCAGGAGGCGTTTGCTTCGGATAACTGGGGTATCTTAGAAGAAATGCTCGGCGATTGGGAGGCCACTGCAGAAATAGCAAAGCACCCTGCTCTCTCCCGGAAGCTATTGAAGAAAGCAGACAAATCTAAGTATGTCAGGCTTAATGCGTAGATATGAGATAGTGTTTGGAAGTGTTCAAACAAGAAAAAGTTGGATTTCCTTAGAACAGGAATTACCAAACTTTATGCAAGAATGTAGGGAATATCTTGAGCAAACACCGGAAGATAGACTAAAAAGCAACAACAGGTTGAAGAAGCTAAAAGGCCGATACAAAGGTATTTTGCAGTATGATGTAACCAAGAATGACGCAAGGGTTTGGTATATTGTTGATAGAGAAAATCGCTGTGTAGTTATCAAGCGTGCCGGCCATCACCCGGATAAATATTAACTAAGCGGTAATTACTTCCCCCACCTAGCCTGAACAGCCATCTCAGCAATCTCATTACGTTGCTACGTGATGACTTATCAGCAGCCGCCGGTCTTATCACCTTCTACACCTCCCCTTCTAATCTGATGACACCTTTCGCCCCTTCTCTTATATACCTTACTGCCTCTGCACCAGTGTTAAACAACAGATCGATTACTGACAAATACGGCACGAACTCCCCTCTTATTTGGGGATAGACCGGGTGTTGGTATTCATACCAATACAGTTTGATGCCTTTTTCCCTGAGGCTATCAACGTCAATATAGTCCTTTGCCCCAGGACCGCTGACATATTCATCAGCACCTATTTTCTGCAGGGTATTTACCAAACGTTCTGTTTTTACGCCCCCAATCTCTAAATCAGAAGAAACAGCGAATTTCGTTTCCAATCCCAAGGCCTTGGCTATTTTTTGAATGAGGGTTACATTTAAGTCGGCGAGATATTCCCATTCATTATCATAAACTTCCTTAAAAATCGGGGCCCATTGTTCAAAAAAAGGGGCTTTGGTGTAACTTTGTTTTATAGATTCCCAGTGTTTTTTGTTCCAATCGGTGCTATTGTTGATTCTGGTACCATTAATCTTTGAGCCGAATTGCCGTACAACCGGCACTGATAGCCAAATCCAGCCTTGAGAAGTCTTAATCCTATTTCGCTGTTGCCAAGACTGAGGTGAAAACTGCACATCATTGTAAAAGACAAAAATATCAGCAGCGTCAACCATCCCGAAGTAGCCCATCCATGGCAAATAAGTGGGCTGTAGAACAACCGACCTCATTTTCGGTTAATCTCCTTCCTCTTTTCTAGCAAGAATGTGAATCTCCCGCTTTCCGCTTCCTTTTTGTAATCCTCAAGCATTTGCTCAAATGAGTATTTTGGAAACCACCCAAAATCTCTTCTTGCTTTGCTGATATCATATAGGAAAGGTTGTATTGAATTTGGTTTATCGGGACGATAGACGATTCTGGACGGAGTTTCCTTTGGTGAGAATACTCTTACAATTGATTCCGCCTCCTCTTTCAGAGTAACGACTTTCCCAGAAGCAATGTTATACAAACCTAAAGCGTCTTCGCTTTTCAATGCTAGAATAATGGCAGAAACGACATCCTTGACATAGACTACATCCCTTCCTTTTTGGCAATCGCCCCAGACTTCAATTGGTTTTCCGTCGACAGCGTTCTCAATGAAGATTACGAATCCAGTTTTAAGAGACTTGCCATCCTTGTAAATCTCGGTATGTGGTCCATAACCGTACACCGGTGGTAGCCTGAATACTATATTCCGTACGCCATATTGTTCATAATAGTGTCTGACGCAATCCACCCCACATAGCTTGGAAATAATGTACATGGCATGGTCTCCGGTGTACTTGAAATTACTGCCTGCTTCTTCGCCTATTGGCTTGCCGAAGCCCCAAAGATTCTCAACATCGCTATGTGATGATGAATATATAATTTTGTGCACACTATTTCTTCGGCAAAATTCCAAGACGTTAAGGGTTCCGACGACGTTCACAGTTATATAATGCCTAGGGTCATAGTCTTCTTCTATTACGTTAGCTGGTATCAGAGCTGCTAAATGCACCACCGCACTGATATTTCTTTGGGGAAGTTTTCTAAAATCTGTTTCTTGTGTGATATCCAAATTTTGAAAGGGTATGTCCTGATTCTTATAATATGCTTCGCCGATTCCACTTTTGCCTGTAGCTAAAACCTCCACGCCATCTTTGACTAGCTGATCAATCAGGTATGTACCAATAAGCCCGGTAGCCCCTGTAACTATTATCATTACTATTAAGCCCCCTCCACTATCGCTTTAATTAGTTCCGCTTTCCCTCCTCCAATATCCAATTCCCTAACGTAGTCTGCGTCTGGGTTAATGAAATTGGTATTAGCAATAATATTACTAAGTCTGTTGACTTCATTCTTATCCAATGCGGGCAACAATCCATCGAACCAACTTTTCTGCAGCAGATTCTGGGGTATTGCTATTACTGGTGTTCTGGTACACAAGGCTTCAAATATTGAAGCACCCGGGGAAGCTATTACTAAATCTGCCTTATACATCAACTCAGCAACATTCCTGGCATTCCTGTATATAAGTACGTTGTCCTTTTTATCTCGATATTTCTCCAAGACCCGATTTAGTTCATCAAAGTGCACAAAGTGAATCCCCAGGATTACATCTATTTTGAAGTCATAACTTAAACTAAGCAGCTCGTTCGATACAATTGTGGTCAGATTTGAGGGGTCACTTCCCCCAAAAATCAAAACTATCTTTTCTACCTTATCCTTTGACGTTTTTCCTCTCTCCTTAAATTTAAGGAACTCCTCCCTTAACACAAAGTAACTGGGACCAAAGAAATAAAGTGTATTTGTATTTTCGTCTAGAAATTTCCTGTTCTTAAGCTTGCTTCCAACAACAGCATTTACCACAATATCCGCATACTTATTGGCTGCAGTCATGTTGGCAAATATTACTATCTTCGAACTCAGACCTTCTTTTAACCTCCTGGCAAAGTCCTCTTCCACATCAAGCTTATCAATAATGACTATACCGGGTCTCACCTCTTGTAAAAGTTTCAATACTTCTTCATCATTCTCTAGTTTAATCGTTTTGAATCCAGCAGTCTTTATTTGATTGACTGCGGTCTCATCACTCTTCGTCAGAAAACATATCTCGGCTCCACACACTAATTCCTCAGCCAGGGTTATAGATCTGCAAATATGACCCATCCCCATCTTCAAGCCGCCCTCAACCACAAAAGCAATCTTCATTATTCCCCCAGACTCTATTGCCTGATATGATCATTTATAACCAATAGTGCAGCACGACAACCATTTGCACGAAGAAAAGCCTTATTTATTCCGTAGCCTTGTTTTCTGTTTCAAGAGATCAACTAATTCCTTATCATCCTGCCATTTGACTTTCACTCGCTTACTGAGTTCTACCAAGTCTGGCCTGGCATCAAGCAATTCTATAACCTCTTTTAGCGAGAATATTCTCCCTCCATGGTATAAACTTCGATATATTTGCTCCATTAGCTCTATATCCACGGCTTCGTCAACCGTGAGACGATAACCAGGGCGCTTTAAGCTCTCATCGCATTCTAATTCCTCCATGGAGAATACGTCCGGATTATTCCAAAAATAAAAAGACATGTACTCGCTATAGTTAGGATCAATGGCATAAGAGTGAGCCTTCTCAAGAGCCTTGGTCGTGAATACTTCGCAACCTGTACCCAATGGCATGCCCACTAATCTAACATAATCAGCTTTATTGGCAATGAGGTGAGCGATAGCTTTATCAATTTGGTCAGGGGCTTTTAGAGGGCAATCCCCGGTAGCTCTAACGATTATATCAACCCTCTCTTGCTTGGCAGCACCCAAAAACCGCTCCATCACATTCTCCTCACTCCCGGCAAACCAATTTACCTTTGCCCTTTTAGCAACCTCAATAAGAATAGCGTCATCCGGATGTGTGGAAGTACAAACTACAATTACATTTGGCATCCTAGCCATTTTAACTCGCTCAATCAGGTGCTCAATAACCGTTTTCCCCTCTATTTCAATCATTGCTTTCCTGGGAAGCCGAGTGGATTTCATTCTTACCTGGATAAAAACGCCGACCTTAACACCTTCTTTACTATCTGTCATGATCTACTCCTCTTGCATTCACCCCAGCAGTTTCAAAAATGGAGGTTCTCCCTGAATATCTTCGATTAGGTCCTCCGCTTCTTGCACTTGCCCTTCTTTACCCTTCAGCAGGAGTCTTACAGAACCCTCCGCCCCTCCAATCCCCCCAGCAGAAACCTGAATCGCCTTTACACCGGTCAATATCTCTAACGCCTCAATTTCAGTCACTATTGTACCGGTTAGAGGCTCTAATCTGAGAAGACTACCCCGCCAAGTCACACCTTCTTCAAGTTCCTTACGAATAGAATAGATGTCAGCACCTGATGATTTCTCAATGCCAACAGGCAGTACTAGATTTATCTTATTACGTTTTATTACTTCAATCGTTGCTCCTATGGTTCCGCCAGTCCCGCTACCCTTTAGGACCCCGGCAATCCTTTTTTCATAGTTCAATATATTGCATCCTTTAATGAATACGTCATTTTCACCCATGTGGTGCACTGCCTCGATCACAGAAATACCAACTAATTTACCATCTTTCAATACAATATCATTCATAGAGGGAGAGAAGTCATACGTATTCTCCATTTTCTCCGGCAGCACTCTTCCCAGAACGTATACAGTTTTATCTATTCCCTTATTCAAAAGCTCTTCAACTACATATCCATTTGTAGTTCCTTTTGCAATGGCTACTATACCGCACCCCAACGCGTTTTTGACTATGTCTAGATTTGCTACACCTTTGGCGATTAACCTCTTAGACTCCGAAACAGTTAATACTGCAATCTTCTTGGTCATGCTGATCTTACCCCTGAATTAGCGCACCGATGATTAGCGTCTCGCGGTTATTTCAGCATACTCCTTGGGGGTACTTCCTTTCAATAAGCTGTGTAGTCTGACAACATTAATAGTCTATAAGCCAGTCTTCGATAACATCCCGGGCATGTTTCAAGCTGAGAAACCGATTGGTATTCAAGCATTCGTCCCTCAGTCTGCCGATGAAGCTCTCGGCATAGGCGCTCTCTATCGGCTTCCCGGGCCTGATGAAATTCAGCTTCACGCCTTTACGGTACGCCCACTCATCAAGAGCTCGACTGGTAAACTCCGGTCCGTTACCCATGGTTCAGTCCTTTTATGATTAATCACCAGGCCTTCTTTTTTCAGCAAGATATGCAGCCGAGGACTACCAAACCGTTTCCACTGCTCCGTAAGCTCCCGCAGGCGGTGACGCAAGGCATCATCATTACCCGGCTTCGGCCGGTAACGGAATACCGAGGACTAGATATTAACCAGCTCACAGGCCCGTCTTTCACTCAGCCCAAGGCTCTTCCTGATGTGAGAGACCGCTAAACGCTTACCCCTGGGCTTCAGAAGTAATTATTCCTTGAGCGCCCGAATATCGAGCGCCTGGTCGGCTACAATCTGCTTGAGACGGCGATTTTCGCCTTCCAGTTGTAATAGGTGGCGTCGCTCATCCCGACTTGCGACAGAGATCAGCGACCCTGTCAATGACTTAACCTTCCCGGAGCACGGCTATGATCTGTTCCTCTGGTGTACTGTCTTGCTTTCATTAGTCCCCCTGGTTTATTTATTATACCGGAAGACTCTAATCATCGGTGTGTCTGTTTTCGGTGGGAAGATTAAAATTTCTCGTAGTCCCAGTTGACTTGAGATTTAGAACCGATGGGTGTTCAGAAGTACTGTTGCATTTTTATTGACGATATACAGATGATACACACAAAATACAAACATATTACATTAGCAGAATACATAATTGGTATGATGTTTTAAATAATATCAAGTGCTATTCTTTAATTAATCTACACATAGTATCGTGTTTAAATTAAAAGAAAAGAGGGAGGCGAGTTAGGTAATGGTAGCAACGAATAAAAATAATTATGAAGAAATGAGAGCAAAGGTCTTTAAACACATTTTTCTTCCATATAGATCGCTAGATTGGTATCAAAAACCAGGTAATATAAAGATTCTGGTAAAAGGAGAGGGGATTCGTGTTAGGGACATAAGGGGGAAAGAATATATTGATGGTGCTGCGGGTTGGCAGTTTGGAATAGTCGGACACGGCAGAGTGGAAATTGCTGAAGCCATACTAAAACAGACAGCCGAGATAACTATTGTCGCTCCTGAGTTTTGTAATATTCCTTGTATAGAATTAGCCGAGAAATTAGCTGAGATTACACCAGGGGACTTGACAAAGGTAGCATTTTGTAACTCGGGTTCCGAAGCAGTAGAGGCAGCGATGAAAATGGCCAAGCAATACCATGTGCTAAACGGAGAGCCCAGGAGACATAAGATGATTAGTAGGAGGGGCTCCTATCATGGAACAACTTGGGCATGCATGAGTGTAATGGGCTGTTATAGAGAAGTGCTTTCGTATTTTGAACCCATGATGCCACAGGCGATACGCGTTCCTCAACCTTATTGTTACCATTGTGATTACGGGATGTCATACCCTGACTGTAATATTCAGTGTGCTCAAGAGATAGAGCGTGTTATATTAAACGAGGGACCGCAAACTGTTTCAGCAGTCATAGGGGATACTGTATCTCATTCCAGTGGTGTTGCAGTACCACCGCCTGAATACTGGCCTATTGTACGCAACATTTGTAACAAATACGGTGTACTGCTTATCAATGATGAGGTAATCTGCGGTTTTGGTCGTACTGGTAAGTGGTTTGCCTGTGAGCATTGGGATTATCTTCCTGATATAATTAATTTTGCCAAAGGAATTACCAGCGGTTACATACCTTGTGCGGCAGCTATTACAACACCGGCAATAGCTGAGGTAATAGAGAGTGGCCCCAGAATGGGCCTTGTCAACTTTTCCACCTGGGGTGGAAACCCTAACTCTGCAGCCGGAGCTTTGGCAAATATCTCTATCATCGAGCGTGAAAGATTGGTTGATAACTCAGCTAAGATGGGAGATTATCTGCTTGAGGGTCTCAAGGAGCGCCTTTATAGGTATCCAATAGTTGGTGACATTCGTGGAATAGGACTAATGGTTGGCATAGAGCTGGTAGCAGACAAAAAGACAAGAGCTTTCTTCCCTCCAGAGGTAAATATTTTTGATCGAGCGTACAGTAAGATGGAGAAACATGGTATATTGGCACGAGATTTTGAATCAACTATCGTATTAACACCGCCGCTATGTTTAAACAAGAGTGATGTTGAAGAGATCATCGCTAAACTGGATATTATCTGTGGTGAGCTAGCTAAAGATCTTGGTTATATTTAGTCATGCAGTGAGACGTGTGGATTCAGTATTGAGTAAAGGAGAGATGTGTACTATCTTGCCAAAGTTTAATTCCCAATAACATATGCTAACAATGCTAGATAACGGACCAGTAAATAAAGTGTTTTTGTATTCTCATTTTATGTCATACTATTGAGGTATTATCCACGAGTAATCTCAAAGATATCTTTATGTATAACTGGTAATAAAAGAAACGGAAGGCTAAGCCAACAGAGCAAGAGGTTCTATGTTTTCAGTGAAACTGGGACAAACACGCTTCACCAGTATGATGAATGTGCTGATGGAAAACCAAGTGGTGTTGCTATCAGATAACGGCTCTGGCTACATGACCTTCCCACCGAAAACAGCCACACCATGAGTTAGAGTCTTCCGGTATAATAAATAAACTAAGGAGGACTCATGAAAGCAAGACAGTACACCGAGGAACAGATCATAGCCGTGCTCCGGGAAGGCAAGTAAGCCGGTCTCACCATCAGCGAATTGAAACGCCTGAAATCTCTGGAAGGCGAAAATTGCCGTCTCAAGCAGATTGTAGCCGACTAGGCGCTCGATATTAGGGCGCTCAAGGGATTACTCTCAAATCATCGGTGCGCTAATTCAGGGGTAAGGTCATGCACACTAAACTACTTACAAATAGCTGACAGCGGTGTTCTAGGTAGATCATCGTCTATCCAGATGGTAGTTTACTTTGTGCGTTTGGGATCGATACTTCAGCTACTATGTTTGTACCTTTGCCAACCTCCGATATAATTGATATGCTACCACCAATCAAACGAATACGTTCTGTCATACTCAATAAACCCATTCTATAAACATGGGCAAATTCGTACAAGTCATCAGGTAATTCGAAGCCGATACCATTATCGATGATACTAAGTTTGATTTTTCTCTTGCTAAATCCGATTCTCACTATAGCCTCGGTTGCCCTAGAATGTTTCCTCACATTATGTAGTGCCTCTTGAGTAACACGATATAGCATCAACTCAATCTCGGAAGACAGGCGGCGCTTCGAGCCGAATATTTCAATACGACAATTGAGGTTATCTGTCTTCCGCGTCTCTTCGATCAGCAACTCTATAGATGGTATAAGCCCAAATTTATCTAACAACCCGGGGCGCAATTCTTGGCTGAGCCGTCTCGTTTCACCCATTATAGTATCAATCCTAACCTTAAGGCGTTTCAAATTACTAACGATACTCTCTGACATGTGTTTTTCCTTATTCATCAGCGCATCTATATCCTGAAGTAGGCTGTAGAGCGATTGAATCGTCTCGTCGTGTAGCTCATGGGCAATTCGCTTACGTTCCTCTTCTTGGGCAGAAGTAGCCATCATTATATAGAACTGCATAGATTCTCTAAGACGCTTCGGTTCTGTTATATCAACCCAGGTTTCTAGATAGTATTCGATACCCCCATTTTCTATTATCGGTAGCAGTGTTTTCTCAACCCAGAATGTCTCACCATGCTTCTTTTGAAGAAGTAGCTCTATATTTTTCGCCTTCTTAGACACGGATTTTTTATACTGCATACTTGTTTGGCTTCGAGTTCCTTCTGTCTGCCATGGGAATGGGGGTTTAGCGCCAACAACATCTGAGGAGCAATAACCAACCAGCCTTTCGAATGCAGGATTAACATACTTTATACTGGTATCAGGATATAACACTATTATCGGATTAGGTAACATATGCAATAAATCGGAGGCGAACTCCTCACTATCCCTGAGTGCTTTTTCCAGACTTTTTCGATTAGTAATATCACGATCAATGCCTCTGTAGCCCAAAAGCCGACCGAACTCATCGAAAAAAGGTACACCACTGGTTTCTAATATTACCAATCGGCCATCCTTATGTAAGTTAGAATTCTCTAATTGTACAAATGGCTGCTGGGATCTAATAATACTACGGAGTTTCTTTTTGTATTCCTCTAAATACTCGGGCAAGCTAGAGAACCATTCATACCGACCAATCACTTCCTCTGGTTCGTAACCTATGATTTCCTTAGATTTGGGGCTGGAATAGGTGTATACACAATTAGTATCCATTTCCCAGACCCAGTCACTTGTATGTTCGGCTAAAGCCCTAAAACGTTCCTCTCTGCGTTTTATCTCCCACAGTATCTGCGTGCGCTCAACGGCTCTTCCAATTCTCTCAGCGACAAAGTCAGTTAAGAAGCTTAGCCATGCGAAAGATTGCTTTTGCTCAAATCCGCGACTTGGGGTCAAACAATGAATTTCTAGTGTGCCTACCCTAACTTCTTTTACTAAAATGTCCGCAATTCGTTTCCAATTGCCCATTTGAAAACCTGTTGATCTAAAATCCTTGCTTCCAATCCTGATCGTAACACCAACGATACTGATGTCAGAGGTTCGATATCTACTTATTACGCCTATAAAATCTTGGCACAATTCATCCGGGGTAAGATTCGATCTGTCAATAATCTGAGCGATATCACAAATACAATTAAGTTCGTTTAGTCTGCTTCCTGCCAATGAGATTCACCCTCTCTACTACTTACTTTAATACACCATTTACTTAATGCAGCCATTTCTTCGATATTGTTCGCATTATTATTTACAAGATGATGCACTTAGTATCATAATTTCTAGTACCACATATAAGGAGTAGCTACCCATCTTTCCCTAAGGTTGTTTTCCCCTTTTATAGATATTTTCGCATAATCTTGTAACCAAATCTACCGGTATAAGATAGTGCAGTGGATTATTTGGCCAAGAGTTATTATACTCGTGCCTAAAGGCTCACGCAATATACTATACTTCCTTCCCATTATTAAACGTCTTTCGGTTCAGGAAATTTTTTCTCGGCTTATAATTGAAATTCTCGATATGCCCCAGTTTTTGACCTTTCCACCGAAAACAGCCACACCATGAGTTAGAGTCTACCTATGATATGGACCTGTCCTTTTCTTAGGAACAATCATTAGGAGATTTTTCCGACCATTTTGCCACTTGTACTCCTGCGAATTCAACCGCTGATAGGTTTCCCAACGATCCATGAGACCTTTCATAGTTGTAGTGTGCCGCCATTGTTCTATCTTCTCCCTGGCATCCTCCATGGACAGAAACCAACTTTCGTGCAAGCATTCTTGTCTGAATCTTCCATTGAATGCTTCGATCAAAGCATTGTCCGTCGATTTTCCAGGACGTATACAATCCAACTCCACGCCATTTAAATACGCCTATTGATCCAGCGCCTTTGAAGTAAATTCAGGCCTCTTATCAATCCTAATTGACTTAGGTAATCCCTTCTCATCAGCAACCTTCAGTAATGCTGCTACGACACCATGCCCAGCGAGACGCCAGACTGCCTCTATCGCCAGACTCTCCCGGGTAAAGTTATCCACTAACGTTAGGGTCTTGATTTTCTGCCCAACAAAAAGTGCATCGTTCATGAAATCCATCGACCAGTTCTCATTTGGATGAGTAGCGAT